>CADDYS010000084.1 GCA_902810715.1 bacterium | reverse complement strand
TTGAATGAAAGGAGGTGAAACAAATGAGAAAGGTTTTAATTATTTTGCTGGCGCTCGTCTTCGTTAGCTTGATGGCTGGAGTTGCTCTTGCAAACGACCCATCAACTACCAGCAGCGATAACTTTACCTATACGGAGTCTAGTACAGCCACGCCTCCTGGTAGCGGGTACAACCCTGCTACTTCAAGCACTCTACCGCAAGGTGGTGCCTACGGTGCCTCACGCTGGAGCTACAAGGACAACCATGACAGTGCTGCAAAACTGGAAGGTTCATATCGTGCCTACCAGAATCAGACCAATCAGCTTTATGATTGGGATAGCACTAAACGTGACAGCGGTCCACATGGTGGCTATGATACAACATCCAACAAATGCAAGACTTGCCACGCAGTTCACCGTGCAACCGGTACCTTTGCTTTGATGAGGGTTGATACACCGGATGAGGCCTGCGATTACTGCCATCTTGGCGACCACCGCCACTCAGTTGTAGATGCTTACTGGGGGGCAAATACTATTTACCCGAGCAATGGACATACTATCGGCGCGGGTGAAGAGATTCCAGACAGCTCTGTATGGCAGTGGGAGGAAAACCAGACGGTAACCGGCGGCGATGGTAAGACCTTTACCGTCCGCGCACGTCGTTACAATCCTAATAAGAACAAGATAATGCGCTGGGTAGTACATGCTGGCAGTTGGTATCGTGTAGGTCCAACTCTGCTTCGTTGCCAGAGCTGCCACCAGCCGCATAACGCATATCGTCAGGTATGGAAGCCGATGAAATCGGACGGCACAGGCCAGTGGACCGGAGGTTACAAGCTCTTGCGCAACAGTCCATCCGGCGGTATTGCATCAACCGATGCGACGACATCCGCAATGCGTTTGAACCCAGGTGCAACTACTGATACTCATGGATCATTGGCTGATATTCGTTTGAAGGTTGTTGAGCGTGCAACGGTTGACGTAGATCCGGCTGATGTTCCGTTTAACGATCTATCAAACAACACAGATGGAGATTCCCCGTATGCAGGTGGTGTAAACCGCACGGGCTATACCGTATACCGTTACTCAACTCCAAATACTACAGATCCTACTATCTTTAAGAAGGTACCGGTATACGAGACGTCTATGTCGTTCTTCTGCGCGGATTGTCACAACCTTAACATCGCGGGCAAAGACAACGTGGATACCAACCTTGGTGTTGGTAAGTATGGCCAGGGCATGCTTGGTGACAGGTCTCATGCTGTTCCGATGATGATCAGCACGAACAAAACTGTTACCAACAGCGGTTTCCATTGCTACACCTGCCACAACAACGATATGCCGCGTGTTAACACTCTAACCAGTGTCACGCTGCAGGGTGTTGCAGTAACAGTGGACAAGACATGCGCTGCCTGCCACGTCACGCCGGCTAACTATGCGAAATTTAAGCAGACCTATCGCCAGTTCCAGGGTGTAAATGGTGGTCCGAGCTTATCTGACTGGCCGCACTCTGGCCCATCTAGTGGCTACAAACTACTTAACTCAATAGGGCCGCAACCGGGTGATACCTGGGATACTGCTGATACGGCAACAGGCGAAACGACGCCACAAGAAGTTCGTCAACCTTACACCGGTGGTGCCGACAAGATCGACACGATCTGTTTGATATGCCACGGTGCACAGGGTAGCCGCTCTATCGGTTACGACAAGTAAAAAGCGTCCAACTTACAAGAACACAAAAGAACGGCTCTTCGGAGCCGTTCTGTTTTTCGCAAGCGGTTACTTAAAAACAACTTAAAAGCAGGCCGATATTATTGTTACATGGTGACTGAAAATTGAGCTTAATGGCGCTTGATGGTATTATAAAGATACTTAGTAATAAGGTAGTATATAATGTTTCTACATAGCAGTAAATTACAACCCGGCAAGCAATCTTCAGTAGACGAGGGTAAAGAAAAAGAAAAGTTAATAAAAAAACCGCTTTTTTCTATAAGGGAGCGGCGAATACTGGCATTGCTTGTAGTTGTATCCTTTTTAGCTGCATTTACCTCAACCGGCTGGGAAATAACAGAGCTGGCAAAAAATAAAGCAAGAAACATAGTATCCGGGCATCTTGCCAAGGCTAAAGATAGCCAGCAGGCAGGCCCCGTACCGCCGGTTCATCCGGTATATTTCTTCCCAAAAGAAGTTAAAGGCTATACAGTATTTGGCCGACAGAAGGTCCGCGGTGAAGAAAACTATGCGGCCGAGGCAATATTTAAGCCGGAGGATGAAAAATATACGCTGGTAGAGCCGCTTAATGTGTATGTAAAAATAATCTACTGCGGTTCGGATGAAGCTGCACAAAAAGCAATTGATAGTCTGATGACACATCGTAAGATAACACAGCGAATTAATGTAGAGATAATCGGCATAAAGATTAACGCCGGATATACCGAAGACCACGGCACGCTAATCATGGCATGGGTTAAAAACGGATATGCTGTGGAAATTAATGCCAGCTATACCGAGGTAATTCCTCAGGTGCAAACAGATTCGCTTGAAAAAAATGCCGTAGAGGTTGCAAAAGAGGTATGGGAAAAGATGTCCAGTGGCCACTAAAGTGAAGCATCTTCGAGGATTGTTAATAGGGTTTGCGGCAATAATAATCTTCATCAATACTGCTGTGGCGGCTTCAACAAGCCCGCAATTTTGTGCTGTTTGCCATAGGAGCCAAGCGGCCGCGCTTGAAAGATCGTCTCATAAAAGAATCAACTGCAATACCTGCCACCGGAGAAATGATTTTTTCGACGTCTTTGCCTGGCGAACAAAAGTGGTGGGTATGGTGTTTCACCAAATTACCTTTCTGTATCAACGCCCTGTAGTAGCAAATGTCTCGCGGGATGGTTGCCTGCAATGCCATGGATATGTCTTAATGGAGGTGACCAGACGAAATGCGCTAAAAGTTAGCCATAAAGAAATTAATGATGCTTCGTACAGGTGTACGGAGTGTCACAATACCGTCGCTCATCCCGCTGCCACGACCAACCCGAAGTTTCCTACTATGGATAAATGCTCAATCTGCCACGACAACAAGCAGGTAAGCGCATCGTGTGAGGTTTGCCACATGAAAGACGTCAGCAAACGAAGACGGGTAGAGACAAGCTGGCGCATAACTCATGGACCATAATGGAAACGTCTTCATGGTATGGGAGATCTCAATACGTGTATTACCTGCCATGATAGCAATGATTGCAGGAGGTGCCATAATACTACACTCCCGCATCCTGATTACTGGTTAGAGCTTCATCCCCGTGACGCAAAGGCCGATATGAATGGATGTTACCAATGCCACCATAAAAGCTATTGTCTATCATGCCACGGAACGTCGATGCCGCACGGCGATGATTTTTTAAAACGCCACAGCAGCGTTGTTAAAAAGAACGGCAAGAAGACCTGTGAGAAATGTCATCTTGAGTCCGGATGCACTAGCTGCCATGCAAGGCATATACACCCCGGATTGAAAAGAGAAAGATTAGAAGAACTTAGGAGGGGCGCCGGCCTTGATTAGCATTCCCAAGTTTAGCTGGCATAGTTTAGAAAAACTATTAAGATACTTTATTTCAGATTTGGTTGAGGCAATTAATAACCCTATGGCGGACATGCAAACAACCGTTTTAGTATCCGCCATGCTCCTTATTTTTATCACAATTATTGGCCTGCTAATGTGGTTGGTCATCTCACCAATAAGGGGCAGGAAAAGTTCTGCCTCGGATATCCTTACTGCTAAACATTTTGAGGTTACCCGCCGGGAAACTTGGGTTAACCGCGCGGTTTTTACTTTCGCTGTTTTTGTAACGGTAAATGGAGTACTCCTCTATGGTAGCCAGGATAGCGTTTGCAAACGCTGTCACAACGGTGATCTAGTAAATAATGTAAACAAGTCCACCCACCGGGAAGTCGCCTGCATTTCATGCCATAGCGGACCCGGTGTTGACGGTTACGCCGTCCGATTTTTTGATTATATGCGCTGGGTTAGTAAGTTCTCGTTCAGTGATAATAACAAGCGCTATGACGCTCAGGTTGCCAACGGGTCTTGCCTGCGCTGCCACAAAAATGTTGTGAAGGAAGTGGTTACGGAATGGGGCGTAAAGGCGCGACACGTTGATTTTCTTGAAGCAGGCGGGCGATGTGTTGATTGCCATAACGCTGTTGCACACGGTAAAGCACTCGCAATTGTAAAAGAGCCCACCATGGATAAATGCCTCCAATGCCACAACAATAAACGGGTAAGTGCGTCTTGCGATATCTGCCATACAAGTAAAGCAAGCCCAACAACCCGCAAAAAGGTAGGAGAGATTATCCGTATAGAGACAGAACCAATGCAAAACTGTCGTGGCTGCCATCCACAAACATCAGAAGGCGTGTGTGTTAAATGTCACGGGATAGAGATGCCGCATCCCCCAGATTGGGTACGCGGGTCTGAGGGCGGTCCAAACAAACATGCTCTTGCCGGTTTTATAAATAAAAAACTTTGTAAGCGCTGTCATAAATTTGATGAAAGCCTACCGGCACCGGTACATACAATAGAACCGGTATATGTTAAAGAAATTTTCTGTAACCGCTGTCATAAATATACGTCACCCCATGGTTCGGTTGATAGATGGTTAAAAAGACATGGCCCCGAGGCGTTAAAACAAGTGGATTCAGATAATCCCTACTGCGGAGAGTGCCATTCCTTAAATAATGAGCGTTACTGCTCAAAGTGCCACGATAAGAATTTATGCAACTATTGCCACTCAGACGGATTTAAAGAGAAGGTAGAATAATAGATTTAGCATATTATATACTAATGACTTGCCTTGGGCTTTAACGTAACAATGTCGGTAATTTTCCAGGTATTACCTATCTTTGAAATTCCTATCAGCCATTCTCTTTTTTTACCAAGTGGCTTGCTTATGCTTTGTTTGGTTTTAGCGTCGATATAATAACCGTTATCGGTGTACGTATATGCTATGGCACCCGCTTTTTCTTTTATTTGCACTACCTCGAACTCTCGATTATCATGGACCCTTATCTTAATTTTACCCTGCGTCAGTTCATCTGTATATTGCCTCTTAAGCTCCTTAAGCGCATCTCCAGCCATGCCTTTTTCAAAGCCATTTGGGTTATCTTTTACCTGCAGCCATATCCCAAGCGCTTGTTTAAAGCCGGCCTCTATCTCTGCCTTTATCTTTTTTGCCTGGCTGGGGGGCAGTTTGCTCTTAGACCACATGTCCCCGGTATATTGATCGGTATGCCGCTTCCCTCCCGTCATAGCCGCGTTGATTTGATCGCTTGATAACGGCATAAAGCCGCGATTTGTCTGGCAGCTATTGACGACGATGCCAACTATAGCGAAAGAGAGAAGTGCAATAAACGCTATTATTACCGAGACCTTTCTCACGATACCTCCACCGGGTTGTTTAAGGGACTTTAAAGTAACATGCTATGCTGCTATTATACTATTTAATAGCCTATAGTTCAAGTTGGACTAAGCAAGAATGGCCGCTTATCTCATGATTAATGCTTTTTCAAATCTCTTAAGGGGGTATCTGCAAATGCGCAATCGGCCCGGCTTCCTATTGGGGCTTGTAATAATAGTTCTAATCCCCCTCATTTTTGACCCCGGTTTTACACGAAATGTGTTTGAAATCTGGAAAGTCGGTTTATTTGCTGCTGCTATTGCCGGCCTATTGCCGGCCTGGCTCCTTAAATGCAAAAGAGATGGCCAAATAACAATTAATATATCCCACTTAACGCCATTATTAACTTTGCTTATAATCATCTATTTATTTGCAACCATATTTTCGGTTGATCATAATGAAAGTATTTTTGGAACCTACGGTAGATTTGAGGGCATTCTTGTTATCTGGGGATATTTACTGGTCGGGCTTATTATTCCTACACTTATAGATAATAAAGAAATTGATCGTTTACTTTTTGCCTGGCTGCTAACCGGAATATTGGTTTCGATATATGGGCTCCTACAATTTATCGGCATAGACTTTCAAAATTGGCAGGGCTCCTTTATAGGCAGCAGGGTTTTTTCTACATTTGGAAATCCTCTAACCCTGTCTAGCTATATCGTACTAACCTTACCAATCGCGTATGCGAGGGCCGCAAACCGCAGGGAAATCGTTTCAATTATCTTTATTCTGCTTGCCGTCCCCACGCTGCTGTTTACCTATTCCCGCTCCGGGTGGCTCGCGTTTATTCTTGTGACTTTGCTGTATATTGCTTTTGTCTTTTGGTGTTTAAGGGCAAACCGGTCGGAGCACATATTTAAATCCCCGCTGTTATGGGTTTTTCTGGCGATGATTGTTTTTGGTGTGATAGTTATCGGCTACGTTGGTGATTTTGGGCCCCGCCTCGTATCGATATTTGATTTGGAATCGGGAACCACAGCGACCCGGCTTAATCTGTGGAAACTTACTTTGCGGATGATCTCAGAGCGGCCGTTTTTAGGTTACGGCCCGGAGACGTACCTGCAGATATCGAATAGATTCCTTGACCTTACGCAGCAGTCAATAGAACTAAATACCAGGTATGACCGTCCCCACAATGATCTACTACAGGTTGCGTTTTCAACCGGGCTGGTCGGCTTGCTGGCCTACCTGGCCTTTATTTACGCTTATTTTTCCGGTGTTTTGCGCTTTTTGCGTAAGGATGTTGGTTCGAGCGGTGCTTTAAACAAGGCAAGAGATGTTTATACTGTAGCCGGCTTAGCTTTGGGCGTACTCGGCTATCTTGTAGCCATCCAGTTCTTCTTCTCAACGGTCGCGGTGACCCCGCTGATGTGGCTTTCGATTGGTTTGACCACCTCACTTACCGGCATAAAGAAAAAAGCCCTGCTCGGGAGGGTTCCAAAGTTTGCCACGCCGGTTGCAGCCGGCCTGTGCCTGTTAATATTGCTTCCATTTTTGTTGAATATTTCTTCCGACATCTTGGCTCGGCAGGCTGTTAGTGCAGAGGCAAGGAAGGATTATAAAGCGGCGGTAAATTATGCGGCTTTGGCTACCCGGCTATCACCCTGGCAGGCTGGATACTTGTTGGAGCAGGGCCAGGAGCTTGAGAAATCCGGTGATTTGGGCGGGGCGATGTTGGTATACAGGCGTTCCATTGAGCTTAGCCCCGCTCGGTATGACGGCTATGCCAATCTTGCCGCCTTATATTATCAACAGGGGGATAATTTAAAAGCAGAAAATTATGCACTCAAGGCTCTTCAAAGATATCCGCTTCAATACGAATCCAGAATGATTTACGCACTGGTCTCCGCCATGAATGGCGATAATAAGACCGCCGAAGAAAATCTATCGCTGCTGCAAAAAATCGATTCTGGTGATTACCGCGGCTATCTATATCTGGGACTTTTATTTGCGGATACAGGAAGGAGCGATCTGGCCCGGGAGCAACTAAAAAAAGCGCTCGCTTTAAACCCGGCCAGTTCTGATGCCAAACAGGCTTTAGCTCGAATAGGCAATAAAAATTAGCGAAAAATCGCAATTTAAAGACATCGAAAAAGCAAAATCTATTGACCCGCCGCTCATGCAATGCTAAGTTAAAATAAAACGCACCAAATTAATCGGAATTATGAGAAATAAATAGAGTTTGGAAAGAAGAAGTTTTGCAGAATTTATTCTTGGTTGATTGGGAAGTTAACACTGGGTTGTGGTTTTCGGATGAGATTCTCGGCAAAAAGCGAGTACGCGCTTAGAGCGCTGGTAGACATGGCGGGCTATTACGGCCAGGGCACAGTCGGCGCCCGTGAGATAGCCCAGAGGCAAGAGATCCCTGAGCGATTTTTAGAGCAGCAAATAACGATTTTAAGAAAAGCCGGGTTGGTAAAAAGCCAGCGTGGTGCCCAGGGTGGAGTTACCCTTGCACGAGCACCAGAAGATATAACCGTCCTTGAGGTTATAGAGGCGCTGGAGGGTCCTTTATCAACGGTTACGTGTGCCGGAAACAACGCCTCGGACTGCGCGAAAAGTACGCAGTGTGCGCTTCAGGACCTGTGGTGCCAGGTCGGCCTAGCTGTCGAGCGTATCCTTAAAGGGATGACGCTTGGGCAGCTTGCTATGCGCCAGGTTCACTACGACCAATCCGCAGAGCCTATGTATTATATATAGATTGGTTTGCAGTCTCGAGGAGGTTTGGAGGATTAAAAATGGCAAGGATTTTTGAAGACGTCACAAAAACTATCGGTAAAACGCCTCTTGTCCGTTTAAACCGGGTAGCGGATGGGGCGGAGGCGACCGTCATTGCAAAAATCGAATCTTTTAACCCGGCAGGAAGCGTAAAGGACAGGATCGGCGTTAATATGATCGGCCGGGCCGAGAGGGAAGGCAAGCTCACACCCGGATCAACAATTATTGAGCCGACCAGTGGAAACACCGGCATCGCCCTTGCGTTTGCGGCGGCGGCGCGGGGGTATAAGGTAATCCTTACCATGCCGGACACCATGAGTATTGAAAGGAGAAACCTGCTTAAGGCATACGGAGCAGAGCTTGTACTAACCCCCGGTGCTGAGGGCATGAAGGGAGCAATCGCGAAAGCGGAGGAGCTAAAGAAGCAGAACCCAGATTACTACATGCCCCACCAGTTTGAAAATCCCGCAAACCCCGATATTCATAGAAAAACTACGGCAGAGGAAATCTGGGAAGATACTGATGGAAAAATAGATATTTTTGTCTCAGGGGTCGGTACAGGGGGCACTCTTACTGGTGTCTCTGAGGTCTTGAAAGAACGAAAACCGGAGCTTCAGGTAGTTGCGGTTGAGCCCTCCGACTCACCGGTGTTATCCGGTGGCCAGGCGGGGCCGCATAAGATTCAGGGTATCGGCGCGGGGTTTATCCCCAGGATATTAAATACCGATATGATTAACGAGGTCTTTCAAGTGACCAACGATCAGGCAATTGAGTTCACCAGAAGGCTTGCAAGAGAAGAAGGAATACTGGCCGGTATATCAAGCGGAGCTGCAGCGTACGCGGCAGTCCAAGTCGCTAAGAGGCCGGAGAATGCGGGCAAGATGGTCGTTGTGGTCTTGCCGGATACCGGCGAGAGATACTTGAGCAACCCGGTGTATGCCGATTTATAGAAGGTGTTTTTAAGTGTTTAAGACTATTAGAGAAGAAATCAACACTATATTTGAAAAAGACCCGGCGGCAAAAAGCGTTGCCGAGGTTATCACGTGCTATCCTGGATTTCACGCGATCATGCTGCATCGGTTTGCCCATTTTTTGTATAAGAAGCGTGTGCCGCTGATCCCCAGGATTATCTCGCAGCTTAGCAGGGGGGTAACCGGTATTGAGATCCACCCTGGAGCAAAGATCGGCAGGCGTTTTTTTATCGATCACGGGATGGGTGTGGTCATCGGAGAGACATCTGAAATTGGCGATGATGTTTTACTCTATCAGGGCGCAACTCTTGGCGGAACCGGCAAAGAAAAAGGCAAGCGCCACCCAACCCTTGGAAACCATGTAGTCGTTGGGGCGGGGGCAAAGGTTCTCGGCGCGATAACGGTCGGAGAAAACGTAAAAATCGGTGCCGGATCGGTTGTTGTAAGAGATATCCCGGCAAATACGACCGTCGTCGGTATTCCGGGGCGTGTTGTGATCTCCCACGGCAAAAGGCTTACTCCCGAGGAAGAGCTTGAGCACGGCCATCTTCCAGACCCGGAGGCGCAGGCCATCAAGTGCTTAGGGGATAAAATTAGAGAGCTTGAGCAAAAAATAGAGGAGCTTACAAAACAACAAAATGCGCCTTCGCTTCGACTTGTTGAAGAAGCGATTGAAGATGAGATAGGTGCATGTGAGCTAGAGACTAGAGACTAGAAGCTAGA
>CADDYS010000083.1 GCA_902810715.1 bacterium | reverse complement strand
AGCAATAGCTCTCATGTCGTTAGCGGCGCAGATTGGAATGACTGCAGCCTAGCTAGGCCCAAAGGAGGGCGTTGCCTGATCACCAATGTCCTCCTTCTTATGTATATCCATTTTATATTAAAATAGCTATATGTATCTTATTAAGAAGATTCTCCAAGTAAAATTCAAGAATTCCCGTCGAATAGCGATAAACCCCGCGCCGCTATCTGCTATAGTAATTACGGTAGGGTTCCTTCTGTTTATGGCGTTTGGTTTAATCTGGAGTGTCACTTTTGCTACACAAATACTCTTGAGGTATGCCACATCTGAAACCCCGTTATCTCTTTGGCTATTGTTGATCTCGGTTGTTCTCCTTGCCTACTCGCTTCCAAGAGAGGTCGATTTTTATCCGCTCGGTACGACAGGGCTTCTCTTTGGCCGCGATACACCGCTTCTTTTGACATCGCCGGTATCGGCAAAAACGATCTTTCAAGAGCGCTTCGTGTTCATAGGCCTTAGGTCGCTACCAATAGTGTTGTTCTTTTTTATCCCGACCTGGATCGCTATTTGCCTTGCCTACAATTGGCAAATAGGCGCGGTACTGTTTGCAACCGTCAACATTTCGCTTCTTTACCTTACCCTATCGGGTATAGGGCTGTTGCTTAACATTCTCACAATGGCTAATAAGCTAAGGAGTACCGTTGGAAGGGTATTTCCCATTGTTGTGAATATAGCGGGCATCTTCTTCGCGGCGCCCTTGGTTTCTTTGGAGTTCAAAAGCGTGCAACCGGTGATCAAGCATGTAATAACAACGGTAAGTTCCCTGAACCTATCAATACTTCCAACCACGTGGATATCTTTTGGCATAAAGCTAGGTGCCCAGGGAAAACTAGTTCAGGCGCTATTCTGGACGATATTGGTGGCCGCGTTTGCGGTTTCAGTATCGACTGTCTCCTTTCACCTTACCGAGAAGCTTTATTACTCAGGCGGTTTTTTGTCGGTTGACGCAGCGGGTAGGGCCAAAATAACTCACAGGCTCAGAAGTCCTCGCCTCGCCGGAGTGATTCCTTCCATCATCAGAAAGGATCTGGCCCTCACGCGACGGATGAGCAGCAGTACGATGCCGCTAGGCAGCCTGATCATGATTCTTATTGGTAGTCTTCTTATCCCTCGACAAAGCGGTGAACTACCTGGAGAGGTTGCTTTAATCCTCAAGACGAGTATTTTCGGTTCAATCATCATCTTCTTGGCCGTCAAGCAGATCATGGCCAATCTTGTAGAGCGAGAACGAGACGCCTTAAGACTGATAAAGGCGACTCCGATCAAGGAAACCCAATTTGTTCTGGCAAAGTATTTTTCAGCGTATGCTATCTCAATGTTGGTGGTCTTAGTATTTGTCCTTGTAGGATCGCTCGTAGCGAAGTCCCCTATTTCTGAATCGACGGTTATCTTTTTTTTGATGGCCATTATCGCTGGGGGAGTTTGTGCAGTTAACCTTTATTGTGAAAGCTCCAGTATATCCAGAGCACGTAAATCAACCGGTATTAGTACTAATGTATTTAGCTTTCTCTATGTCTTGCCGGTGGGGTTGATTGCCGGCATTGCGAGCATTTTAGCTTCGGGGGCACTTGCAAACCCGTGGCTTATATGGACAATTACTCTAACACTTCTGGCGGTCGCAACAGTATTAATAACTTGGGTATGCATTGCAGCTGCAGCAGAAAGGATAAAGCATGCTGAATTATATTAAAACTAAATTTCGATACCGAACAGCATTAAGGTAAGAAAGGATAGCAGATCATGATACATTTGACCAATCTCAGCAAGAAGTATGGTGATTTTACCGCAGTCGACAACCTTAGCCTCGATATTGCCCCCGGCGAGCTTTTCGGTTTCCTGGGTCCTAATGGGGCGGGAAAGACGACTACTATTAAGATGATGGTGGGTCTTCTTAAGCCCGATAGCGGCACCGCAGTTATGGCTGGCCATGACATAATGGCCGAACCGGTCGAGGCCAAACGGGAGATTGGTTATGTATCGGATGATCCTTTTCTCTACGAGAAGCTAACGGGCAGAGAATTTCTCGAGTTCATTGGCGATCTCTGGCAAATGGACGGGGCGAAGCGAGATGCAAACATCCAGAGTTACTTAGACCTTTTTGACCTGAACGACAAAGCGGATGAGTTCATTAATACTTATTCCCATGGCATGCGGCAGAAGGTTGCCCTAGCCGCTGCTCTTATCCATGAACCGAGGATTCTGCTTCTTGATGAACCGACGGTTGGCTTGGATCCAAAAAGCGCCAAGATCATGAAGGACCTGCTGAGAAGTTTCTGCGACCAGGGCGGAACAGTATTCGTTTCGACACACATTCTTGAGATTGCTGAGCGTCTATGCGATCGCATAGGCATCATCGACAAGGGAAGGCTCATCGCGCTGGGGAGCCTTCAATATCTTCGAGCTAAAACCAAGAAACCGGAAGAAAGCCTGGAAGACATTTTTATGAAGCTTACCGAGGATAAGGATGCAGAGTTTGTGGAAAACGAAATTTAGCTTAAGTTGAATATCTACCCATCGGATTTCGGTGGTACAATGTTGCAATATTAGATATAAGCTACGGTTGTATCGTAACACAGACTTATGGTATACATAGTAAGGTATCCCTAAGGAAGATAGGGCTTTTGTAAACATATTAGCAAGAGATTCTAGTTTAGCGATGAAGGTGGAGTTACGTAACGTAGCTAATAGTAGTATCTATTTATGAAGTGACTAGGGGTATGTCTTGACCAAAACAATTACGGTTACTGATTTAGTTCGCAGGTACTCTTTGGGAGAAGTGCTGGTTACAGCACTTAACGGTGTATCTGTCTCTATCGAGCAGGGTGAATTTGTAAGCATTATGGGCACCTCCGGCTCAGGAAAATCCACGCTCTTAAACCTCATTGGGGGGCTTGACCGCTTTGATTCAGGTAAGATTATAGTAGACGAGCTTGATATAGCATCGCTTGATGAAAATGAACTTGCTAGGTATAGACGAGAAAAGATCGGCTTTATTTTTCAATCCTATAATCTCATTCCAACTTTAACCGCACTGCAAAATGTTGAACTTCCGCTTATCTTTGCCGGAGTTCCAAGGAACGATCGCTTATCTAAGACAGAGCAAATACTGCGTGCAGTGGGTCTGGAGAAAAGAATGCATCACCGTCCCACCGAGATGAGCGGCGGTGAGCAGCAAAGAGTAGCTATTGGAAGAGCTCTTATAAACGGTCCGTCCATAATCCTTGGCGATGAGCCGACCGGCAACTTGGATAGTAAAACCGGCGAAGAGATTATGAAGCTTCTAACCTGGATGAATAAGGAAAACGGCTTAACTGTTGTTATGGTAACGCATGACCCAGAAAAGGCAAGTTATGCAGATAGGACGATTCTAATAAAAGACGGCAGGATTATAGATTGAGGTGAAGAATGATTAGTAAGGTGCAGGCACTTGATCGGAGATATAGCATGTTAAAGAAAATTATTGCTTCAATTATGCTTTTAGCGTTTATTCTTGTTAGCTTGCCGGCTCATGCAGAAGGTCCCATTATCCTTGTCAACGCCGTCACAGCACCCAAAGATATTTCCCCCGGGGATAGTTTTGACCTAAAACTAAAAGTTAAAAATAGCGGCGGCTCCAGGACAAATAATCTGATCGTAACTCTGGATGTAAATAATGTTAGTGCTTCAACAGCGCCCACAACTCAAGAGCAAAAGAGTGCACCATCTCAATTCCCGATATCTGCCATTGGGGACAGCAACGTTCGCTATTTGGGTTCAATTGCTGCAGGAGCCGAGAAAGAGACCTCATTTCAGATGGTTGCCGATGGAGCCGCGCATTCCGGCACGTATAATATGAACGTGAAGCTTGATTACAACAACGCCCGGGCCCAAAACCAGGTAATTGGCATAGTCCTGGTTAGAAAGGCTGATTTAATGCTTGAACAAATATCTGCCCCGAAGACTGTTGAACTTAATAAAGAATTCAAATTAACTGCTGACGTTGTAAATGAAGGAAATTATCCAATCAACGGTGTTTCAGTTGAGCTATCTGGCGATGGATCAAAAATAAAATCGCCAAATTATTTCATTGGAGTACTTGATGCTTCTGGCTCAGATACATATGAGACAGCAGTTAAGTTCACTGCGCCCGGTGAAAAAACACTGCAACTTAAAGTCAATTATACCGACGACTTTAATCGCCGGCAGTCGGTAACTAAAGACCTAAAAATAAAGGTTAATGAAGGTACTAAGCTTCCTGCAAAGAAGAGTAAATCAGGCGGATTTTTCTCTAAGATAATTAACTTTTTTAAAGCGCTTTTGGGCTTTGGTGAGAATCAAGAGTAATTAATGAGTAGCTCAGATCTTGTATCATTTGTGCTTGTAAACTTAAAAAGGATGAAGCTAAGAGTCTCGCTTACCATTCTCGGGGTAGTCGTCGGGACAACGGCAATTGTTGCCATGGTTGCTTTGGGAGTAGGTCTTCAATCAAGCTTCTCAAAGCAATTTCTCTCCATCGGCAACTTAAATGATCTAACGGTACTTCCAAGTAATCCCAACAAAGGTGGGCCTTTTAATAGCCAGGTAAAAGAGGTGCGACTTGATGATAAACTGATTCGGGAGATATCAAAGATTGATGGTGTAAAATCGGTTGTCCCGCAAATCGATATTGGAAACGTTTCAGCTAAGATTCAAAACCACAAAGCTAACTCCGTTAGCATTCATGGTTTTAGCAAAGAAAACCCAGTTGAGTTAGCAGGTGGGCGTCTACCAAGAAGAGATGATGAGAAATCAGTTGTTATATCAAGTAAATTTGGTAGCTCTTTTGAGGGTGAAGGTGCTGTATCGGGTTCAAGCTTAATAGACAAGAGAGCATTGCTTAAGATCACAAGATCAACCGATAATGGCTCCCAAGAGGTTCGCCGAATTAGGGTGCATATAGTCGGGATTGCGAAAGAGAAAGGAACCCAGGAGGATTACGGAAGCATCTACATGCCCGTTGGATTTGCAAAAGATATATGGCTCTGGCAGCAAAACACACCAAACCTTATTAAAAGGGAAGGCTACAATTTATTAAAGGTAACGGTGAACTCACCGACAGAAGCCGACTCCGTGCAGAAAAAACTTGAAGGAATGAATCTCTTCGTGTTCTCGATGAAGCAGATGCTTGAGAGTTTAAACGTATTCTTTAAGGTAATCCAGGCAGTTCTCGGTGCTATTGGGGCGGTTGCGCTTCTGGTTGCATCAATCGGCATTATAAATACGATGATAATGTCCATCTACGAGCGCACGCGCGAGATCGGCATCATGAAGGCAGTAGGTGCAAGCAATAAGGATATAATAAAAATCTTTTTAAGCGAAGCAGGATTTATCGGCCTTGCAGGCGGCATCGGTGGTACATTTTTGGGTTGGGTTCTGTCAAAATCTCTTAGTGTTTTGGCAGCGTTTTATCTAAGTAGCTCTAGCGGTGGAAATGGGAGTCCAATTTCTTTTATAGTACCGCTTTGGCTTGCAATTTTTGCAATTGTCTTTGCCACCAGCGTAGGCTTGATAGCTGGGATTTATCCAGCTTTAAGGGCCGCAAGACTAAACCCACTTGTAGCTCTCAGACATGAGTAAGTAACAGCACTGGGTGGTTATTTAGAGTTATTTGCCGGTATGGCCTTAAAGAAAAATATATTTTATTGAGAGGGGTTATATTATGGAAGCAATAAAAAATCTTTCACTTGTTTTGATTAAGCCTTCTAGAGTGTTTGAGTGGATAAGGGAAAATCCCAAATGGTGGGTGCCGGTAATTGTATTGATTATTACTTCGGTTGTTATCGCGGTAATTAGCGCCCCGTTATCTGCCGATTTTGCCCAAAAAAAGCTATTAAGTAGTTCAAGCAACGCTTCGCCAGAGCAGTTAGCGAAATCTAAACAAATAATGGAGTCACCCATTTTGCCGGTTATAGCCGCAGTGTCGGCTTTTATTGGCATTATAATTACAATACTGATTCAGTCCGGTCTATTGCATCTTGGCGCTTATGTATTTGGCGGAAGAGCTAAATTTACAGTCGGCATCGCAACCGTTGCATATGCTCAAGTCCCGATTATCATCCAGCAGATTATCCAGTCTATATACATGGCCGCAAGCGGCAAACTGGTTATGCAAGGCCTCTCTGCGCTGATTCCCGGCGATCAAATAGCAACTCCTCTCGGGGCTTTACTTGGACGCATTGATATCTTTAGCATATGGTCGATTATCCTTCTTATAATGGGCTTCTCGATCACATACAAAATAACAAAAGGCAAAGCCGCAGTGATTACTATCGGCTATTGGGTGCTCGGCACAGTTTTCGTTATTCTGCCTATGTTATTAAGTATGGCTTTTAGGCCGGTTGGTTAATTGCCGATTATGAACGACGCTCCTGGTCGTCCCAATAAATGTACTTCTGGCCTTTTGCGGGCCGCTCATTGGATAAACTTACTACAAGCTATATAATATATGCAGTAAATGCCGAAATTACCGGTTGGAAAGGTAATATAGGGCCGACATCCGGCCGCCAGGGTAGGTGTAAATGAGACTGGGTAGATTTATTGGTGTTTTAATATCAGCCGTGCTTCTCGTTCTCACAATTCCCGCTGCCGCAAATGCCGGCAGTGGCTATCTGGGCACTCCAGGATTTCCGTTAAAATACCAGGATAGCAGCGATATTACACTTGAAAAGCAGATCACCCAGGTATGGCTGCATAGCGGATTTGCCGAGGTCGAAGAGGTCTATCAATTCTACAATAACGGGGAAGCTCAGGAATTTGCAATGGGCCTGCCTGATGATGCAAGCGATAAAACAGCAATTCTTTACGGTGTTTACAACTTTAAGGGGTATGTCAACGGCAACGAGGTTGACGTTAGAACAGTTCACACAAATGATCAAGAGGTTGGAGGCCTAAAAGGTGACATTGATTGGTATGTGCATAACGTTTTCATTCCCGAGAACCAGAGACGAATCGTAGTTGATAGGTACTGGATAAGGCTGGATCCCTTAAGGCGCAAGCTTGTTATACCTCTTAGGCCTGCCACAAGCTGGAAGGGAAACATCGGCGAGGCCTATTACATAGTTCATCTAATGGGTGGCCTGAGCGAGCAAAATATCATCTACCCGAAAACCTACGGTGAGTATGCCGGCAAGTATTCAGTACAGCCGGTAGGTTTTACAGCCGGCAAAGATGAACTAAAGTGGGCGTTTAAAAATTATAAACCCGGCCAGGATATCGAGGTCGAGCTATTCGGCAAGAACGAGAACATGGTTTCCGAAGTTAAGGCATCTGGTAGTCTTAACGAAAACGGCAAAGAGTACTCCCCAAATCTTGTAAACGACAAGGACCCCGCAACTGCGTGGGCTGTTCTTAACTCCGATATGAGAGAGTGGCTGACTTTTAGCTTTAATGATAAGAGATGGGTTAGGGAATTTAGAATTATCCCCGGATATGGTAGCCTGGAGAACATGTACAAGTTTTATAACCGCCCCAGTGAGATTACCCTAAGGTTCTCCGATGGATCAAGCCAGCACTTTAGCCTGCAGGACTCACTTGATATGCAGTACTTTGCCGTAAAGCCGGTCCAGACTAAATACGTAAAGCTTGAGATAGACGATGCCTACAAAGGAATTTACTCAAATGTAACCTACATAAGCGAAGTTGAGTTTGGCGAGCTGGCAAGCGGGTTAAAATTTGGTCCCGCAAAGTGGAAAATCGGTCTTGACCAGTTAGAAGCCCTTAATGTCAAGCCAAGATACTCAATCACAGATACGATAACCATCGTGGCAACCATCCTTGTTTTCCTGTTCATCGCCTGGCAGGTTATTGTGGCGATAAGAGGGCGGGCTGTAAAAGGCCGCCCCTTCTAAATTATCCTCTTCAGCAAAATTATTAACTTTTGGCGTGCTTGGGAATAGTTAAATTAAGTCCAAGAAAGCGATGGTGATTGATATGGCGGATTATGAGGATGTTGTTAAAAACATTATGTCTCAGGTCAGCGGAACAAACGTGCAGGCTATCTTCGGAGAGTCCCGACAAATTGGCGATAAGGTGATTATCCCGGTCGGCAGGATTTCCTACGGTTGGGGAAGCGGTGGAGGAAAAGGTAAAGGTATGCCAAAAGAAGGGGAAGGCGAGGGGGAAGGCGAGGGTTTTGGTATCGGCATGGGAGTTAACATAAAACCCATGGGCTACATAACTGTTACCACCGATAGGGTAACCTACGACCCGATAATCGACTACGGACCTATTATTGCAATGGGTTGCATGGTTCTTACCCTTGCATCCTTAAAATTCTTCAAACTTATGACAATGATGGCAGCCAAGAGGCACTACAAAGAAAAGTGCATAGGGAAGCGCTAGCATGAAAAGCCTGGATTTCCTGAGAAAAGTTAGGGCGCGCCGTAATCCATCAAGGAGGTCTGATGATATGACGCTTGAGGGGAAAAGAGTCGCGATAATTATCGCAAATGAATTTGACGAGAGAGAGTTTAGGCAACCTTATGAGAGACTGAAGCAAGAGGGGGCCGACGTAGTAGTGGTCGGTGTTGAAGCAGAGCAGTTGCTTATGGGTCATCACCGGCAGGAAGAGGTGATGACTGATGCCAGCCTGGATGATATCTCACCCGACGATTTCGATGCGGTCGTTATTCCGGGCGGTTATTCACCCGATAAGCTAAGGCTTAGCCAAAAGGCTATAGATTTTGTAAGAGAGATGCATAACCAGGGCAAGCTGGTTGCCGCGGTTTGCCATGCCCCATGGCTTTTGATATCGGCCGATATTGTACGCGGAAAATTGATGACGGCCTGGCCATCGGTTATGATAGACCTTAAAAACGCCGGAGCAAATGTCGTCGACCGCGAGGTGGTTATCGACGGCAACATCGTAACCTCGCGCAGTGTTACCGACCTGCCGGCGTTCATCCAGACGATTATCAACGTCCTCGAAGGTAAAGCAAAGATGGAAGCTGCCAGCTAGTTATCTCTTGCGCATATAATCGATTATTCTTGCGGTAACTATAGGGACGACGATTGGCCTTATCCAACTGAGCAGGCCCCCGCCAGGTCGCTCTCTTGTCGGTCTACGAACTGCAGCTATGATTCCTGGCAAGATTAGCGCACTTACAACGAACCCGGCAGCCGCGACAACGGCCACGCTCTCGATTGGGTAATCAGCTACCAGTTTCCGCCAGTTGGTCGTCCGCTCAATGCGCTCTTCAAGCTCCTCTGCCGCTCGTGCTATTCTCTGGCGTGTCTCTTCTATCTCCCTTCTGGTTTGGTCGGGTGCCTCAGCCATTCAGCGTCCTCCTTTAACGTCTCTACTGTTCTAGGAGCCATGCTTATGCTCCTAAAGTTGCTGATCGATGATAAGACGAGAAGACCTCCCACCAGCAAGAAAGCAACACCGACGATTAACGCAGAAACCCACGGTGTTATAAACCCAGATAGTAGCACTATTAGGCTGTATCCCAAAAACCCTACCGCAAGTACAATGATAACTGAGCCGGCCATAAGCTTTCCAGATGCAATGCCTGCTCGGCCCAAAGCGTTGCTTACTTCTTCCCTCAAAAGCTGGAATTCCTGCTGGATAAGATCGCTGCTTTCCTGTATTATCTGACGGACTAGCTCTATTGTTGATTTTGACTCAACCGGCCTTTCCTTGGCCGGCGGTGTTGGTGTGGCACTTGCCATGTTGCTAAAGCCTCCTAACTAAAAAACCAAGCACTAGACCGATTCCGAATGCCGCAAGTATAGACTCGGATGGGTACTCGCGAATCGTTGCTCTTAACCTATCCAACTGCTCGTCAAGAAATTCTTTCCCTTTACCTATTGCCTCCTCGGGGGTGACCTTCATTTTCCCTCCGGCAACTTTCATAGCTCCTCCTCTTGGATAAACTCCTAACT
>CADDYS010000082.1 GCA_902810715.1 bacterium | reverse complement strand
CTAATGACCAGATGCTAATCGATGCAGAATCGGCGCTTGAATATAGCCTCAAGGAAGTGCGCCCGAACTCTGTGTCCGGCCACCTTTTGCTCGGCAACATCTATCTTGTTCGGGGCAAATACAAAGAAGCAATCGGTGCACTTAAATTTGCATACGATATTAAGCCTGAAGATGTTGCAAGCGCGCAGTTGCTTGCTAAAGCTTATGAGCGTTTAGGTAACAAAAAGCAGGCCAAATTATATTATGAGAAGGTTCTGGCCCTGCAGCCCAACAACAATGAAGCAAAGCAGGCCATCGCCAATCTTCACCCCTAACTATCCATTCATTATCCTCTTGCAGTAGACAAAAATATTCGATTTGGGTTAAAATCGAGCAAAGTTCTCATAGTCACAAAGTAATTCAAGATCAACTTAAGATAGAGGGCGGGGAATTATTGAAAAAAGTTAAGCTTCCGCAAGCAACCATAGCCAGATTGCCCGTTTACCTTCGATCGCTGGTGATACTGGCGAATAAAGGTGAGCAGATTATCTCCTCAGATGGGCTTGCCTCGCTTGCCGGCACAAACGCGGCGCAGTTGAGAAAAGACCTCTCATACCTTGGTGAATTTGGTACCCGGGGAGTCGGTTATGAGGTAGACCAGCTCATAAATGAGATGTCCAAATGGCTTGGTTTATTAAGAGATAGAACGGTTGTAATAGTCGGCCTTGGCCGTTTGGGCGGTGCCCTTGTCGGTTACCAGGGTTTCTCAGAGAAAGGCTTTAAAGTAGTGGGGGCCTTCGACCGTGATCCGGCCAAAGTGAACACCGAAGTCGACGGCATTAGAATCCGCGATATCAACGAACTTAAGGATTTCACAAAAAGTATCGTTGGCGGGGTCGATATCGGAATTATCGCCACGCAGGCGTCATCCGCCCAGGGCGTTGCAAACAGGATGGTGAGTGCGGGAATAAAGGCGATCATTAATTTTGCGCCGATTACCATAGAGGTTCCTGACGGTGTAGTTTTACGGCAGGTTGATCTATCGGTCGAGCTTCAGATACTCTCCTATTACCTGCAAAAGGGTTAGTTGGCCAACAATTATGAAATCAAACGAGACGCTGGCACTGCTAGATGTTGTCAAACGGGACCTGGCCGAGACCAAAGGGCAGCTGCTTGAGAGCGCTTTTACAGGGCACAAGCTTCTTGCCGAGCAGACCTGCGAGCCAGGTGAACTGCCCTTGGCTACTCTGCTGTTTGCCGCTGCAAGCCTTGGAGAGTACCGCTCAAAAGAGCTAAAGCCGGTTGCTGTTGGTCTTGAGTTGCTGCGCCTCGCCGTCGAAAAACATTACCGCACTGAGTCAAACGACGGCTTTGCCAAAAACCTTTTCTTGGTTACCGCAGATTATTTTTACGCCCAAGCAATAAGCCTGGCCGCAGCACTTAAAAAAGGCTTTGTGGTCGAGCACATGGCAAGGGCGATTGCCGATATCGCCGAGGTGGAATCCTCGCGCGGCAAAGGGGAAGGACTAAACGATGGTAAAAACGCGAGCCTTTGTAAAGCCGCGGCGAATCTAGGGATAAAGCTGGGTGGCTGCCCCCCGAACCTGGCGGATGGTTTAGTTCGATTTGCGTCGCTTTTGGGCCGGGTTCACCAGAACCGGGAGCGCGCTGCCGATGCCTTAAAACTCCTCCCCGCAACCCAGGGCCGCCTTCTTGAAAATCTTCTCTCTATGCAATTTTGCTAACAGCCGCTTTGCAGTAGACAGAAAAACAGCATTTAAATTATACTATTTAAGATTATGAATAAATCCTACCCAATCCCGCAGCATATCCTTCAAGACCTTGTAGAAGTGGAAAAGGAGCTTGTTAAGGCGGCTACGGCCGCAGGCGACGTCCTGACCGAAGCGTTTCTTTCAACCCTTAAGGCGGGCGGGAAGAGGCTTCGACCGGCTCTCATTCTAATGTCCGGGATGGTGGGAGAATACGATCTCGCTACGCTTATGCCCGCCGCAGTCGCTTCGGAACTTATCCATATGGCGTCGCTTATCCATGATGATGTGTTGGACGATGCCGTGACCAGGCGGGGCGTTCCGGCGGTAAATGCTGTTTGGGGTGAGCGGGTTGCGCTTGCCGCAGGGGATTTTTTGTTTGCAAAGGCTTTTGAGATAATGTCGCATCTAGAAATTAAGGTTGTTGAGATAATGGTTAAGGCGGCAATCGACCTGAGCCTGGGCGAGTTTGACCAGATGGTAACCGCCCACGTAACAGATCAGTCTATAGAAGATTACCTCCAGAAGGCAAGAAGAAAAACAGCGGCGCTTTTTGCGGCCTGCTGTGAGGTAGGCTCTTATTTATCCGGGGCGCCCAATGCTGAGGTGGAGGCGCTGGCCCAATATGGTGAGAACCTGGGTATTGCATTCCAGATATACGATGATGTGCTTGATATAGTCGGCGGCAAGGAGACCGGCAAGGCGGTCGGTGTGGATATCCGGGACGGCACGGTGACTGTGCCCATGCTCTATGCTTTAGAGGCGCTCGGTGATAGCTGCGAGCTCGCCGCGGTTATTTCCTGCAAGGAGCCGACTGATAAAGATGTTGAGTCGGCGATTAAGGCAATTAACGAGTGCGGCGCAATATCGCGTACTAAAGAGACCGCCCGCTCTTATGTAGATAAGGCGGTCGGGTCGCTTAAGATACTGTCAAAGCCGGATACTGTAGCAGTTTTTAAGGGAATCGCCGAGTTTGTTGTGGATAGATACAATTAGGATGAGGTGCAATATGCTTTTAGCTGCAAAATGGGTGTTGCCGATAAGCCATAAGCCGGTTGAGAATGGGGCCATCGTTATTGAGGGCACCAAGATCAAAGATGTCGGTACATTTGAAGAGATGGTTAACAAGTACCCCGGCGAAGAGGTGTCAGACTTTGGCAAGGCCGTAATCCTTCCCGGATTTATCGATCTTCACACGCATTTAGAGTACAGCGTTTTTAGGGGCGTTTGCGACGATCTCGGCTACGCCGACTGGAAGATACAGCTTACGATTAAAAGCAGGACGTTGACCGAGAGCGATTGGATGCACTCAGCTTACCTGGGCGCGCTTGAGGCAATACAATCCGGCATTACAACTATTGCAGATATTACAAAAAGCGGCGCAAGCTTAACCGCTGCCAAAGATGCCGGTTTAAGAGGCATTATCTACTACGAAGTTACCGGGATGGACTATGCCAAGCTGCCAAAGATTATGTCCCACATGGATAAGGACGTGACAAACTGGATTGATAAAGCTAAAGGCAGCAACCTTATAATCGGGTTTGCGCCACACTCGCCGTATACTGTCGCACCACCTCTATTCCAAGAATCTACAAAATGGGCAAGGGAGCGGAATCTTCAGATATGCACCCACTTAGCCGGCTCGAAGGCCGAGTACGATTTTGTAAAGTACGGCTCGGGGCAGCTATCCAACGAGTATTGGAATCTGGTTGGCTGGAACAATATCCTTTGGCAGCCGACGGGGGTAAGCCCGGTCAAGTACCTTGAGGAATGGGGCGTATTTGACGGCGGAAATATCCTGGCGGTTCACTGCGTGCAGGTTGATGAATCGGATATTGACATCTTGAAGAGGTATAATGTATCAATCGCCCACTGCCCGCGTTGCAACGCAAAACTGGGTATGGGCATAGCACCTTTATCCAGCTTCTTAAGCCGGGGCATGAGTGTTGGCATAGGAACGGATAGCCCGGCAAGCAACAACACGACGGATGTCTTCGACGAGATGAGAATCGGACTTCTTATCCAGAGGGGGATAACAAGGTCTGCCGATTTTACGGCAGAGGACTTCGTCTACATGGCGACCCTGGGGGGTGCAGGGGCGGTAAATATGCAGGATAAAATCGGCTCGCTTGAGGCCGGCAAAGAAGCCGACGTGATAGTGGTAGATATGTCGCATAGCCACCAGGTCCCGGCCGGCGATCCTTACTCGGCGCTTGTTTACACGGCCAACCAGGAAAATATAGTCCTTACGATGGTCGCGGGCAAGGTTCTTTATAAGGACTACGGCTATACCAACCTGGATGAGATGGAGATTTTAAAGAAATCCGAGCCCATCAGAAAGAAAGTAAAGTGATGGAAATAGTTGATAGGTGCCCGATAAAGCGTTATCATTGTAAATCGGTGATTAAAAGAATCATACTTAGGATGGAGAAGGGGGGTTACCTCGTTGGAAGACAAAGAACCTAAAGCGGCGAAAAAACCTTCCTCAAGTAAAGCAAAACCGGTCGCTAAGCCGGCGGCAAAAGGTAATGCAGCTGAGGGATTAAACCTACCAAAGGAGATAGACCTGATTTGGGTTGTTGCCCTGGTAGTTGTTGCATTTGTCGTCGGATTCTTAATTCGCGGCCTTTTCCCTGCTAACGCTAACACTGTATCAACCAGCGATCTATCCACGTACCCATCCGGGTCGGGAAACACCAGTGCGCCGCCTTTGTCGTCGGATCAATTAAATAAGGGCCAACTGCCGCAAGGACACCCGAATATCGGCGGCGAGTCTAGCCAAACGGGTGCTGTCCAGACTCCGCCAGTGCCTTCAATGGGTAACGTCAAGAGTGATGTTCCGCCATCGGGAGCCTTGGCACCGGGAGGGCAATCGGTTACGCCGCCCGAGAGTAAAAAGTAAGATTACCAGGGAGTAAGCTAAAGTGCTTTTAGACAAGAAAAAAGTGAGCATGATAACAAAGGTTGGAGCGGTCATTATTTCGCTTACCTTTATCGCGTACTTTATCCCGTATATGATGCCATCGATCGGCAATACGCCGGATACCGGCAAGCAGGCTCAGACTCAGGCTCAAGCTGTCAAGACGATAAACTCGCTCGAGCAAAATGCGACACAAAATCCGAAGAGCGCCGATGCATGGGTAAGGCTGGGAAACGCATACAGCGATTACGGGAAAAACTTCTACAACCCGAGTGCTTATCAAAAAGCCGTTGACAGCTACAAAAAGAGCTTAGAGATCGACCCGAAAAACATTAACGTCCAAGTTGATATGGCGATACAGTATTTTCGCATGGGCCAAATTGAAACTGCGACCGCCGAGGCGCAAAAAGCCATCCAATCTAATCCCAACTTCGCGCCGGCTTATTACAACCTCGCAGTTTTCTTAGTATCCCAGGGCAAGAAAGATGATGCTATTAAGGCCTACGAGAATTATATTAAGACCGACCCGAAGGGTGAGATGGTTGCCGAGGCGCAAAAACAAATAGAGACGCTTAAGGCGAGTAAAAACGCGACACCTGCACAGTAAGCTGCCGCGCGTTTTTTACCGCGTAGCCGTAGGCGTCGTTGTTAAAGTATACGTAGACATCAAGTCGCCGGTTTAAGTAACCGGCGACTTTTTGCGCCCACTCAGACAGCTCTTTGGCCGAGTAATCCGACGCATAAAGGATGCGCCCGCCATGCATTCTTATAAAAGTAAACGGGGCGGTTGTTTCAAGTACCAAGGGCCACTGTGGTGAGTCGGCGATTGCAAGCGCGGCCTTTTTCTTCTCAAGTAGCGAGTATATCCCATCGTTAAACCATGACTCGTCACGGAACTCAAATGCATACCGGTAACCGTCGGGCAGGATGGATAGAAAACCGGCGAGCCTTTCCGCATTGGCATGCCAACTGGCGGGGAACTGAAACAGGACCGGCCCGAGCTTTTCCCCCAGCGCCAATGCGTTATCAAAGAATCTTTCCCAGGCCTCATCGACATCCTTTAATTTCTTTACATGCGTGATGTAGCGGCTTGCCTTTACGGCAAAAACAAAGCCCGACGGCGTCTTGTCTTTCCACGACTTAAAGGTCTCTCTTTTGGGAAGCCTGTAGAAAGAGTTATTTATCTCAACGGTCGAGAAGTGCTTTGCGTAAAACCCAAGCCACTTACTTTGTGGCAGGTCTTCGGGATAAAAAACTCCCCGCCAGTGCTTGTAGCTCCAACCAGAGGTCCCTATGTATAGTTTACCTATAGTGCTTGAGTCGCTCATACTTATAAATATCCCTTAATTAAAAATTCAAAATGAAAATGCTTCCCACCTTCTGGCCTTTTGGTGGGCCCTCGGTCTAGACCCAAATATCAGTGGCCTTTTGGCCATGCCCAAGGCTGGTTTAGTTTAACCGCCAATTAGGCGGGTAAAATCTAACATGCTTATTATATTATCTTGGCGGCCATTAAGGGGGATTTGTTGTATAAGATTGGTATAGTTACAGGACAGTTTGATAAGGACCCCACCAGTCATGATTTGTTTGACGCGGCAAGCCACACCGCCAAAGTGGAAGTTGTTGATCCCATCCAATTCTCGGCTGAGTTAAACAGCATGCATGAGATAAAGATCGGCCCGGTTGATGCCAGGGGCTTCGACGCCTTGGTTATAAGGGGTCTAAATTTTAACGGGGAGACCGACTTTCAGTTTGAGGTTTTTGAGCAGCTCGACAGGATGGGTATACTTCTGGTTAACTCGCCGGCGGCAATCCAGGTGGCCGAGAGCAAGTTCCTGACAAGTTTTATCCTTCAGGAAAAGGGTTTTCGTGTTCCGGATAGTCTTATTGTGCAGAAGATTGAAGACGCCGAGGAGTTTCTTGATGAGTATGAGGATATTGTGGCCAAGCCGCTTTACGGCTTTCAGGGCTACGGGGTCATCAGGATAAAAAGGAGTGAGAAGGATACCAGGAGCCGGATCAAGCGGCTTTTGAATGAGTTTAAATGTATTTGCCTGCAAAAGCATATCCCGAACCCGGGGCGCGATATCCGCGCCTTTGTTGTCGGGGATGAGGTTGTTGCCTCAATTTATCGGCTTGCCCAGATAGGCAGATGGAAGACCAATATCAGGGCCGGGGCGATGCCGGTCGCCCACGAGCTTACCGATGAGCAACGCGAGATATCGGTTAAGGCCAGCCGCTCCCTGGGCCTTGATTACACCGGTGTAGATATAATCGAGGGGCCGGACGGCGACTATATCCTTGAGGTAAACGGGGCGCCGGCATGGAGCGGCATCATGGAGGCCACAGGGCGCAATGTAGCTGAAGACATCATCAATCACATCATCCATAGGCTTAAGAGTAGAGGCGGCTAGCTGATGTTTAAATATTTACGAAGTGGGAAACAGTCTAAAGGTGAAATTATTGATAATTCGGCGATTGATTGTTAGATTTTGCGGGTAAAAGTAATGGGGGTGAGATAGGTGGCGCAGGAAAAAGGAAAAATGACGGTTGGCGAAGCGGGCCGCAAGGGCGGCCGGACCACCTCAAAGAAATACGGCCCTGAGTTCTACGAGAAGATCGGCGGGAAAGGCGGAGAGACCACCTCAAAGAAATACGGGCACGGGTTTTACGAGAAGATCGGCGAGAAAGGCGGCGAAACTACCGCCCGTAAATACGGTCCGGAGTTTTATGAGGAAATAGGACACAAAGGCGGCCAGAAGGTAAAGCGCCTAATCGAAGAAGGAAGGAAACAAACGTAGGGCTACAGCCGTACAACTGATTTAATAATGGGAGGTGAATACGATGGCAGAAGAAAAAGGCAGGATGACGGTAAGCGAAGCGGGGCGTAAAGGCGGCGAGACTACATCAAAGAGATACGGCCCGGAGTTCTACGAGGAGATCGGTAAGAAAGGCGGCCAGACCACCTCAAAGAAATACGGCCCTGAGTTCTATGAGGAAATCGGACACAAAGGCGGCCAAAAAGTAAAACGCCTTATCGAGGAGGGCAAGAAGAGGGCCTAACTTTTATATAGTCTGTTGAAAAAAGGCAGCCGAAGGGCTGCCTTTTTTTGTTTAACAGTATCGCTCCTGGGTAGAACCTTGGTAAACAAAAGCAGTCTTTTCGGTGATAAAGCTAGCATTTCGGAGGGAGGTGAACATAGTGCCGGAAAATAAAGGCAGGATGACGGTAAGCGAGGCAGGCCGTAAAGGCGGCAAAACCACCGCTAAAAAATACGGCCGTGAATTTTATGAGGAAATTGGTGAAAAGGGTGGAAAAATAGGCGGCCCTAAAGGCGGCCAAACCACCAAGAAAAAATATGGGCACGAGTTCTATGAGGAAATTGGACATAAAGGCGGCCAAAAAGTTAAGGCTCTGATAGAGAGAGGAAAAGAATCGGCGGGTTAAGGGCGGAAGTTTAAGAGGTATTTACACGGGGTACAAAATAATTGCCAATGGCTAGTCCCAAAGGAGGTGACGTAGATGGCCGAGGAAAAAGGCAAAATGACGGTAAGCGAAGCGGGCCGCAAGGGTGGAAAAACTACAGCAAAGAAATACGGCCGTGAATTTTATGAGGAAATAGGACACAAAGGCGGCCAGAAGGTTAAAGAGCTGATTGAGCGCGGAAAACAGGCGGCACGGTAATTATGCCAAGTTCACTTCGCGTGGGATAAAAGTGGTAGCCGCCTTATGCAGCTACCACTTTTAACTGTTCCGGTAAGCTCTTGAGCTGTGTGAAGCAATCCGCGCAGTCGCAGACGCGGGCGACTTCGTAGGCCGTGCTCAAAAGCTCCCGCATCGTCTTAGCTTTTAGTGCAATCCTTCCGCTGGTTTTAGTAAGCTTCTGAATTTTTACCCTAAATACGCCGTCTAGATGAAGAAGCTCTTTTACACTATCGAACTCAATATCGGAAAATACCGGCATGTCGGCCGCAAAGTGTCTGTCAAATTGGTAATCAGTTGAAATCCACCTGCCAAGCAGCATATCAACCAGTGCATGGTAGGAGATTATCCCGCTTGCCGCCATGGATAGGGCGGTCACTCCGCCGAATCTTGGATTTATCTCTAAGATCCTGGGACCATCCTCCGACCAGACAATGTCAACATCACCGGTCGGCTGCACATTTAATGTGGAAATCACATCGCGGGCCAGCGATCTTAGTCGCGTGATGTCGGTCTCAGGCAGGGGCGCCGGCGCAAGTTTAACTCTTTCCATTGGGTGGAGGCATTGGTAGTTTGTAAATCCCTTAAAGACTGGTAACAGCGGCAAGGTTTTATGTCCATAATTTAGAACCTCTACCGAGAACTCCGGCCCCGCCGTGTATTTTTCAATAAGCATTCTTTCCGCATCGCCGAAGCCTGTTATAAGCTCAAGCCTATTTTTGGCGATTTTCATACCGGTTCCGCCCGAGTGGTCGATGAGTTTTAGAACAAGCGGGTAGCCGTATTCCTTAGCCGCCTCAAACGCCTCGGCTCTCGAAGTTACGACATGCCCTTCAGTTGCCGGGAATCCTTGTTCCCTCAAAAAATTCTTTGTTTTTTCTTTATCTGCAGCTACTTGAACCGCTTCTAAGGGGTTTGCTAAAACCGGTATCCCAAATTCTCCTTCGAGGATGTCCTTGACGTATCCGTCCCTAAGATTCGCGACGTCAGGGCCAGAGATTGAGATTACCGCATCTACTTTTTTGTCGAGAGCGAACTCGACGAGGGGCCAAGGGTTGGTGTCTGAGGTGAAGAAGTATGCTTTGTCCGCATATTGCGCGTTAAGAGGTTCGCGTGTGGTGATGGTAAGAATTGTTTCGATTCCTTCTTTTTGTAAGTACGGGGCCATTAGATCAAAACCTATGTTGCCGATTACTAGGACTTTCATTTACGATCTCCTCCAATCTCCCCGTATTATATTCAACTGCGCGCCGCGATGCACCAAATTGCCGGCTGCCAAGCAACAAGATTATCCCCAGATTCGCCCTGCTGAGTAAATGTTTAAAGTGCAGAATGCGGGGTATGAAAACCGCGAAAGGGGGCGAGACTTATGGCCGAGGAAAAAGGCAAAATGACGGTAAGCGAAGCGGGCCGCAAAGGCGGCGAAACCACCGCCAAGAAATATGGACCCGAGTTTTATGAGGAGATTGGACACAAGGGTGGCAAGAAAGGCGGCCAGACAACCAAGCAAAAATATGGACATGAGTTCTACGAGGAAATCGGACACAAAGGCGGCCAAAAAGTAAAACGCCTTATCGAGGAAGGTAAGAAAGCTACTGAATAGAGC
>CADDYS010000081.1 GCA_902810715.1 bacterium | reverse complement strand
GCCGGCGCAGAAAAAGCTGTTGGCGATGCCTTTTCTTCTATTGATAGAAACGGTAAGATATTATTTTTTGCCATACCTAATGCAGACATGGCATTGCCATTTGCAAGATTCTGGAGAGATGAGATAACAGTAGCATTCTCTTACGGAGCAGCCCCGGAAGATCTTAAAGACGCGTTGGAGTTAATTAGCAGCGGTAAGATTAATATCAGAGAGCTGATAACGCATAAGATTCCCCTTTCTGAAATAGAAAGGGGATTTAAATTAGTCTCAAGCGGCAAGGAATCCCTTAAGGTTGTAGTGGTTCCCTAGCTTCGCCCGATGAATCGGGCAACTACATTTCCTGCTCGCCGATTTGTTAATTCAAACTATTATACCGGTCGACGAGGGAGTTTACTGATTGGCGTTTTGCTTCGTAGTTGTTGCGCATACCTTGATATGCATCGACTTTCTTGTTGTAGCCCGCGACCTTTTCGTTGTAGGTCGTTACCATGTTGTTATATTTTGAGACAGCGTCTTGGTTAGCTTTGGGATCGCTGTATTTGCCCGACTCGATATCCTTTTTAAGCTGTGCAATGTTGCTATTTAACTGGTCGATTTCCGCCTTTACGGGCTGGATACCGGTATAGTCGGCATCCAGTTGCTTCTTTAACTGGTCAAGCTCAGCTTTCGCGCTGTTGATGCTTGCCAAAAGATCGCTTAAGTACTGATCCCTGCTAGAATCGATCGTCACTGAGAAATCCACTTTAACCGGGATTCCCGAGTACTTATATCCATAGATGTCGGAATACCCAAGAACCTCGTCGTTTCTGATATCGGTTAGATATATATAGAGCGGCCTTAGTTTATCAAATGCCGCCGCCTTGGTATCTCCCCAGGTCGGGTCAAACGGGACCCAGCCGTAGGGCTTTATGTAGGCCTCCGCCCAGGCGTGGCCTTTGGTTAGTGTTTTATGCGGGGTGGGCACGGTTCCGCCAGAGGGAACGCCTTGCTCCGAGGGCAGGCCCCCCTCGGTCGGTATGCCTCCCACATATCTCGCGGGGATTTCCCTTGCCCTGCAAAGAGACACGAAAACATCCGCATATTCGACACAAACCCCTTTTTTAAGTTTGATGGCGGTTGCCGCGCCAAGAATCTTTCCATCCTCGCCCCTTGCTTTATCGTAGTCATAGGCTAGGCTCTGCAGGTCAAAATCATATATCTTCTTGACCGTATCAAGCGCATCTTTTCCCTGTAACTGCCGGGCCGCTTCCTTGATAACCGGGCTGCTCTCATCCATATATTTCTCGTCTTTCAGATAGATACGGGAGTCGACCGGGCCCTGGACGGCCACAGCCTTGTTAGACGCAGTCGACAGGTCGTACCTGAAGAGCTGCATTTTCGATATAATTTGGATGTCGAGAGGCTCGCTTAATTTATCAATATCAAACTCGGCATACCTGTTATCGCCCAGGTCAAAAATCCTTGACGGCTTCGTTGAGAACTGCATGCTGAGAACTTTTTGCTTGTTTTCCATTGTCTTCGGGATAAGGGTCGTGAGCACCACCTTTGGGTTTCTTCCCCAGGGCAGTCTATCCAAAACGCCGGACTCGCTTAAGGGGAGGACTTTGTAGCTTATGGTTAGGTTTATAAGATCGGTATTCGCCGCCTGTGCGGGATCAAAGGTTGCCTGCTCATTTAACGACAGGCTCTCCGGGCTTACCGGTACCGGTTTACCCCTGCCCGGGAAGTCTTTTTGCATTATGTCTTCTTCTTTGATGGCTGAAGTTATCGGTTTTAAAACATCTTTGGCCCGCGAGGATATGCCTTTTGACCCGATGGCTGAGCAGCCGGCCGCCAGCAATGCAAACCCTATTACAAGGACTATAGCTACAACTTTCTTATTACGCATGTGTATTAGTATAGCATTATAAGGAGCCAGAAGTTATCCAACAACATCAAAATCATGGCCGATGTTGTTTTGTTTGGCTTTCTCGAAGAGCATGCGTGCGGTGGCGATATCTTGGATGGCAAGACCGGTTGAGTCAAAGACAGTTATCTCATCATCGACCCGGCCTGCTTTTTTGCCCGCGACGATTTCGCCTAGGGTAGCGTAGATATCGTTAACCGGGAAAAGTCCTTCTTTAATCGCGACATTGATCTCGCCGCTGTGCCGCGCCTGTGCAATATCGTCAACGACAACTTTTGCCTCATTGAGAATTTGCGGATCGAGCTCCTGCTTTCCGGGGGCATCAGCACCGATGGCGTTGATATGGGCGCCCGGTTTTATCCATTCTTTCTTTACGATAAATCCGCGTGCCGGCGTCGTTGTGCATACGATATCGCAGCCCGCGGCTTCTTCAAGCGATGCTTTTTCGATCGGGAGGTCTTTAAAATTATTCTTAAAGCCTTCGATCTCGTCGTCCCGCAAACTCCATACATGAATGCTTGAGAGCTCGAAGTTTTCTAGAAGCGCAAGCAACTGGGTCTTCGCCTGGGCGCCCGCACCCACCAAACCGAGCGTATTTGAGTCTGGCCTGGCCAAGTACTTTGCGGCAACACCCCCCGCCGCGCCGGTTCGAAAGCTGGTGATTCTGGTCGCATCCATGATGGCGAGCGGAAAACCTGTTTTGGGGTCGTTTAGGATAAGCATTGCCATAACCGTCGGGAGGCCTTTATCAGGATTATCAGGGTAGACGCTTACCCATTTTAAGCCGGCGGAGTTTTCTACGAATGCGGGCATCGCGCGAAAATCGCCGTTATATTGCCTGAGGTCAAGGTAGATTTTCGGCGGCATCTCTGCCTGGCCTAAACCGTATTCTCGAAAGGCGGTCTCAACCGCCTTTAGCACATCCGCCATATCGATGATTTTAGAGATATCCGAGACCGTAAGCAGCCTTGTTTTCACTTTTCAATCCGCCCTTTAAGTTTTGCTATACATTATAACATCGGCAAAAGTTAATCCATTGTTAACCGCAGGTCTATAAGCCCACCTATAAGGCGAAAAGGCCAAAAGGGGAGGAACATCCTTTTTCACCATTCCACCGTCCTGCCAGTGCGCGCCCGATAAATCGGGCAACTACAATCTGCTCACCAGTTCACCATGAATCTCCCGATAAATAGGGCAACTACACAATCGACAATCGAAAATCGTAAATCGAAAATTGCTAGATTCACCGATTCATAGGGTTTGTCTGAAGAAGTGGCCGGTTGTGGACATACCGGTAAGGCTAGGAAACATCAGCTCGGCCTTCTTTAAGACGGGCGTTATATCATCAACTCCTGAGGTTATCAAATCCAGCGCCTCGCGGTAAAGCGAAACGGCCTTGCCCACATCGCCCGGCGCGTAGCGATTTAGCAGAAGGCGCATCGAAGAAAGCCCTGCACCCACCAGGTTGCCGGTGTTTGGCAGCATGTATAGTTCACGCGAGTTATAGATGTGCGAGCGGCACCTTGTATCTTGCTCGACAGGGAACTTAAACCCCTTCTGGTCTGTGATGTAAAACCCGCGAGATGAGCAGACCTCGCAGCTCTTTTTCGACGCGCTCGGGACGCAATGCTCCGCCGTCATAATTTCGAGCCAGCCGTGAACAATCGTCTCGCACTCCACATCAACCGAGTTGGTGATAGTAACTATCTGCTCAAGAGTAAGCTCTGGCGACAGGCATACCCTAGATACCCCGCCATCCCTAAAGAACCTGGTGCTTATCCTGTTGAAGTTGTTTACATGATAGTCGAGAAACATAGGTAGGCCGATATCCCTGGCCGCATAATAAACGCCAAAATTGTCAACCAAGACGGCATCAAGGTTTACAATATTATCCTGGATAAACTTAATAAGGCTTTCGAGCTCACGCCCGTGGAGGATGTTTCCGGTTGCCAGCGCAACCTTCGTACCCGATGAGCGTAAGCTCGATAGTTGATCTAACTCGGCGCCGCCCAACCTTGAAAAGCCCGGCCTTATATAGAGCCAATCTGCGCCGCCTTGCGCCGCCTCCCTCGCCTGCTCAAGGTTGTTTATATCTGCGGCAAGATACGGCTTGCGAGCTGCTTTAAAGGACTCCGGCTTTAAAATGTCCGGAAGCCCCTCCTTTATTTTGGCAACCGACACTTTTGGATGCTCATAAGCCCCGGCTCTTAAGGTATCGAGATACTCCGTGAGGCTTCGCCTTAAGTCGTTGAGCTTGCCGAGCGGGACCATCACGCCGGGGCCGACTTTGATATCCCATGAGTCAACCTTGTAGACGGTATTGCCCAATCTATTTAGCTGAGCGATTACATCATCGGTCGAGAGCGTCCTTCGCTCGCCCTTCTCGGCTAAAAAGTCACTTTTGACTTCTGCATCTTGACCGCCATCAGAACCAACAATGCGCGCTTTTAGCTCAACCGGCTTTCCCGCCTCGATGCGGGCGGCAATCTCAATCGGGACGCGGGTCGAGCCGGCCCCCGATATAGTATCTTTTGCTTTTTTGGATAATGCCGCGTTGTGCACCCTGAAAACCCTATCACCCATCTTTATCGTGTGCCTCTTTCCCTTAATAACGATGACCGCTTTCGACCCCACCGGGGCGCACTTTACCTGCTTGTCACCAACATAGAGTTCCTCTGCTTTTGTCTTTACCCTGCCGCCTTTTGTAACCCAAACCTCAATCTCGTCGCCGGCACAAAGCTCACGCTTCAACTGTATGCCAAGCCTCCCGGTATAGACATCAAGATAAGTCGTCCGGCCCAGGAATATCCCGCGGTCGTTAGGCCTCTCAAAGCTCATCAGCCGGCCATCGCGCACCTTTTTAAAATATCCTTCGGTGAAGCCACGGCTGAAGGCTTCTCTTAACTCGTCTATCTCATCTTCCGAGACGTTAAAGTTATCCGGGTCGCTTGAAAACCTGTCGATGGCATCTCTATATATCCTAACAACGGTTGCGACATACTCAGGTGATTTAACGCGCCCCTCGATTTTTAGGGCCTTAACGCCGGCTTTTGCAAGCTCTGGGATAAGCCTTATGCCGCACAGGTCTTTTGTGCTCAAGAGATGTTTTCCCGGGGTGGGCCATACCTCTTCTTTCTTGCCGGCAATGACAAGCTCATATCCCATACGACAGGCCTGCGGGCAAAGCCCCCGGTTGCCGCTTCGGTTTCCCACCATGCTGCTAAATAAACACTGCCCGGAGTATGAGAAACAAAGCGCGCCGTGGATAAATGTCTCGACCTCAAGGCTTGTTGAGTCACAAATCTTAGATATCTCTTCTATCGCAAGCTCTCGGGCAAGCGTCACCCTTTTTGCGCCTTTTTCTTCTAGAAACTTTACCATCTCTATGTTATGGGTGTTCATTTGGGTGCTTGCGTGGATACTGAGATCCGGGATAAGCTGTTTTACAAGGTCAAAGATGCCCCAGTCCTGGACGATTACCGCATCGGCGCCGGCGTTATTTATCAATGCAAGACTCTCGGTCGCAGCCGGGAGTTCTTCATCCGAGACAAGCGTGTTAAACGTAACATAAACCTTTGCCCCCCTAATATGAGCCCGTCTTACAGCATCGGCAAGCTCATCAATGGAGAAATTATCAGCTCCTCGCCTGGCATTAAACCTGTCGATGCCTAGATAAATCGCGTCCGCGCCGGCGTTTAGCGCTGCAGCAAAAGCGGATTTGTTGCCGGCGGGCGCGAGAAGCTCCAAATTTTTATCCGGGTAATTCTTATTCATCAGTATAAAATAACTCAGAGTTACGGTTTAAACAAGCAATCAATCCTCCCCTGAACAGCAAAAATTTTATAAAATTCGCGTTATTTTGACACAGGCGAACTCTTTTTAGGGAATAGATATATATCGCAGGCAAACTATCAGGTTTTTAATTCCTAAGATAGAAAGAGTGATGGTTGTTGAAAAAATTCGTATTCTTAACTGCACTGGCGTTCTTTCTCACCGTGTTTTTGGCTAACAGTTTTGCGGGTGAAGCAAACGAGTTTGCAAAAGCCGAAAACAAAGGCCTTACCAAAAGAGCTCAAAGATCTTATATCTTTGCTGATGATGGGACGGTTTTAACCCGTCTCTATCTTGAGAATCGAGAAGACGTGCCGTTAAATAGCATTCCGAAAAATGTCCAGAATGCATTCATAGCGATTGAGGATGAGCGGTATTACAAACACCATGGGATAGATTTTTACGGCATCTCAAGAGCGCTTTTACTGGATATCAAATCCCGTAAGGTTGTTGAGGGCGGAAGCACCATAACCCAGCAGTACGTTAAAAACAGCACCGGTTCCAACGATATAACCGTTTCCAGAAAAATCCGGGAGGCTATAATCGCCACCCAGCTTGAGCAAAAGTTCTCTAAACAACAGATTCTCGAGGCGTATTTAAACACGATTTACTTTGGTCAGGGTGCATACGGGATTGAGGCGGCATCTGAGGTCTTCTTTGGCAAAAAGGTGTCCGACTTAACGCTGCCCGAGGGCGCGCTTTTAGCCGGGGTTACTAAATCACCGAACGGCTTCTCACCTTACCTGCACCCGCAGGAGGCTTACCAGAGGCAGGTAACAGTCCTAGATCATATGGCCGAGCAGCACCTGATCAGTAAGGCGGAGGCGGAGGCCGCCAAAACCGTTCACCCGCAAATTATGCCCCTAAAGGAAGAGTCTGTAATTTCACCCTACTTCGTCGAGTATGTGAAGCAACAGCTCATCAATGAGTACGGAGTGGACAGGGTTTTTAAAGGCGGGTTTCGTGTCTATACCACGTTAAACTTAAAGGCGCAAGGTATTGCCGAGAGAGCTGTCGCCAATGAGCTTAATCGCCCGAGCGACCCGCAGGCGGCCCTGGTCTCGATAATCCCGCAAAACGGGTATGTCATAGCAATGGTGGGCGGGCGTGATTTCAACAGCACTAAATATAATCTCGCAGTCCAGGGTAAACGGCAGCCCGGGTCAGCCTTTAAGCCGTTTGTTTTAGTAACCGCGCTAAAGCAAGGCATCAGCCCAAACGACACGTTTGATTCTAGTTCTCCCCAGAGCATACGGATTAGCAACTCGCGGCACGACAAACCATGGATCGTTCACAATTGCGAGGGTAGCGGCTCGGGCTCGATGACTCTTCGCGAAGCCACGGTTCATTCGGTTAACGCGGTCTACGCAAACCTGACAGTGAAAGTTGGGCCGAAAAATGTCGTCGATACAGCGCACGATATGGGTGTCGCAACCCAGATCGAGCCATTTCCCGCCATCGGCATAGGTGGCCTTACAATCGGGGTCTCGCCGCTTGAGATGGCGTCCGCATACGGAACCCTTGCAAACAATGGTGTTCATGTTAAACCCGAGGCGATTATCAAAATCACGGACGCAAACGGAAACATCATCAAGCAAGCACAACCCCAGAGCTCAAAAGCGATAGACCCAGAGATCGCCTACCGCGCGGTTGATATAATGAAGGGGGTTATCCAGCGTGGAACGGCGACTCGGGCCAATATTGGAAGACCTGCTGCCGGAAAGACCGGGACCAACGGGGAGTACCGTGATGCCTGGTTTGTCGGTTTCACGCCAAATCTTGTAACCAGCGTTTGGATGGGATATCCAGAAGCTCAGATATCCATGTACAACGTTCACGGAAGCAGGGGCTTTGGAGGAATTATCCCTGCCGGCATCTGGCATGATTTTATGGGGGCTTACCTTGCGGGCACCCCGGCAACCGACTTTCCACCTGCCAACTGGCCCAACGAGCAGATAGCCAATGCTGGTGCTAATAGCCCACCCGCCAATCCGCAAAGTTTTAATCAAAACAGGAGGTATCTTCAACGGCGCGGTCCAAGACCTACTCAACAGCCAACCGGGCCAACAACAACTGAACAGCCAACAACAACCCAACGGACATTGGCGCCACCGGAAACACCGCAAATACCGCCGGTAACACAACCGTCGACCTCAACCGAAACAGGGCAACGATAACACGGCGCAGCACGACGCCAGGCACCGAGCCACCGAGCTATTAGTTAAGCAGCTTTTATCCGTATACCATTTTTCAGTGCATCAACAATTACACCGCGTGTTTTTGATAGCCGTTCAAACTCAGCATGCGTATATGGAAGGGCCTCCAAAAAGTATGGCAGCGTCCAGTGCCGGCTTATATATATAAGCCGGCGCGGAAAGGGTACGTCGGCAAATTTATCATCGATAATTATGATATCGACATCGCTGGTCTCAAGAGCATCGCCTCTTGCTCTTGATCCAAAAAGTATTGCCTCCTCGGCGCCGATATTTTTAAGGAATTCTTTTATCTGCTCTATGATATCTTGAGATTGTTTAGTACCCAATTCAAGACCTCCTTAGATTTCTCAATCGCCTCACTGGCAATTGTCTCATCGTAAGTATCCGATGGCTTACCAACGGCAGCGTCTACATAGCGAGTGACCGTATAGTGTGGATTTAAAAATTGTAGATGCTCGCTGATGGCTGGAGGAATATTCCAACCTAACTCACGAGCTATTTCCATCAAGTTGTGTGATTTGGGAATAGGTTTTTTTAATACGACTAGATATGCTGCCTTAAGCGCCTTTTCAGATGATTGCCTGGCCAACCATACCGCATAATTATAACGCGCACTCTTGAATATGTCTTGCGCACTATCAAGATCGTATTTGGCATCATCAAGCCATAGCTTAGCTTCTTCTCTCATATATACCTCAACCGCTATGTGTTAAAATTATTCTAGCACAACATAACTTATAAATTCTATTTAACATCTCGCATTAAACTAATTCAGACAATCGCCAAGGTCTAGGCGTCGATAACCCAGCCCATCCGCATCCACCCTATTTACCGGGTCCCCCTCGCAGTAAGTATAAGGGTTCTGGCTAGCTGGTCTATCCTCAAAACCTCTGAATCTATCCTTGGAGGTAAATCTTCCTGTCTCCGGGTCGTAGTAGCGGCTCTTTAGGAAGTAGAGGCCGGTTTCTTTGCCATAAGTGTAGCCGAATCTGCCTCGATAGCCAAATGGGCAAGAGGGGCAAGAGGGACGCTGGGGCAAGAGGGACGCTGTTTCCTGTGAGTCCCAACCCATGAAACTCGCACGTTTTCTCTCAATCGCTCGCCTGCCCTCATTGGTTTAGGACCCAGAGGAAACAGCGTCCCACTCTTTCCACTCTTTCTGTGGGATAAAAGATAAATATCGCTTGTAGAACAAATTATCGTTATAATTAATAATGGTTAAAGGCTTGGTAAAATGAGACCAGAAACTGAATTGTGGCAGAAACAAGCAATTGAAGATCTGGAAACAGCGCGGGTCAATTTAAATGCCCAGCGTTACTATGCCTGTGTATTCTTTGCTCATCAGGCTGCTGAGAAATCGCTAAAGGCGCTTTTTATTGAAACCATGCGCGAGATGCCAACAAAAACGCACAATCTTATTGCGTTAGGAAAATCTCTGAAATCGCCCGAGCATGTCATGACAGTAATAAGAGATTTGGGACCAGAGTATATTACAAGCCGGTACCCTGATGCTGCTTACGGTGTGCCCGCAGAACTTTACGATGAAACGCTCGCCAATAAGCATCTTGCCCAAGCTGAGGAGATTATTGCATGGACAAAGACAAAATTAAAGTAGATGCGCATATCCTGCAATTTCTGCGTGAAATAAAAACACATTTTAATATCGAAAGGATAATTCTTTTCGGCTCAAGAGCCAGAGGGGATGCTCTCAAAGATAGCGATTACGATTTCATAATCGTTTCAGCCGACTTTAAAGGAGTTTTTTTTACCGACCGCATTAAAATGCTCTACGACTACTGGCATCAACCTCAGGCACTGGAAGCTTTGTGTTATACACCTGCCGAATTTAAAGAAAAACTCAACCAGATAACAATTGTTCGAGAGGCCATTCGCGAAGGCATCGATTTGACTGCTGCATAAACATGTTGCGAGGCAACAAGCATACATACCCTCAATCAGTATCTGGAGATTTTGTAGTATAAGCGTATAAGCGGGACGCTGTTTCCTGTGAGTCCTAACCCATGAAACTTGCACGTTTTCTCTCAATCGCTCGCCTGCCCTCATTGGTTTAGGACCCAGAGGAAACAGCGTCCCCCTGGCGCTCATTGGTTTAGGACCCAGAGGAAACAGCGTCCCACTCTTTCCGTCGATTGCAACTGTTTCAGCCCCGAAAAGATCAAGTCCCTTGCACAGTAATGTAAACTCTTTGAAGACGGATCTTATCGCCTCGGTGTTTTTCGCTCTAAAATCAGCTATCGTTTTAAAATCGG
>CADDYS010000080.1 GCA_902810715.1 bacterium | reverse complement strand
CCCATGTCTTTGTAGATGATAATGGATTTGTTTGAATCCACCACCGCGATGCCCGCGCTCTCCTGTCCCCGGTGCTGAAGCGCATGCAGGCCGAAATAAGTAAGCTTGCTTACATCCTCCCCCGGTGCGTAAATACCAAAAACGCCGCAGGCCTCTTCGGGCTTGTCGGGACGATTGAGAGCATTATCGAAATCCAAAACGGCATACTCCTTAAGAGTCTGTTGTTAATTATAAGATAGCAAATCTTTCGGTTAATTAAAAATTCAAAAATAAAATTTTGACTTTTGAATTAACTTGCGATAGCTCTGGCCCCTCTAAAAGCTCTCTTTTATATAGCTAACCGCATTCTTAAACAGAACTAGTCCGTCTCCCTTATCGGGCAAATCCTCCCTTGTCCAGCGGGGATGTTGCGTGCGCAGGATATAATTTTCGGGGTGCGGCATCATGCCAAAAACGCGCCCCGATTCATCGCAAATCCCAGCAATGTGATCGACTGAGCCATTTGGGTTTATGGGATAGATTCCAAATTTTCCATTTTCGTCAACATACTGGACTACCACCTGGTTACTATCCTGCAAACGCTTTAGCACACCGTCGTCTCGGGGGATAAATTTTCCCTCGCCATGACAAATAGGCATATAGATAAGCTTTTCGACCCCCCGTGTGAAGATGCATTTCGAGTCTGGATTTACCTTCAGGTAAACCCAGCGGTCCTCAAACTTCCCGGAGTCGTTGTGGGTTAGCGTCACGTCTTGTTTCATATAGTTGCCGTCAAAGCCGGGCAAAATACCGAGTTTTACCATCACCTGAAAGCCATTGCAGACTCCCAAGACCAGCTTGCCGTCGGCGATAAACTGCATGAGATCGTCTTTTAGCTTGTATTTTAGCTTATTGGCCAGGACTTTTCCGCTCGCGATATCGTCGCCGAAAGAAAACCCGCCGGGGAGCATTAAAATTTGGTAATCCTTAAGTTTTTTTCGTCCGTCGGCGATGTCGTTTATATGCACGCGCTCGGGCTCCGACCCGGCCAGGCGAAACGCGTCTTCAGCGTCGCGGTCGCGGTTTATTCCCGCAGCTAAGAGCACTAATACTTTGGGTTTTTCGCTCAAATTTATCACCACCTGAGAGGCCTCTGCCAGGCCTCTTTTAGCTTATCTATATCTATATCTATAGCGGGTTTGCCGTCTTTTCCAATTGCGACAAACTTGCTATCTGCCGTGACCTCCCCTACCCGGGCAAATGCACAGCCGGCCAGCGCGGCCTCAAAAGCCTGCACTTTTTGGGGATTTACCGTTACCACAAACCGGCTATTGGATTCGGAGAAGAGGATTTTGGCATCATCCATTTCCCCCACCGCCGGCATTTTACCAATCTCAAAGCGTATGCCTAGGCCACCGGCAAAGGCTGTCTCCGCCGCCGCTACCGCAATACCGCCCTCAGAGCAATCGTGGCATGACGCTACCAGCCCATCCTGAATCGCCTTATAAAGTGCCCTGTAAAGCTTTAAGGCAGTCTCAACATTAACTTCAGGCACCCGGTTGCCCTTAACCCCACCTATCATATAGTAATGCGACCCTCCAAGCTCATCAAAGGTTTGGCCAAGAGCGTATACTATATCACCGGCGGATTTTGCATCCATGGTAACCGCTCTCTCAACATCGGGGATAATTGCAAAAGCCGAGATAAGAAGGGTCGGCGGAATCGCGATTGTTTTGTTCTCAAGGCGGTACTCGTTGTGGAAGCTGTCCTTGCCTGAGATAAACGGCGTGCCCAGTCCAACTGCCGCATCGTAACAGCCCTTGGCGGCACGAACCAGCTGGGCGAGCTTGTGGTCGCCATCCGGGTTGGCTTCTGAATAAATGGGGTTGCCCCAGCAGAAGTTATCCAGAATTGCAATTCTATCCGGGTCGCCGCCCACCGCGACGATGTTTCTTACCGCCTCATCGATTGCCGAAGCCGCCATCCAGTAGGTATCGATCTCGCCGTATTTGGGGTTGATACCGTTTGATACCGCAATACCGCGATTTGAATCGACCAGCGGTCGGATGATTGCGGCATCGGATGGCCCGTCGTTTTTCACTCCAACAAGTGGTTTTACAACACTTGCCCCCTGTACCTCGTGATCGTACTGGCGAATCACCCACTCTTTGGAGCAAACGTTAAAACTCGCAAGGATTCTCTCAAGTGTCTCGGCTAAGTCGCTTTTAAGGCTGGGCTCTGGCTCGAGTATGGGTCGCCAGTTGGCAATAAGTTTTAAGCCAGGAAGTCCCTTATGGACAAATTGTGAGTTAAGATATAAAACGGTTTTGCCGTCGTATTTTACATGGACTTTGCCGGAGTCGGTAAAGGTGCCGACAACAGTTGCCTCGACATCCCGCCGGCGGCATAGATCCAAAAACTCATCTATCTTTTGCGGCGGCACCGCCACAGTCATCCTCTCCTGCGACTCGGAGACCCACAGCTCCCAGGGCTGAAGCCCCGGGTATTTGGTCGGTGCTTTTTCCAAATCGACCTCACAGCCGCCGGAGAACTCGCTCATCTCACCGACTGATGAGGATAGGCCACCCGCACCGTCGTCCGTTATTGCGTTATACAGGCCGGCTTCGCGTGCCTCTTTTAAGGCATCCTGCATCTTGCGCTGCACAATAGGCGCGCCGATCTGCACCGCGGCAGACGATGTCTCCTCGTCCAGAGCCACGGAGGAGAAAGTTGCGCCGTGGATGCCGTCCTTTCCAATTCGCCCGCCGACCATGACGATCAGGTCGCCGGAGTTTACCGTTTTTATATGAGACGGCTTGCCGGCAATTTCTTTTTTCATGAGGCCGCCGGTACCGCAGTAGACAAGAGGATTATAAACGTAGGCCTCATCAAAAAGGATGGCGCCGTTTACAGTAGGGATTCCTATTTTATTTCCGCCATCCTGCACACCCTTCCTAACGCCGCGAAAGATACGTTTGGGATGTAACACAGAGGCGGGAAGTTTATCGTAATCAAAATCCGGCGGACCGAAGCAGAAGACGTCGGTATTGAAGATAAGATCCGCACCAAGTCCCGTTCCCATCGGGTCACGGTTTACCCCAACGATACCTGTTACTGCCCCGCCGTAGGGGTCAAGTGCCGAGGGGTGGTTATGTGTCTCGACTTTAAAAACCATGTTGTGCGCATCGTCGAACTCCACCACGCCGGCGTTATCCACAAATACTGAGACCAGCCAATCCTTGTGTTTGCCGATCTCCTCGGTTGCTTTTCTAATGTATGTCTTAAAGAGACTGTCTATCTCCTGGGTTTGTCCATCTTCGGTGTAGGTTATCTGGGCGTTAAATATCTTGTGCTTACAGTGCTCTGACCAGGTCTGCGCAAGCATCTCAAGCTCAACATCGGTCGGTTTTGTACCAAGACCCACTTTCTCGCGCTCGGCAAGCACCAGCGCGTCTTTAAAGTAGTCGCGGATTAGGCGCATCTCCTCAAGATTTAGTGAGAGCACGCCTTTGCGACTTATCTCCATGAGCTCGTCTTCGGAAACATCTAGGTCGACTTCAGCCACCGCCGGCTTAAAGTCCTTCGCCTGCGCTTGAAAGACAATTTTCTTAGCGGTTACCTGAATGTTTTCGCCAACTTTCCATATCTGGTATCGCTCAATAAGAGGGTTGGCGAGTAGCCCCGTGCAGATTTTCTCTGCCTCATCCTGCGAGACTTTGCCAGCTAAGAGATAAAGTTTCGATGTGTGAACCGACTCAGCATCTGAGAACTTTGTCCCGAGAAGGTCTTCGATGCCCTCAACAGTGGTCGCACCGACGTTATCGGTAACGCCGGGTTTGAAGCCTACCTCGATTGCCACTGTAAAGGGGCGATCAAAGCCCTCATTTATTTTATATTCCTGGGTGATGGGGTCGGTAAGTAGGTCGCGTGCCACCACCCCAATCTGTTCATGCGTAAGGTTCGCGTTTACTGTATAGACATCTATAACTTGGACGGAGTCGACATTAACTCGAAGATCTTCGATGATTTGCTTTCTAACGGAGTTTCCGTAGGCATCGGTAATTCCGGTCTTTAGCGCGACTTCAACTCGCCACATCTAGAAGTTGCCGACCTCCTTGGCGATTCCCTTTACTCTGCTTAAAACTTCCTGGTAGGCTTCCTCGACTTTGCCTAAATCTCTTCTGAAGCGATCCTTATCTAATTTCTCACCGGTTGCTTTATCCCAAAGCCGACAAGAATCAGGGGATATCTCATCGCCAAGGACTAGACGCCCGTCTTTAAGACCGAACTCGAGCTTAAAATCAATTAGTGTAATCCCGAGCTCGTCGAAGAAGCGGCGCAAAACATCGTTTACCTTAAGGCCAGTCTCTCGCATCTCGGCAACTTGCTCTTTTGTAGCAGCTCCCAATTCCTCAATATGATCTTCGTTTAAAAACGGATCGCCAAGGTCGTCTCTCTTATAACAGAACTCAATTATGGGTTTCTTAAGTGGGGTACCCTCTTCATATCCCAGCCGCTTAGCAAGACTTCCAGCTGCTATATTCCGTACGATAACCTCGACTGCAAGCATATCAAGACGATCGGTCAGCATGTTTCTATCATCTAATAATTTTCTGAAATGTGTTCTTACCCCTTGGTTTTCGAGGAGCTGAAAGAGGGCTGTGGTTATCTGTGCATTTACTAAACCCTTGCCGCCTATTTGGCCCTTCTTTTTCCCATCAAATGCGGTTGCGTCATCCTTAAACTCGTGGATTATTGCCTCTGGGTCATCAGTCGTAAAAATCTTTTTTGCTTTTCCCTCATATATCTGTTCTAGCTTTTGTACCACTTGGCCTCCTCTAATCTAACGTAGTTGCCCCATTTATGGGCTAATCTTATAGACCCGTAGTTGCCCCATTTATGGGGCCGTGTAGTTGCCACATTTATGGGGCGCGGAGTAGCTTTAAGAAGTTTTACCAAATGCGCGCCCGATGAATCGGGCAACTACACTGCCTGATAAATCAGGCAACCACGTTTCCCTAGATGGGTTCTCCGCAATCTCATATTAACTGGAAGTTGCTGTATTTACAAATTAATTACAAGTTAAATTAATCATCTAATTTTGTCAGGCGATCGAAAATCACGCCGACATTTCGCAAGAAGTATTTAACATCAAAAAGCTCATCCAGCTCTTCTTCGCTTAGATAATGCATAACCTCCTGGTCGGATTTAAGAAGTGTTTTAAGCTCACCCTCGCCTTGCCAGGTCGCCATCGCGTTTCGCTGGACAAGCTCGTAGGCGAGCTCCCTAGTTATCCCCTTCTCAACAAGAGCAAGCAGAACACGCGAGGAGAAGATAAGCCCGTCTGTCTTCTCAAGGTTTTTCTGCATATTCTCGGGATAGACGATAAGCCCCTCCAGGAGCCACTTGAGCTTGTTTAGCATGTAGTTAAGAAGAATTGTACTATCGGGAATAATCACGCGCTCGACTGAAGAGTGCGAGATATCGCGCTCGTGCCATAACGCAACGTCTTCGTAAGCAACCTGGGCGTTCGACCTTAAAATTCTGGCCAGGCCGGACAGCCTCTCTCCGATTATAGGGTTCCTTTTATGTGGCATAGCAGATGAACCCTTTTGTCCCTTGGCGAAGGGCTCCTCGACTTCACGCGTGTCGGTCTTCTGAAGAGCTCTTAACTCAGTTGCGATCTTCTCTATCGTTGCGGCGCACACGGCAAGGGCCGACATGTACTCGGCATGGCGGTCGCGTTGCAAGACTTGCGTTGATATCGGGGCCGGTGTCAGGCCAAGCTGCTCACAGACGTACTCCTCAACCCATGGGTCGATATTTGAGTAGGTGCCGACCACGCCGGAGAGTTTGCCGACCGATATAGCCGCCTTAGCACGCTCGAGGCGATTCAAGTTCCTGTGCATCTCAAAAGCCCAGTTGGCAAACTTCAACCCAAAGCTCATCGGCTCGGCGTGGATGCCATGTGTGCGCCCGACGCAGACAGTGTCTTTGTATTCAAGGGCCTTGGCTTTTAAAATACCAACGACGTCTCTTACATCCTCGATAAGGATGTCGATTGCCTCCTTCATCAGGGCTGATAGGCCGGTGTCAACGACATCGGATGATGTAAGCCCGTAGTGGATATAGCGCGAGGCGGGCCCGACGTTTTCAGCGACGTTGGTTAAAAAAGCGATAACGTCGTGGTGTGTCTCGGCCTCAATCGCCTCGATCCGGTCGACGCTGAATGAAGCCTTGGCCTTGATTTCCTCAAGGTCATCTTGAGGTACTACCCCAAGCTTTACATGAGCTTCAGTGGCGAGGATTTCTATCTCTAGCCATTTGCTGAACTTGTTCTCAGGCTCCCAAATTGCCCCCATGCGGGGCAGTGTGTACCTTTCAATCATTCGCAAGCCTTCTTTCATATGATTATGTCATAAAGTGCCAATGTAGCCGCCTTGGCACCTCTAGACTTTCCCACCCGTTTTAATTGCCCTTAAGGCAATGTCCTTCCGGTAGTGCATATCCTCAAAATGGATTTTATCTATCGCGGCATAAGCCCTGTCGCGGGCCTGAGCAAAGTCTTTGCCAAGCGCGCTTACGTTTAAGACACGCCCACCTGAAGTCACAATCTTTCTGTCCTTTAACTTAGTGCCGGCGTGAAAGACGGTAACCCCATCCATTACCGACACCTCATCAAGTCCTTTTATCTCGTAGCCAGTATTATAATCGCCGGGATAGCCGCCGGAAGCCAGGACCACGGTAACGCAGGGCTCCTCAGTCCAATCAAGTTTAACTTCGGAAAGATCCCCTTCAACACAGGCAAGCATCGGCTCAATAATATCGCTTTTTAGCCTGGGAATGATCGCCTGCGTCTCAGGGTCGCCGAAGCGCACGTTAAACTCCAGGACCTTCGGCCCGTCCTCAGTGATCATCAAGCCGGCGTAAATCACGCCTTTATACTCAATCCCCTCGGAAGCAAGACCGGTGATCATGGGTTCAAGAATGGTCTTTACTATATCAGTATAAAGGGACGGGGTAACAATGGGAACCGGTGAGTAAGATCCCATGCCCCCGGTGTTTAGGCCCTCGTCGTTGTCATAGGCCCTTTTGTAATCCTGCGCTGGGACCATTGGGAGAACATCTTTACCGTCACTAAAGGCAAGGATGGATAACTCCGGTCCTTCGAGGCATTCCTCGATAAGGATAAGCTCTCCCGCCAAGCCAAACTGCTTATCAACCAGGCAGCTTTTAACCGCCGCCTTAGCTTCTTCCAAGGTTTTTGCGATGAAGACACCTTTGCCGGCGGCAAGACCATCGGCTTTTATTACATAGGGGGGCTTTAAGCCCTCGAGATACGAGACGGCCTCCGCGTAGTTGTCAAAAAGGCTTGCCCCTCCGGTGGGAACGCCGTATTTTTTCATTATCTCTTTGGCAAAGCTCTTGCTGCCCTCAAGCCTGGCGGCCTCTGAACTTGGACCGAATACCTTAAGGCCTTTTTTGTCAAAAACATCGACGATGCCGTCTACCAGCGGGACTTCCGGGCCAACTACGGTAAGATCAATAGACTTATCCTGGGCAAACTCTACCAGGGCTTCAAAATCGGATTGGTCGATACTCACACATTCGGCAACCTGGGCAATCCCGCCGTTTCCGGGTATGCAAAATACCTCGTCTACCAGTGGACTTTGCTTTATCTTCCAAACCAGGGCGTGTTCGCGCCCCCCGCTGCCGATGATAAGTATTTTCAAGGCTCCTCCATTTCGCGTAGTCAAGATATTGGCTGAATCACAAACTCACTAATTTAATTTTAAGGGAAACCGCATTTAGCTGCAAGAAAGCACATCGTACGTGATTGTATACCAACCGTATGTTCTACATAATTAGGCCTATTTTATAGTTGAATAATCGCTTGATTACATGTAAAATCTTATATTGCTAACACGATTACCTTATCTATACTAGAATAAACGGTTGCAGGATTGAAGTTGAAAAATTGAGAAAATTCCTTACATTTATTAGCACATTAGCGATAATACTGACGATGACATCACCTTTTACATATATGGTTGCTTTCGCCAAGACGACCGGCACGGCGGGCGCTCCGCCCACCACAACAAAAGCGGTAGGCACATCGACAACCACCCGGCACCATGCCCGGGCCACCCTGAAACCGCGGTCTAAAGCTAAGTATAGCAGGACTCCGGCCGGCTCCGTCACCGTGTCTCGAGGCAAGACTACCCTTGCAACAAAGAGGATCACTGGCGCAACAACGTCAACCATCCCCAAAGTAGTTAAAGAAAAGAAATCCAGTGAAAAAGCAAAGGGCACGCCGCGCCTTAAAAAACGCAAACCATTTGACCTCGGGATCGATCCAAAACCTTATCTTGCGATAATCACGCTTTTGTTTATTGCCGTAAAGACGGGCTACGCGAAAACTTCTCTTTCCCCTTTAAGGTATTCAAGTTTGCTTTAAGTAAGATGGTGCATATAATGAAAGCAGGTAGTTTAGGATGGCCAAAAGGCCACTGAAGCTTGGGTCTAGATATATGGGTCCACCAAAAGGTGAAAGAAATTGTCGGCAAAACACTCACTCGAAAACCCAATAATATCTCTTATTATTCCGGTCTACAATGAAGGCCCGAGTTTGAGAACAAACCTTCTTGCAATCCGGGACTGGACCGGCAAAAGTGAGGTCGCCTACGAGATAATAATAGTCGATGACGGCTCAACCGATAGTACTTGGGATGTGATAACTCAGATGTCGGGTGAGATACCCGAGATGCGTGCGCTCAGGCTTAGCCGGAACTTTGGCAAAGAGGCCGCTATCCTTTGCGGACTTAAGGAGACCGACTCGGACGCCTCAATTGTGATGGATAGCGACCTGCAGCACCCGCCCAGCCTCATCCCCGAGATGACAAGACTCTGGTTAGAAGAGGATTATGATATCGTTGAAGCGCAGAAGACAAACCGTGGCAAAGAGCCCTTCCCAAGAAGATGGTTTGCGCAAGGTTTTTATGCGATCATGCAGTTTTTATCCGGTTTCGATCTGGCAGGGGCCGCCGACTACAAGCTCTTAGACCGAAGTGTAGTCGACTCCTACATCAACATGCCCGAGACAAACAGGTTTTTTAGGGGTCTTATATCGTGGCTTGGTTTTAATAAGACGACGGTTCCTTTCGATATCCCAGCAGATGGCGAGATGAGGTCATCTCGTTGGTCGCTTAACAAACTTATCAAGCTGTCATTCAGTGCGATCACGGCGTTTTCATACATACCGCTGCAGCTTATAACAATCGTTGGTTTTATAACTTTTATGTTTAGTTTCATCCTTATTTTGCAAACGTTATACATGAAATTCTCCGGGAAGGCCGTCGAGGGCTTTACCACAGTAATTTTGGCTGTGCTGTTTACCGGAAGCGTGACTATGTTAAGCCTGGGGATAATCGGGGCTTATCTGGCCAGGATTTATGAGGAGCTTAAGAGAAGGCCAAACTACGTAGTAAGAGATAGGATCGGCGAAGAAACAATCGCTCAGCAAATTACAAGCACTAAGAGATCACTAAGACCGACGTAGAATAAATTAAAAATAAAAATTACCCGTAGTTGCCCCATTTATGGGGCGGTGTAGTTGCCCCATTTATAGGATACTTGTAGTTGCCCCATTTATGGGGCGTGGAGTAGCTTTTACCGTTTTACTAAGTGCGCGCCCGATGAATCGGGCAACTACACCGCCTGATAAATCAGGCAACTACAATTAATATATCCTCAACCAATGGGTTGAGATAATTTTGAATTACTATTAGGGGGAGCAATCAACAACTCACTACCTCTTGCTGAAAAGGATAAATTTTCGCGCTATCTAACAGCGGTCGGGTTTGCCGCGATCTACGCATCCCTCTTTTACTATTTTAAGCCCTCGCTTATATTCTCGCCGACCACCACGGCAGGCGGCGATACCGGCTCGCACCATTACATCGCCTATTTTTTAATCAAGAACCTTCTTCCGCAAGGTCGGGTTAGTGGCTGGTCTATGGGATGGTTTGCCGGATTTCCCATGCTTTACTTTTACTTCCCGCTCCCGTACCTTTTGATCGCACTTTTAAGTGTAGTTATAAAATACCAGGTAGCGTTTAAAATAATAACCGTCCTTGGCGTGTTTTTACTCCCGTTAACCACCTATCTCGCTTTTCGGATACTTAAATTTAACTTTCCACTTCCAATAATGGCGGCGGTTTTTACCCTGCCGTTTCTTTTTATGGAGAGCTACTCGATCTACGGTGGAAACATCTTAAGCACACTTGCCGGCGAGTTCGGCTACAGTTTAAGTTTTGCACTAACCATCCTTTTCCTGGCACTCCTCTACCGCGACATGGAGGAGCAGAAGTTTAGGATTACAACCGGCATATTGCTTGCCGCCATTGTCCTATCGCATCTTATCCCGATAATTATGATCGCTGTTTTTTCATCCTACTTTTTAATAGGTCGTCTAAACCTTAAGCGTTTAGGAATTTTAATTGGGGTATTCGGCATCGGATTTTTGCTAAGCGCGTTCTGGGTGGTCCCCTTCGTGGCAAGAATGGGATATACGGCCCACATGAAGTGGGACCAGCTTAGAGGAATTAACGAGCTTTTCCCCATCCCGGTAAGGCCGTTTCTTGCCCTTAGCGTCATCGGCGTCATCAGAGCTCTTGTTAAAAGAGATATCAGAATGAATTTTATCCTCTGGATGACAGTAATCACCGAGCTTATGTTTTTTATACTGCCCGACGGGCAACTCTGGAACGGTAGGATCGTACCGTTTTTCTACTACTTCACGTTTGTCTGGGCGGCCTACGGCGTCTGGTTTTTACTCCACTTTGCCGCGCGTCTTCTCTACAACTACTTGTTTATCTCAAAGCGCTACACCGGGTACGCGATATTTACGATCACCGTTATCACTGTCCTGGCCGGCGTGTTTTACTCAAGCCAGGTTGCAGACAATTGGATTAGGTGGAACTACTCGGGATATGAGGAAAAAAGAGGCTGGAAGAGCTTTAAGGAAATAAACGATTATAT
>CADDYS010000079.1 GCA_902810715.1 bacterium | reverse complement strand
ATCGGGAAGCTGATCGTGAAACTTATTCTCCCGCTGCCTGATCGAGCGTTTAAGTGCTAAAACGGGAAGCACTCCCGCGATTAAAGACAACAAGATCAATCCGATCGGTCCGGCAATGATATAGCCGGCAACGACCGCAGCAATAAGACCAACGCCGTGGAAGAAGATGAACTCGGATGCCCGAAGTGGAATCCCTCCATGCTCAAGTTGAAGCTGTAGATTAGCGGCAAACGACTTCTTGGTTACTAGCGGAGATATAAGATTTATAAACCAGGAGAGCACCTGTCGCAAAGAGAACGGTTCTTTCTCCTCGGGCTTTGTAAAGCTGATATATCTCTCGACTTGCCTGCCAAAAAACTTCCTTATCGGCGAGCGTGTAAGAAGTATGGCGAATGTGAGTAAAAAGAAGGCGGCAAAGTAGAGCCCGAGTATCCAGCGCATCATAACGCCATCCCCCTATCTATATACTCAAATTGGAATATCTCTTGGGGAAGCGATATCCCCAGGTCCTGCAACTTCTGGGCAAATTTCGGGCGGATACCGGTTGATTTCATCTTGCCCCTGAATTTGCCATTCTCATCAAGACCGGCTGAGAAATCGAACAAGAAGAGGTCTTGAAGCGTGATGATATCTCCCTCCATGCCCTGTATTTCTGTTATGTGGGTAATTCGTCTTGTGCCATCGCGCAATCTGGCCTGATGGACGATTAAGTCGACTGCTGAAGATACCTGCTCCCGAATCGCTCTAATTGGGAGTTCCATTCCGCTCATTAAAACCATCGTTTCAAGCCTGGACAGGGCATCTCGGGGAGAGTTGGCGTGAACTGTTGAGATGGAACCGTCATGACCCGTGTTCATGGCCTGGAGCATATCAAGTGCCTCGCCGCCTCTTACCTCGCCGACTACTATTCTATCGGGTCTCATGCGAAGGGCGTTTCTTACCAAATCTCGGATTGCTACCTCGCCTTTGCCCTCGATATTTGCCGGGCGGGACTCAAGCTGGATAACATGGTCCTGACGAAGCTGTAGTTCAACCGCATCCTCGATAGTAACTATCCTCTCATCCGATGGGATGAAAGATGATAGCACGTTTAATGTTGTGGTCTTTCCAGAACCGGTACCACCGCACACGATTACGTTGAGCCGCCCGCGCACGCATGCCTCCAAGAACATGGCAACCTTCGGGGTCATTGTGCCGAAGCTTATCAAGTCCTCAACCTTAAACGGGTCCGCCGCAAACTTCCTGATCGTAAGCTTAGGGCCGCCTATTGCAAGCGGAGGAATTATCGCATTTACACGCGAGCCGTCCTGAAGCCTGGCATCGACCATCGGTACACTCTCATCGATTCGTCTCCCTACCTGGGCGACAATTTTATCGATAATCCTGCGAAGATGGTCCTCGTCCAAGAACTTCTCTGTGGTGGCCTCAAGTTTGCCGAACCGCTCTACGTAAATAACATCCGGGGCATTGACCATAATCTCGGTTATTTCCGGATTTCTTAAGAACTGATCGAGCGGGCCGTAGCCAAGCACATCGTTTGTTATCTCGTCAATGAGCCTGCTTTTTTCCGCCGGTGATAGCTGCGTCTGCTCCCTTGAGATTAACTCTTTTAACTTCTGCTCAACCTTTGCTTTCAGCTCGTCGCTGCTGGTTGATCTGTCGTATAGCTCAGGCCCAAGCAACTCGATTAACCTTTGATGAATTCTCCTGTTTATATCATCGAGAACCGACCGGCGGGATATTTCTGGAGTTTCCTCCGCCGCCCTTACCTCGTTAAGCCTCTGCTGAAGTGACATGTATCATTTCTCCTTTCCCGGCTACCCTGCCGCTGCAAAATTATCTTCAACCCAATCGGGCCGGTATTTGCTTATGTAATAAAACGCCAGTTCGTTGATCTCTTTGGATATGGCCAGCTTCGGCGCATCGACGACCAGCGGGACCCCTTTGTTAATTGATAGGGACACGGCCTTATCCGATGGTATCTGCGCAAGCGCGCTCATCCCAAGGGCCTTTTCAATCTCGGATACTTTAAGGCCTACATTAGTTTCAACCCGATTTATTATTATCTTCTGCTTCTCCCGCGAGTACTTTAACTCGCCTAACGTCCTCAAGCATAGCTTTATGTTTTTAACGCTCGGCAGGTCCATGGTAAGAACGATACATATCTCATCCGACTCATCCAAAACCGCCAGGATGTTATCGTTAAAGGATGCAGGTGTATCGACGATCATGAAATCAGCATACTCTTTCAGCGCAGATATGACGGATGTTACACTCGCCCCCGTTATTGAGTCGGCCGATTCCGGGTCTCTCGGCGCAAGTAAAACTTTAAGGCCGCTTTTATGCGTGACAAGCAGCTCATCGATTCTCTTTACGCTTAAATCAACGGTGTTATCCACAAATTCTAAAATGGTTATATCCGGATTAAGCCCCATCATGATACCGACATCGCCAAACTGAAGGTCCAGGTCAACCAAGACGACACGGCCCTCGATCATTCTGGAGATCGAGGTGGCGATATTAGTCGCCAAAAATGTCTTGCCTACACCTCCCTTGGTGCTAAACACCGTAACTACTGCACACTTATGCTCCTCTTCAACAACTTCTTCCTTCTTCGCAAGCTGCTGCGCATAACCTGCGGCCATCTGGATAGCCGAGATAAGCTTTTCCGGGTCGGCCGGAATTTGGATAACCTCAACTACGTTGGCCTTATTTGCGGTCATCTTTAGCGCGTTAGTTGCGGCAAATGATAAAACGACACATCCTATTGGAAACTCCGCTGTAAGTTTTCTTACAAATGACACCGAAGCCTCAGTGCCAACTCCCGGGCCGAATATCATAACCGGAGGTTTTTGCTCCCTTGCAATAACCAGCGCACGGTTTAAATCAAGGGCCACCGCCGAGATAGCCATATCGCTTCTCTCTTCGAGCAGCCGCTCCATCTCTTCTGTAAATTTTGGATCGGGATCAACCAGCGCCAATTTAATCATCTTGCTCCCCCTAATTGAAAACTGTTTCGACATCTCGCCCGCTTGATTGTATAGATTTATCGTCGCCCGTATGGCGCAGGCCAAGCCATACGTGGCCTTTATCAGCCGCAAAAACCAGCTTCTCGGCATCTACCGGGCTAACGGATAATGTGATTGTCTTTTTGCCTACACCAGATGACTGTCCCTTTGTTAAGCCACCTTTTTCGCCAGTACCTAGGTTCGATGTAGCCAATACCTCGATGTTTTGGAGCATAATCTTAGTCATATCCTTATTGCCCGGCCCCGGGCTGAGAGCTGCTACGACATCAACGCGGTCACCCGGCTGAAGCTTTCCGCCAACTCCGGTAACCTCATCAATTGAAATAGAGATAGCAACCATGCCCTCGGGAACTTTGTATGCGAGACCGGACTCGTCAGTCTTCTTGAGTTTGTTCTCGGTTAGCTGTTCTCCTCTGGCAAGGTCTGCGGACAGGACTCTATCGCTGTAGCCGGTGTTAGATCTCAATACACCATCTGCAACGTACTGTTTAGGAACTTTGCTTACAACGATTGAGCCGTTCGCATAGGCCTCGGCAACCGATGTGCCGGCCCCGATGGGTTTATTAGCAACCACCACATCAACAAGCTTTTGCCCCTCGGTAATGGATGATTTCAATCTGGCGATATATAATGCGGCGCCAAGTGCGGCAGCAGCAGCAAGAATCAGAGATAACAGAACGATCATAAAACGCGACTTCACTTTTCTTTCCTCCTCAATTAGCTCATAGCTCACAGCTCACAGGCTGATAGCAAGAGATATTTCACCTGATCACCGGTTTTTCTGCAACACTGCAGCACTGATAAACTCACACTCTAATCTACCAACCAAACCGTGTCTATACCGAAATAGCCGCTCGGAGTAGGTCCGGGAATACCTTTAGCTACACTTCCATTGGTAAAGTACCCGCTTATTGTTTTCGGATTGCCGCTGAAATCAAAACCGGTTATCACAAACTCGGCGAAACCCACAACGTGATATTTGCCCGGGCTTCCTCCGCCCTCGGTATAGCTGTAAACGGGAACTAAAATATTCGGATTAAAGCCTTTTCTCCAGCCAAGGGCATCCTTTAAGCTATCTTTCACACCCACACCGTTGGCGATATCGCCCGCATATACATAATCCCGGTATCCATTTTTAATCCACTCAGCATAGTCGGGAACACCTGTGCCGCTGCCCTTGAAATCGCAGAGCCAGAAATAACCCCTCTGGGCGCTACTTCCACCTGTGCTCGCGGTAACGGTTTTATTATTACCGCTAGTCGTCAAGTAAGCTGTATCATTAACTGAACTAACAGAGCCCGAGGTAACCTTAACCGAGAAGCGCATCATCCTATAATCCCCTTGAGCAACACCACCAAAGCCCCACGAGACCATCTTGGACGGAGGGTCATATGCACCGCCATTAGTTATAGAACCATTAACGTAGACTGTTCCATCCGGGATGTAGTTGCGAACGGTTATATCTTCGGATTTGTTGCCGGTATTGTTATAGGTAATGGTGTAGGTTATGGTATCTCCGCTTATACTCTGGGTTATACTAAACGCCTCAACCGGGCGGTCTTGGCCAATCTCAAAGGTACCCATATTGCCAGCTCCAGTATAGTCGGGTATCTTTTGCAATGGCACAATGAATGGAACAAGCTTAGCAACGCCGTTTGCAGCGCCAAATGCCGCAGTAGACCTCGCAGCTACGCGGGAGCTCTCTTTCCCTATAAGGCCCGAGAAAAACAAATTTCGCTCGGTCCTGGCAACAACGCGCACTTGATCGCCCTGCGGGAAATCAACCTGTATCTGTGATGGCGATACATTTGCGTTGGATGCTACATAATCAACCGCCCTAGATATCACATCCGAGGATCCTTTGCCCTCGGCCATGTCCATGGCCGCTGCAAGAGCGGCGGCATCAGTACTTGTCTGAAGTTGTCTTCTCTCCTGGTAAAGAAGGCCGACATCCGTAACAACCGCTACGCTTAGAAGAAGGGCCACCATAGCAACCCCAACTATTATAATCACCACACCGCTCTCGTCATTAAGACGAGTTATCTTTTTCATCTAATATCATCCCTTAAAACCCTGGACCCTTAATCCTAGTACTCGACCCTCATCCTGGCTTTGCTGGTTAAGTGAACAGTGGTCCTGGCATAAAAAGGTATATTTATGGGCTCATCATAAGTAACCGTAACCTCTACCGGATCGCCGTGATGAGGCATACCGTCTGCCGATAAGTAAGCGATAGAAATTGAACTTGGAGTTACCGGATAAGCTCTCTGCATAACTTCTGATTGGCTGAATTCGTCGACTGCTGCAAGCCTTGCGCCTTCACGGGCCGCGTGGGTTATGGCGAGATAATCGCGATAAGCAAGCCCGAATTCAAATATCCCAAATAAGATAAGTATTAAGACGGGAAGAATAATAGCAAGTTCTACCGTGCTTGCCCCTCTTTCATTTTCGATTTTCGATTTTCGATTTTCGTTTGATTGGATAAAATTCTTTGACATTTCAACCAACCTTTAATAGGTCTTCTAGATTTTAAACCCCGCGCTTTCCGGCGCGGGGTTTAAATAATTGGTGGCATCCCTTCAATTAGACGCCAAGGGCATTGGCTATATTAGAGAACAATTTACCGAGATTAGTTCCAAGCAGCGTCACCATTGAGATAATAGCTACAGCAATAAGTGCAACCATCAAACCGTACTCGACTGCTGTCGCGCCATCTTCCTCCCTCATGTAGGAAGCCAATTTACCGTAAAACCATGCCAACATTCTAAAAAACCTTCTTCAATAAATTTCTCATAATCTATTTCAAGAGTTCCACGATAACCTGGACTATATGTCCTATACTGTACTCTTTGTATAGTTATCGGTTGGTATCCTTAGAAACTTTAACAAATTATGGAAAATTTTTTGGATTATTTGTTGAGACCTGTACTATATGTGCTGAATCGGGGTAAAAATTTGCGCCGTAGCCGGGTGCGGTAAGTGCAGCCGGTTATACGGCGCTTGACTCTGCATATGCCCAATTAAATTTGCCTTTGGGTATAAGGTTTAGCTCCTCCATTTTCTTGATCATCAGAGACTCGCTAACCCCAAAAAGGTTAGCCAAATACCTGTGATCGTTATACCATTGATACGCTTCGCGCTTTATAAGCAGCGTCGGAATGCACAGCTCCGCGGCAAACACATCGGCCTCGCGGTGGTAGTGCTCTTTGTCGGGGCGTCTTTGATAAGCCATATCATGGTAATGCAGGCGGTAATGGCCTAACTCGTGGGCAATTGTAAATCGCTTCTTGGTCTCGGGCATCATTTTGTTAACGACAATATATAGATCATCATTATACCTGGTAAGCATGCCGTAGAACCACGTATCGGCAGACATCTCCATGATCTCAATTCCCATTCTCCCGGCGATTTCTCTTACATTGATGGGAGGCCCGGTGATTTTTTGCTCGTTAATTAAGTCCAGAGCCCGGTCCTGGATATAGCTATGAGTATAGATAGGCATGGGGCACCACCTCATTCTTTGCCCTCAGCCCTCCGTTTGGCCTTTATAATCTCCAAGACATCAAGCATCAAGCGACGTTCCTCTTCGGAGAAGTTAGGGTCTGCCATTAAGAGAGCCTCGATATTTACTTCCTCTTTGTTGTCCGGGGCGGCAGCTTCACCCATGAGCCAGGCAACTGACACATCATAGATATCGGCTAGACGCTTGAGCCGCGGCATTGGGATTCTACGCCGTGCGTTTTCATACATGGCCAGGATAGATTCTTTGAATTCTCCATTTGTCATGTTTTCAACGTCTTTGCGGCTTAAGCCTCTACTCTCACGTATATGCCTTAAACGCCAACCCACATCACTCTCGTACATTTCTTCACCTTTACAACCAGTACGATTTTACGGGTTCTGCCGTCCACCCTTAGCTTATTTATCGGCAGTTTTAGACAAACGTTTAGCACATTTTGCGATAAAGCGGCATTATTGTACTTATTGTGCAGAATTAATTAACCCACTAAGATATCCCTTAAATCTTTCTCTAATTCAGGGCGGGTGACCAAAAGCACGCTATCGCCTGCGTGAATCTCGGTGCTCCCGTGCGGGATGATAACTGAGGAGTCCCTCAGCACAGAAACGGCCACCACATTTTCGGGAAGCCCTAAATCCTGTATTTTGTGGTCTTTTGCGGGTGATTCCTCCGGGATATTTATCTCGACCAGAGAAAGCTCCCCTACTTTAAGCTTGAGAAGCGTTAGAACTTCTCCTAAGGATACTTCTTCTGACAACAATTGCAGGATTATTTGGGGGCTGCTTACGGCCACATCAACACCCCACCTCTTTGTAAAAAGCCACTGGTTTCTTGGGTCATTGACCCTGCCGATAACCCTGGGTACCTTGTATACCTGTTTTGCAAGCTGCGCAATAACCAGGTTATCTTCATCATAGCCTGTGACAGAGGCGACAACATCCGCCCTTAGTACTCCTGCTTCCTCTAGTTTCTTGGGGTCGGTTGCGTCTCCTTTATAGATGGTTATATTTGGTATACCTTCAAGCTGACTTAGATGGTCCTCATCAATGTCGATGGAGCCGATCTGATGGATTTTGCTCAAGTCCAATGCCAGGTAACGGCCAACTTTGCCGGCTCCGGCAATTAGGATATACACTTTGTGCCTCCTCATATACTTTATGCAACAGCGCTTATAAAATCCTCAAGGCGAGACATTGCTCCTCTTGATACGACCATCCTCGCGATGTCTCCCTCTTCAAAGGTTGTTCCCAGTGTGGGTATGAAGGAGCGGCCCCGCTTTGTGATGACTACAACCTCAAGCTCTCCATTGATCGTGATATCGCCCACAGTCTTGCCAAAAAGACCGGCCGGTATCGCAACTCTTATAAGTTCGACTTCACCATTCCCGAAGCTAAGCTGCACGTCTAGCGCGCGGTGGAAAAGTAGGTCTTCGATTTTACTTACAGCCCAGGTTGTGGTTGAAACTGTAGACACCCCAAGCCTCTCGTAAATACTGGCCCGTATCGGGTCGTATATTCTTGTGACAACTCGCGGTACAAAATATACTTCTCTGGCAATTCTGGCTGAGATTATGTTGAGGTTATCATCGCCGGTCAAGGCGACAAAAGCATCTGCTTCTTTTACCTTTGCCGTCTCTAAGGTTTGTTCATCCATTGCATGACCGACTATCCGCTCTCCCGTAAATGTTGCAGCCAGACGCGTAAATGCTTCGGGGTCCTGGTCGATGACCGCAATGTCGTGCCTATCAAGCCATAGCGAGTTTGCCAGCATTGAGCCCAAGCGTCCACAACCAACAATTATAATGCGCAAGGCAATCACCCCCAATAACCTATATACCTATAACACAACCGCTTTATGCGGCTTCTTCACGCTTTTTATATGCCTTAGCTTCTGAAGACGTCTCCGGTTCTCTGCCGTAATACGTTCGCTCAGCAGGAGGTATTTTTCTTCGTAAATACCATTTCCGAAGCTCTTCAGCAATAAATAACACTACGCCGAAGGATAAGGCCAATAGCCACTCAACTATACCTAATGGTGTGGTACCGAATATGCCCTGAAGAAACGGCACATAGATTATAGTGGCCACGATCAGCAGTTCGAAAATAATGCCGTAGATAATCCATCTATTTGAGAACAATCCTATTTCGAAAACCGAAGCGCGATTTGTGCGAGATGCAAGCACCGTTCCTACCTGAGTGCCGACAATACCAAGAAAGGTCATCGTTGTTGCTGTCAGGTAAAGGTTATAAAGCGGGTTTGACGGATTGGATATATCGGGTGTACCGAGCCTCCATCCTCCCAGGTATAAAACCATGAAGTAACCCGCCAAAACGAGGGCAGATTCTATAAGTCCCATAAAAACATAGCCCCTAAATAGCAACGCCCTATCTATAATACCCTCGCCTTTCTTTCTCGGCCGGCGCTCCATTATTCCCGGCTCGGCCGCTTCTACACCTAGAGCAAGTGCCGGCAAGGTCTCGGTGCCAAGGTCAATAGCAAGAATTTGAAGAACTGTTATGCCGAGCGGTATGGCGCCGCCCGACACAACGAACAGGATAAAGGGGACTGCTTCTGGCGTTAGATGAGCGAATATATAGGTAACGAACTTTTTAATATTATCAAATACACTTCGCCCTTCCTCAATTGCAGCGACTATGCTTGCAAAATTATCATCGGTAAGTATCATTTCAGATGCTTCTTTAGCCACGTCGGTACCTGTAATTCCCATAGCCACACCGATATCTGCCCTTTTTAAGGCTGGCGCATCATTAACACCGTCTCCGGTAACTGCAACAATTTCGCCTCTATCTTTGAAAGCTGAGACTATCTTCAACTTGTGCTCCGGTGCTACACGAGCAAAGATGACCTCGCCTGTATATAGTGCTTCTTCAAGAACCTCCTCAGACATCGCATCAAGTTCACCACCGGTTATGATTCTTGGACTTTCACTCTTTACTATCCCTATTTTTCGAGCAATCGACTCCGCCGTAAGTCCGTAATCACCGGTGATCATAATAATGCGGATACCGGCGTGCTGGGCCACCGCAACAGCATGTTCCACCTCGGGCCGCGGTGGGTCCTGCATGGCCATCAAACCCAAAAATACGAGGTCTCTTTCAACACTGCCTGCCGTAAACCCGATGTCGGGCGTGATGCCACGGTAGGCGATAGCAAGAACCCTCAGTCCTCGCCGGGCAAAATCATCATTTACCCTTATAATCTCTCTGCGCATATCATCTGTTAGCGGCACTACGTTGCCGTTCAGCCTTATTCTAGTGCTTAAATCCAGGGTCTCTTTAGGCGCGCCTTTAACGCAGGCCTCATCGATCGCGCCCACCTCATGAATGCTCGTCATTCTTTTACGGGCAGACTCGAACGGGATTAAAAAGACTCGGGGGAACTTTTTAAGTTCTTCCTCAATATTAAACCCCGCCTTGCGTGCTGCAACGAGAATCGCCGCTTCGGTAGGATCACCCACTACCCCCCAACCGCGCCTTCCGTCACCAGGCGGCAGAAGTCTGGATGTATTACAAAATGAAGCTGAACGCCAAAAAAGCTCGTATTGCTTTAGCTCGTCTTTAGTTAGCTTACGTCCATTAGCAAAAATATCCCCGACGGGCTCGTAACCCACACCGGATACATCCAAGATACTATTATCGACCCAAATTTCACGCACGGTCATCTCGTTCTGGGTTAGGGTGCCCGTTTTATCCGTGCAGATAACAGTCGTGGAGCCGAGGGTCTCTACGCTTGATAGTTTCTTTATAAGAGCATGCCTTCTAACCATTCTTTGAACACCGATGGCAAGTGACAGCGATAGTGTAGGAAGTAATCCCTCGGGAACGTTGGCAACAATAATACCTATCGCGAAAAGCAGGCTGGCCGTGATTCCAAGCTCTGTGACAAATATGGATATTAAAAAAAGGACGACACCAAAACCAACGGCTAATAATGCAACCACCCGGGTGGCTTTTGCAACTTCCCTTTCCAGCGGGCTTGGTTCTACACTAATTGTTTGTGTTAAATTGGCGATCTTACCAAACTCCGTCTGCTGGCCGGTGGCGTAAACAACAGCTCTTCCATAGCCACCGGCAACACTGGTGCCCGCAAACACGAGATTAGGTGCCTCTGTAATGTGAACGTCTTTCAGTACAGCATCGGTAGTCCTTCTAGCCGGTGCTGACTCCCCGGTAAATGCCGCGTTTATCGTGCGCATTCCAAATGCATCAATGAGACGGCCATCCGCAGAAATATTGTCCCCTTCATCAAGAACTAAAATATCGCCGGGGACAACCTCTTCAGCTAATATCTGCTTTACCTCGCCCTCCCGCGATACCCTAGCAAAACTTGGAAGCAACTGTTTTAAAGCCTCTGTAGCTTTTTCGGCCTTATATTCCTGAAAGAAGGCAAAAACCGCATTTAAGATAATGACAACAAATATTGCATAAGCAAGTTGAGGAAGGCCGCCGATAAGCGCCAATATGCCGCCAATCCACAGAAGAATTGCAAAAAGGTTATACAAATTGGCCAGGAAACTAAAAATTAGCGGCCTGCGCTTTGCTTCAGGAAGTTTATTAGGACCGTATTTTTGCAATCGAGACGCCGCTTCTTTGCCGGTAAGACCCCTCGGCGATGTTTCCAATTCGCGATAGGCATCTTCTGCCGTCCATTGATATGGCTGCATGCAACCATCCCTATGCATTGAATTAACGATGATTATTTACCCAAAATTAACTTTTTGTTTGCAGGTAGTTGAGGATGCCGTTGCAGATGCCTTCGGCGAGTTTGTCTTGGTATGAGGAGTCATTTAAAGCGGCGTCTTCTTCGGGATTGGTCATAAAGCCGGCCTCCACCAGAATTGCGGGAACCTTCGACCAGTTAAAGCCGGTAAGATCTCCGCGGGCAACGATGCTGTTATCTTTGTGACTTGTGGCCGCGACCACGCTTTTTTGGACGATGCCCGCCGCACTCTTGCTGTCCTTATAAATCGGGGCGGTCCACTGATTCGAGACAGGATAAAGCGTCGATATGCCGTTTTTATCATGGTTGGTATCCCCGTCGGCATGAATCCTTACAAATAGGGCGGCGCCGGCGTTGTTTGCAACCTGTGCTCGCTCGATATTGCCCAAATTCACGTCGTTTTTCTCGCGGGTCATTATCACCTTAACGCCTTTTGATTCAAGTTTGGCTTTAAGTTTGAGCGAGATATCCAGGGTTATTTTATAT
>CADDYS010000078.1 GCA_902810715.1 bacterium | reverse complement strand
CATTCTTTTCGCCTTACTATTTGCCGTTCGGTTCCCGCCATAAGATAATCCTCCTTGAAATATGTATTTGAGGCGATTATCTTACAATCTTAGGGGTTAAGCCAGGTGGGGATAGTTTGACGCTTACATATACTCGATGCGGGCGCTAAAAAATACCCCGACTCACCGCTGATTGCCGAGATTAAGCGGAGCATTAGTGCTTTGGTATAACTCGGTTCTAGCGGTCATCCGCGCACCTAAATCTATATTCTCGAGCCCGGATTCCTAGCCGAAACATTCGCTAAGCATTTGTTGGAACTTAAGTTCAACCTCTTGGTGGCAAGCGTTAGGTATAAAACCAGAGTAACTTTCTACATCTATCCTATAGCCCTTCCCGAACATGCTTGCGAGCGATTCTAATGAGTAATTTTCTACGTTGCCCACTCGGTTTGGGTAAACAGATTGCGTGATATTTATGGGGTTACAAAACGTAGCGGATTGCTTATAGCAGAGTAAGTGTTCCTTCCTGCTGAAAACGTATTTATTCTCATCCATTTTTGCCTCTAGGGTGTTTGGATTTGAGAAGTCCACCTGGATCAGAAGTGGTAATATATCCTCCACTCGGTACATCGAGCTAGATACCTCCAGAGGATAGGCAAAATCATAATTTGCTTGAATCCAGCAGTATTTCAGTATCTCTCCATTCATTTCCTCGAATCCAGGCAAACTCTGCTCTTTATCCAGCGTATAGCAATACGTGGTGTTGGTGCCTAACCTTAAAGAAAAACCGAGAGCATCACTGTTACTTCTCAAGCTTTCGATAATATCTGCCAAGCGAAAATCCTGGACAAAAATATTATCATCGACAAGGAACAGGATATATTGGTAAATGGGGAGAAGTGATAACATTTGCTTCTTAAAATCAACCTCTTTGATAAAATCTATGAAGCTGTGTTCGTTTGCCAAGATTTTATAAAGCTCCTCATGCGATGGGTTAGAAGTTTTATAAATAACCTTTAGATCAACTGATTGGACATCTTTGCAGTGCAATACGAAAGACCGCAGTGTGGCGTCCAACTGCATTGCGCGATCTTTACTAAATATTAACCCGATTGATTTAGCTCTACCCCCCGTCAAGGCCAGCTCTGCCTCGTTTCGTTTCCTCAATTCCTCCGAGAGACCCATGTCTTGTTGTTCGACTTGATCGGCATTTAATGCAGAGTAAAGCTTACGTTTCTGTAAGCGATAGATCTCTTCTTCAGCTGGCAAGGTCATGCCCTGCAACAAAAGATTGCTGGCAACTTCCAGCAGCTCCTGCAATGGCACAGCTCTATCTTTTACTACGATCACCCTGGTATCTGAAGAGCGGGCTTTAAACGGCCGTTTTATTAAGCCTGTTTTAATAGGGGAGAACCCCAAACGCTCGAGGAAGTGTCTGTTATTAACTAAATCTGGTGCTTCGATATGAAGCTTGCCACCAGCTTTAAGCCAGGAGTGCCAACGGATTAGCGATATAAGAGCAGTTACGCGATCGAAATCCTTAGGTATCCGGTAGAGTCTTATTTCATCGATACTCTCGTCAGGGAAATTTAAGTCGGTGATATCAGCAAAGACATCAGCGGTTACATTATTGCCGTTATCCGCAGAAGAGGGGTAGCCGACATTTATATATCCCTCAAGTCGCCTGTTTCCACAGCCGAAGTGAATACGAACGGGCGATTCTGGATCCACCAAACCGTTAGATACGAGGAACTCAAGATCGTCTACCTTAGATAATGATATATCTCCGCTGCTCTCTTGAGACGTCGGCTGCAAGGTATCTGTTGTTGCCTCAGCTATTATCGGTATTACACCGGTATTTATTACGTGCCGGTAAGGCAGACGGCCAATCTCGTCCTTGGTATAGCAAACCTGGTCGAGCGAATTTACTCTTCTTGACGGGATATAGCCAAACCATTCAAAGCCCTCAAATATGTAATACTTAAGCGTATCCACAAGGTCAAAGAATTGCTTGTCGAGGGACTCGTGGAAGAAGCTGTTGACGATCCCAAAATTATTTATTCCGGTTTCTTCTTTTGGTATCCAGTTGACCACACCGTTTCTCCTCATAAGAAATGTAATATGTTCGGGGATGTTGTAGATGTAATCGTAGTATATTGTCGGATATTCCACGTATCCCTTTTTGCCGACCCTCATAATTTCGCTGAGGAAACGATCAACATCTTCTACATGCTCTAAAACATGTGAGCAGATGACGTAGTCGAATTCTTTATCTTTAAACGGGAACCTGCCTCCCATGTAGAAGACGACTTCTTTATCGGTATTTAGCTCGGGCATGTGCCCGCGCTGCGCCTTAGCCTCTCCAGGGTCTTCAAATATCTTCTCCAGCAACACATCAGATCGTGGATGAGGGGTTCCACCTGGGCCTATTTCTAGTACACGATCTGTTGGTTCGATACTCCTGATTCTTTCTGGGAAAAACATAACAGGAATCCTTTCACTCTTAACCTTAAAAGCTACATGGCTTTTTTGCACGGCCTCCGTCTTGAAGAGTTTTGGTTATAGTTCTTATACGAGTGTTAGACCAATATGCTGCCCCAGCTTTTTCAGGTTATCCATCGCATCGTCATAATGCGGCGATAGCTCCAATGACTTAATGAAGTGGTCAAATGCTTGCTCCAGCCGACCCATTAATAGCGCCGCTTCGCCGAGATAGTTCTCGATTATATGGTCGCGGGTGCTACAAGAATTAAGTAGCTCTACCGCCATCTCCGGTTGTCCGTTGATCAGTCCTATCATGGCTCGAGTAAAGAGGTTACTATCTGTGCTATTGACTAGATTTGCCGCCCTTTCAAACCAGACCTCGGCCTCGTCCATCTTCCGTCGACGAGCCATAAACAAGCCTACAAGTGCGCAAGCTTTTGCCATGCTGTCGTTAGCGATGCCATTTTTCCAGTTGAGTTCTGGGAATAATTCTTCAAAGCTGTGAGAATTGAGAAATTTCCTCACATGCACCATATCTAGATCTTCGAAGTTCGATTGCACTGTCGCATTATTTGAGTGACGCCGATACAAAACTAGCGGCTCAGGGACATGCACTGACTCCCAATCGCGGCTAAGTTGAAATACCATATCAGAGTCTGTACCTATGCGAAGATTGGCATCATATTGAAAGCCCTCAAGCATCTCGCGACGCAGCATCATACTGGGGTTGTTAAAGGGCGTTCCCACTTTTAGAAAACGTTTTAACATACGTTGCTTCTCTATATTGCTGGATTGCCAGTATCCGATTGGCTTACCAAACTCGTTGATCAACAGAAAATCACTGTGCACAAATCCAATAGATGGGGAAGTAAACTGTCTCTTTAGTATCTCAAAGCGGGGAGAAAGGGATATATCATCTGCGTCCTGCCAGGCAATGAAATCTCCCCTGGCATGCTCTAGACCAGTATTTCTTGCTGCAGCTTCACCGGCATTATCCTGTTTTATATAGACAATTCTTGGATCAGTATAAGAGAGGATGATCTCTTCACCTTCATCTGTTGAGCCGTCATTTACTATTATTAGCTCAAAGTCACCCTCTGTTTGGTTTAAGATGCTTTCAATAGACTCTCGTAGAAACTTTGCCCCATTATATACTGGCATAATTGCGCTTATCATAGGACATCTCCTTCCGCCATTACTGTTATATATTGCTATAGACGACGGGTGTTTCTGGTTGTTAGACTATATTCAGCCTGCTGCATTGGCTAATGCTAGTTATCGACCGAAGGTTCTGTTTTCTGAAGACATTTTCATGACGATTTCTAAAAATAGTATTAATGTTGTGTCCATAAAGACCGAGTAAGTGTATAAGCAGACAAACAAAGCGGAAAATCCTTCACCACTATGTACCTAGTCCTGGGACACATTAATTTTATAGGAGTCTAAATGGCTAAAGTGTTCATTGGTATGCCCGTATATAATGGAGCCAGGTTCATAACAAAAGCAATAAATTCGGTCAGAGATCAGGAACTTACCGACTGGAAGCTTTTCATCTCCGATAACAAATCAACAGATGAGACCGAAACAATTTGCAGAGCCTATTGTGCGGTTGATGATCGAATTAACTATTACCAACAAGAACAAAACATTGGGGGCACGGCGAATTTTAAATTTTTGCTAGATATTGCTGATTCCGAGTATTTTGCGTGGTTGGCTTCTGATGATGTTTGGTATCCGGAGTTCTTAAGCGCTTGTGTTGGCAACCTGGAGAAGAATAAGTCGTATGGGATGGCCTTTACTAACATTGTCAGTAGCGATTCGTTTGGAAGAGTGATATGGAGATACCCTGATTTCTCTAAATTTGCGAAGCGCAGCAAGCTAGCAAGCATTCAAAACTTTATGCGAGATCCAGAAATATGGGGAAAGGCCAACCTAATTTATAGCGTATATCGATTAAATGTATGCAGGAAGGCGTGGGAGGTCTCTCCGTTAACCTCTAATTGGGGCTCTGATATGAGTCTCGTTCTAGCGGCCTTAGCGCGCACAAGGATAGCGATTGATAAACGAGTATTATTTGACAAACGGTATCCCAGATCTACTGATAGAGAAGATGTGATTGATGAGGTTATCATCTCTGACCCGCAAAAGCATATTTTTCCGCAGGAGTATGCCAAGGAGTATCTCAGTGATCAACTGCAAGCTGTAGAAGGCACGAAATACTATTGGTTTGCCAAGAGAATAATCCAGCGCAGGCTACTTAATCTTTTCGGTTTATGAAATACTGGCAAGTTTGGCCTTAGTTACTTGATACTCAACGGTCGCGTCTTGCAATTTCAATTTACTCTACCTATATGGAATCGCTAGGTTCATTTTTATGGAAAATACCCTTACAATTAATCGTAACAGATATAGTAGGTTGTGCTGCTATTAGTAGTAAACATATTAGAGCAATGCCCGATATTAGTAATGTTAGCATTAGATTGGAAGGCGAGCACTAATCATGAAATGCGTTATCTTAGCAGGCGGCATGGGCACTCGCATCAGTGAAGAGACTCATTTAAAGCCCAAGCCAATGGTTGAAATCGGGGGCAAACCCGTCCTTTGGCACATTATGAAAATATATTCTCACTATGGGATAAACGACTTCATCATCTGTTTAGGCTATAAAGGTTATTTAATTAAGGAATACTTTGCTAATTACTTCCTCCACCAATCAGACGTTACCTTCGACATACAAGAAAACAAAATGTCTGTCCACAACCACTTCTGTGAGCCTTGGCGCGTTACGTTAATCGATACCGGTGAGGCAACTATGACGGGCGGGCGCTTAAAAAGGGTCGAGGACTATGTCGGTAACGAAACTTTTTGTTTCACTTATGGTGACGGTATAAGCAATGTTAATGTTAGCGATCTTATTACTTTCCATAAGAAGCAAGGGACATGGGCTACATTAACCGCAGTTCAACCACCAGGTCGCTTTGGAGCAGTAGACTTGAACCAGAACTTGATAGTTGATTTTGAAGAAAAACCTCAAGGAGATGGCGGTTGGATTAACGGAGGGTTTTTTGTTCTTGAGCCTAAGGTTTTCAGCTTCATCAACGGTGATACGACAGTATGGGAACGGGAACCGCTGGAACGGATAGCAAAAGCTGGTCAGTTATCAGCTTATAAACATACGGGCTTTTGGCTACCGATGGATACGTTGAGAGATAAAGTAAAGCTCGAAGAGCTATGGGAATTGAGGAAAGCTCCCTGGAAGGTGTGGTAACTCTTAGGGGGATTATCATGGTGTTAAGGGCTAAAACTATCGATCTGCTTCAAACTAAGGATTTGACTAGTAAGCAGAAAATAAACAGTGACCTAAACCTCGGAGAGTTGGAGAGTAGGGAGAAAAACCTAGCATCCTTTCCGAGGAGAATTATCCTGGAGTTAACAAATGCTTGCAATCTTAGATGCGTTATGTGCGGACGCGACGAAGCCCGCTTTAGTAAAACAGTTTTTGATTTGTCGTATCTTGATAGACTAACTAAGGTGCTTGAAGTTACAGAAGAAGTTACTTTGTTTGGATGGGGTGAGCCGACTATCCATCCAAAATTCAAAGAAATACTCGAGTATTTACGTCGGTATCCAACAAGGAAGTATTTTGTCACGAACGGAACCCGACTAAAAAGTATAAGAGATGCCTTGTTTGAATACCAGGTCGATATTATGGCAGTTAGCTTGGATGGTGCTCGCGCATCTACTAACGACAAGATTCGCATTGGCTCTAATTTTGAGCAGATCGTATCGGATCTCTCACTTATCGTTAAACAGAAACAAAAATTAGGAGTGAGCTATCCCTATATAAACTTTGTATTTACTGCAATGCAATCGAATCTCCAAGAAATACCCGATCTGGTTCGACTGGCTTGCGATTTAGGACTAGAAGAAGTAAAAGTCGTATACCTGACTGTTTTCAGCGATAAGCTGTTAAGTGAATCATTATGGGAGCAACAAGAAGAGGTAAAACGGGTTTTTAATGAGTCGATTCAATTAGCTGAATCGTTGGGGGTTAAGATAAAACTCCCTTATATCCAGGGTGAGGATATAGCTGGGCGCAATTATCACAAAGATTGCTTTGTCGGTTGGCGTGATTTTTTCCTTGGCTCGGATGGCTATGTTCGTCCATGTCAATCTAGCGCCACAAAGCTATTCCCTTATTCGAAGTATGACACATTTGAAGAAATGTGGAACTCTGCTGAATACCAGGACTTTAGATCTCGTGTAAATGATCCTGAAACAATGCCTGGAGAATGCAAACGGTGCTATCAATCTTCTCATGCAAATTGGAATCGGAAGGATTCTTTTATCCAAGTAGGTCAGCAATTCGCACCTGATTGGGCGAACAGGCCAATGTAGTTAGGTTGTTTAGATACAGTGGAGAGTATATTTTGACAGAGCAGAGATGTCGTTTTTGTAACGCTAATTTAACGCATACCTTTGTAGATTTAGGTATGTCACCTTTAGCGAATTCCTATATTCGGCCAGAAGAGTTAAAGGATAAAGAGAACTTTTATCCACTGCATGCGTATGTGTGTGAGAGTTGTTTCTTGGTTCAGTTAGAGGAGTTCGAAACCCCAGAGCAAATATTTAGCGATTATGCTTATTTTAGTTCTTACTCTGAGAGCTGGTTGAAGCATGCAGAAGAATATACGAGGCTTATGATGGAGCGGTTTTCGTATAGTAAAGATTCGCAAGTAGTTGAAGTCGCCAGTAATGACGGTTACTTGCTGCAATACTTCAAGGAAGCCGGTATTCCGGTACTTGGCATTGAGCCAGCCGCTAATGTAGCTGAGGTAGCCCAGGCGAAGGGAATACCAACGATTGTCGATTTTTTTGGTGTGAAACTGGCTCAGGATATACTTGCACGAGTCGGGAGGGCCGATCTCATCGTCGGCAACAATGTGCTAGCCCATGTACCAGATCTTCATGATTTTATTGGCGGCCTCAAGATTCTCCTAAAACCGGATGGCGTAATTACGGCAGAGTTTCCGCATTTACTTCGATTAATACAGGAAAACCAGTTTGACACTATATACCACGAGCATTTCTCGTACTTTTCTTTAACTACCATGACCAGCATTTTTGAGTCGCATGATCTGATAATTTTTGACGTGCAAGAGCTCCCTACCCATGGAGGGTCTCTGCGCGTTTATGCTAGATATGCGGATGACAACAATAAACCAATTGGTTCTCGAGTAACAGAGCTTTTGAAGCGAGAAGAATCCGCCGGGTTGAGAGACCTAAGAACATATCAAAATTTCTCCGAGCAGGTAAAAAAGACTAAACGCAAGATATTGGAATTTCTCATCAAGGCGAAGCGCGAAGGAAAGATTATAGTCGGGTACGGAGCCCCAGCTAAAGGTAACACACTGCTAAATTATTGCGGCATCCGTACGGATTTTCTGGATTATACGGTTGATCGCAGTCCACGTAAACAAGGACTATATCTGCCAGGAACCCATATCCCGATTAAAGCTCCGGATGCAATCCGTGAAACAAAGCCTGATTACGTATTTATTTTACCATGGAATCTAAAAGACGAGATAATAGAGCAAATGAGCGATATCAGAGATTGGGGAGGCAAGTTCGTAGTACCGATCCCAGAAGTAGCTGCGATATAAGATGATTTTTAAAGAGACAAAACTTAAAGGCGCATATATTATCGAAATTGAACCGCTTGAAGATGAGCGAGGCTTTTTTGCCCGCGCCTTCTGCCAAAAAGAATTTGAAGAACATGGCCTAAGTTCACATGTTGCGCAGTGCAACGTATCCTATAACAAGAGGAAGGGTACGCTGCGAGGCATGCATTATCAAGCTTCGCCTTACGAGGAGGCTAAGTTGGTTAGCTGTATAAGGGGAGCGATTTACGATGTGATTTTAGATTTGCGCCCTCGCTCAGGGACCTATAAGCAGTGGATATCAGCAGAATTAAGCGATGAAAATAGAAGGATGCTGTATATTCCCGAAGGGTTCGCTCACGGGTTTCAAACTCTTAAGGACAATACGGAAGTGTTTTATCAAATGTCCGAATTCTATCATCCAGAGTGTGCAGGGGGTGTACGGTGGGATGATCCGGCATTTGGGATTGAGTGGCCTATTTCAGAAAAGATAATTTCGGATGCAGACAAATCTTTTGCAGATTTTAGATAGATTTATGGAGAGTTAATATGGCGCAAAGGGAAGAGGTAAAAAAATACTGGGACGAGCGGGCAAGAAAGTTTTTAAATAATCAAGCTGCAACTACAGATGATGTTCATCTAAGGGAGTTAGAGATCAGAACTATCAAAACAAGACTTAAATCGTTAGATGTCCCAGATGAAAGTGTTATCCTTGATGTAGGTTGTGGAGACGGATATTCGACCATTAAAGTAGCGCAAGAGCTACCCAACTTTAAATTTGTTGGCATTGATTATAGCGAGCATATGGTTGCTATTGCTAATCAAAGGCTTATGGACCAGCCTGACCTAAAAAGTCGCATTAGTTTTTCAATCGGCAGTGTTCTAGAACTCGACAAGGTTAGCAGGGATTTAGTATTTGATGTGGCGATTAGCGATAGATGCCTCATCAATCTTGATTCTGCTGAAGAACAGTCGTTGGCCATAAGCCTAATAGCGAGTCGAATTAAACCTGCTGGATACTATATTGCCATCGAAAATTTTGTAGAGGGACAGAGTAACATGAATAATGCCCGTCGCGAGGTAGGCTTGCCAGAGATTCCCGTAAGATGGCATAACCTTTATTTTAAAGAGGGCGATTTTGCTCATTACGCTGAACCCTACTTTGACGATATTGTTTTCAAGGATTTTTCTAGCTCTTACTATTTTGCAACTCGCGTAATTTATTCGGCAATGTGTAAGATGCGCGGCGAGGAGCCGGATTACGATCACGAGATACACCGGCTTGCCGTAAACCTGCCTTGGGTCGGACAGTTTAGCCCGGTAAGAATGGTTGTTTTAAGAAGAAAATCGAGTTAGGGCAATTTGAGTTAGGAGCAGTAGTTGGTGAAAGAGCCATTTGAAAAAGAGAAGCAGGAAAGCATTAAAAACCTCGCGAGAAGTATCGATCTCAAATCCTTATCTAACAAGTGGCTTGCAGATGTATCTGTCTACAAGTATTCTTACAATTTTAGCTGGATGGGTAGACCGATAATACAATTTCCCCAGGATATCATAGCGATGCAGGAAATCGTATGGAGCGTTAAACCTGATTTAATTATTGAAACAGGAATAGCGCACGGGGGTTCAATAATCTTTTATGCTTCGCTGCTGGAGCTCATAGGCAAAGATGGGCAGGTCTTAGGGATTGATATAGATATCCGAGAGCACAATCGTGTGGAGATCGAGAATCATCCGATGTTTAAGCGAATTACGATGATGGAGGGCTCTTCAATCGACGAAGGTATAGTTAAGAAGGTCTATGAATTCGCTAAGGGCAAGAAAAGGATTTTAGTGGTTCTTGACTCAAATCATACTCACGAACATGTTCTTAAGGAATTGGAGCTCTATTCTCCTCTAGTAACAAAGGGTAGTTACCTTGTGGTCTTTGATACAGTAGTAGAAGACATGCCGGAAGGATTCTTCCCAGATCGTCCCTGGGATAAGGGCAATAATCCCAAAACTGCCGTATGGGAGTTTTTGGAGATGAACGATCGCTTTGAGATTGATAAAGAAATCGAGGGAAAACTTCTGATAACGGTAGCACCGGATGGATATCTCAAGTGTGTAAAGGAGTAGTGTTCTAACATGGAGCGAATTCCGGTCGCTGGGCCTTGGATCACCCAAAAAGAAATAGATTATGTAACCGATGCTGTCACCAATGCGTGGTACGGCAACGCCAATATGTATAACGACCGTTTCGAAAAAGCCTTTGCGCAATACATTGGCACAAAGTATGCTATCGCACTACCTTCCTGCACTTCTGCAATTCACTTGTCACTGGCAGCTTTGGGTGTAGGTCCGAGCGATGAAGTCATCGTACCAGACCTTACGTGGATTGCTAGCGCTGCACCGGTTAGTTACGTGGGAGCAACGCCCGTATTTGCAGACGTAGACGAGAAGACCTGGTGCATATCAGCAGAGGCATTGGAGAAGCTGATAACATCGAGGACTAAGGCAGTAATTGCTGTTGATCTCTATGGTGGTATGCCAGACCTGGATGCAATCGTTGAAGTAGCTAAGCGGCACGGCATAGCCGTAATTGAGGATGCGGCAGAAGCACTGGGGTCAGAACATAAAGGTAGAAGATGCGGAAGTTTTGGAGATGCCGGGGGTTTTAGCTTCCATGGTTCAAAAACCCTTACGACCGGCGAGGGCGGGATGTTGGTCACAGATGATGAAGAGATCTACCGTCGGTGCCTCTTCTTAAGGGACCACGGCCGCAACCCTGGCGACGTAATGTTTTACAATACCGAGGTTGCCTTTAAATACAAAATGAGCAGCATGCAGGCGGCCCTAGGATTAGCTCAGCTAGAGAGGGTAGATGAGCTGGTTGAGAAAAAAAGGCAGATATTTTCATGGTACGAGCAAGAACTTTTGGGCATAGATGGCATTTCCTTAAACTTCGAGCTGCCTGGAACCAAGAATTCTTATTGGATGGCAACAGTAGTTCTGGACAAGAAGCTTGGCATTAAAAAAGACCACCTAATGCAACTTCTACTTGAAAGAGGTATCGATAGTAGGCCGTTCTTCCACCCTCTAAGCTCCATACCCGCTTACAAGCACCTAGAGCAGGCCAAGGAGGCAAGAGAGCGCAATGCTACCAGCTATTCTATCTCTCCCTATGGAATTAACCTTCCATGCAGCCTAAATATGACCGAAGAGCAGGCAAAATACGTAAGCGAAGCTTTAAAGATTATACTTTATGATCGTTAAGAAAGACCTAAACATCTGGTTGTCGGCAATAAAAGCGAGATAGATTTTGCACCGAATCCTTCAACAAAAACCCAGAAATTGCCAAGATAATTTCTAAAGAATCTAGCGTCTATTGTCGATATAGTCTACATATTAAATATTAAATATTAAATATAATATCGGAACAGTAGTTATTCTACAAAAGATAAATAATCCACGTGGCGATTGTTTCCAGCATAAGATCACCGAATCGTAATACCTTCATATAATCGCCATAACCTATGCTTAACCATCGTCATCCCGTAATATAGCTATTGTTCTTGTTTGATAAGATGCATTACCTTGGCAAACTCTTTTCGCATGACTATTCCTGACCTAAGGGGCTGATTATCTTTTGGGGAGGTATATATGAAAAAGCATTTATTAGGAAAGCATTTGGGGATCAGGAAGCGAGTAGGAATCATACTCTCAATAAGCTTATTCTGCTTGCTGGTAACAATTTCTTTTCCTGTGGATGCGTCACATCTGGATGTAAGTGAATCACCATCGGGTTTTTGGGTTAAAGAGCCAGGGGTTCGACTTGATTTTGGCCCAGAAGACCCTGTCGGCACGACTGGCTTTCATACGCCGTATGTCTATCGCTTTCCTGATGGCACGCTAAGAATGTATTACGATGTGGTGGGGCCAGGTCAAACAAG
>CADDYS010000077.1 GCA_902810715.1 bacterium | reverse complement strand
GTGATAAGTTTAGTCATTAAACACAGGAGGCGGTACATGATCGACAAAATCAAAATCAAACGGGCGATAATAAGCGTCTCTGATAAAGCCGGTGTGGTGGAGTTCGCCAAGGGATTGAAAGAATTTGGGGTCGAGATTCTTTCGACCGGCGGAACCGCTAAGGCTTTAAGAGATGCAGGAATAGAGGTAGTTGAGGTATCCGACTATACCGGCTTCCCTGAGATGATGGAGGGCCGTGTTAAGACCCTGCATCCCAAGATTGCAGGCGGCATCTTGGCCGATCGCAGGAAAGAAGAGCACATGAGGCAGATCGAGGAGGCCGGAATAGGCCCGATTGATCTGGTCTGCGTAAACCTCTATCCCTTTGCGGCAACGATCGCAAAAGCGGGCGTTACGCTGGATGAGGCAATTGAAAACATAGACATCGGCGGGCCCACAATGATAAGAGCGGCTGCCAAGAACTTTGAAGGCGTTGCGGTTGTTGTAGAGTCCTCCTGGTATACCAAGATTTTAGACGAGATGCGTGCAAACGACGGGATGGTTAGCCGTGATACCCGCTTTGCGCTTTGCAAAGATGCCTTTAAGCACACCGCGATGTACGACGCAACAATCGCCCAGTGGCTGATCGGCTACGAGGCTAAAGAAGAGTTCCCGGAAGTTGCGGTCTATGTCTTTGAGAAAATTATGAACACCCGCTACGGCGAGAACCCGCACCAGAAGGCGGCCTACTACCGCCAGGCGGGCGCACCGGATGATACCCTGGTAAACTTCAGGCAAATCCACGGTAAGGAGCTCTCATACAACAACATCCTGGATGTGAACTCGGCCTGGGCATTGGTTGCCGAGTTTGATGAGCCGGCCTGCGCAATCATCAAACACAACAACCCGTGTGGCTGCGCCACGGGGCGCGATCTGACCAAGGCGTACCAAAAAGCCTACGAGTGCGACACGGTCTCTGCGTTTGGCGGCATTGTCGCCTTAAACCAACTGGTGGATAAAGCCACTGCCGAGGAGATGGCCAAGATATTTATCGAGGTTGTTATCGCGCCGGGCTACTTGCCGGAGGCGCTCGATGTTTTAACCAAAAAAGCCGATCTTCGCCTGATCGATACCGGCGGTATCAACAAGATGGATTACTTTAACCATGACATCCGGCGAGTGAGTGGCGGCGTGCTTATTCAGGACTTCGACAACATCGAGGAGTCGGTGGCCAACTGGCGCGTGGTAAGCGAGGCCCAGCCTACCGAGGCCCAGTGGGAGGACATGGTCTTTGCCTGGAAGGTTGCAAAGCATGTCAAATCAAACGCCATTATCTACGTCAAAGATCAGGCAACCGTTGGGGTCGGGGCCGGCCAGATGAGCCGGGTCGATTCAACCTGGCTGGGTGCACACAAAGGTGGCGATAAGGTGAAGGGCGCGGTTGTCGCATCCGATGCCTTCTTCCCATTTAGGGATGGCCTGGATGCTGCTGTTGAGGCAGGTGCGGTTTGCATAGTAGAGCCGGGAGGCTCGATTCGCGACGACGAGGTCATCGCGGCGGCCAACGAGCACGGCATCCCACTTGTTTTTACAAGTGTTCGCCATTTCCGGCACTAGTGATAAATATACAAAATTGGGCGGGTTTTATGCCCGCCTGACATGATTGACATCTAGCTTTAGCTGTAGTATCATAACTTTTGCTGTAGCGGTACCGCGATGTTCCGCTACAATATTTTTGTTCTCGATCTTGGAAAATCCTTTTTGGGCCGTTAGCTCAGTTGGTAGAGCACCGGACTTTTAATCCGGGTGTCGAAGGTTCGAATCCTTCACGGCTCACCATGCCCCCATCGTCTAGAGGCCTAGGACACAGCCCTTTCAAGGCTGCGGCGGGGATTCGAATTCCCCTGGGGGCACAAAAATTGCTCGCAGAGCAATTTTTGTAGAGAATCGAAAATAGAAAATAGAGAAGTAGATTATATATTGTGGGATAAGTTTGATAGATGAGGGTTATTTACCCTAAGCCATTTTCGATTCGGTCTATTTTCAATTTTCTATTTTCTTTAATTGGGAGTTTAGCTCAGCGGGAGAGCACCTGCCTTACAAGCAGGGGGTCACAGGTTCAAATCCTGTAACTCCCACCAATTTAGTTTTATTCAAACCGCATACGATCTTGCGGCCAATCGCCCCAAAAGACAGGTTAACAAGCTCAAGAAAGTTAGTTAATCAAGGTAGCCAAGGGCCGTTCAAAAGAAACTGTAAGCAAAGCTATGTCGTCGGATAGTACTTCACCGGAAAAACTTGTAACCTCGTTAAAGATCACTCGCGGGAGTTCTCTGGCTTTCAAAGATTTTAGACCCTTTATGAAGCCGATAAGCCTCTGGTCGCCGAAGAATTCGCTGCCTCGTCTTGCTTCGGTTACCCCATCGGTATAAAGAATTAAAACATCGCCTTTTCCAAGTATTTCCTCGTTATTGATATAGCTTAATCCGCTAAAAGCTCCGACAGCCGGAGAGTTTGTAGTAAGAAAAAAAGTCTCAGAGCTTTTTCTTTTAATTATCGCAGGGGGATGTCCTGCACTGCAGTAAGAAAGAACCCCTGACCTCATATCCAGGATACCAAAGAATGCAGTTACAAATAATTCCTGCGGAGATGCTTTTACAACCGCCTCGTTGGTTTTTGTGATTATCAAGGCGGGGGAGCCATTATCATAAGCATAGGCCCAGATAGTACTCTTAACAAGTGAGGTTAAAGTTGCTGCCTGTAATCCTTTACCGGAAACGTCTCCTACAACCATGCCAACTCTATCTGGCCCAAGTTCAAATATATCGTAAAAATCTCCCCCGACCCTTGCAGTATCTGTCGCCGCTCGATACAGGTAGCCGAAATTAATACCTTCTATCCTTTGCGGTACTACAAGCAGCGCTCCCTGCAGGGTATCTGCGATATTTCGCTGGCCCGCGTAAAGACGGGCGTTTTCAATAGCAAGCGAAATAGACGCTCCCAACTTATTTGCAAAATCAATCTCAGCTTCACCAAAAGCGACCGTAGCCGAATGATAGAGAAAAGAGAGCGCGCCGATAACGCCCTCTTTTGTTATTAAAGGAACGACCAGAGTAGAGCGTATATTGTATTTCTTCATTACTTCGGGGTCGACCCGGTTGTCGCTATAGGTGTCGTTTATGGCGACCGGTTTTTTTGTTCTGGCAGCAAGCGCCATATGGGGTGCTTCTTTATCGGTTAAGATTAAACCAATTACCTCCTGCGGAAACCTGTGGGAATATTTTATCACCCAGCGGTTTCCCTCACGCAGGGCTATTGTCGTCGTTTCGCAATTTATCACCTTGCAGGCTTCTACAACAATCCTTTGCATTATCTTATCGAAGTCAAGTGTTGAATTAATGGCCGTGTTGATATCGTTTAAAGCATCGCGCAGCCTATCGGTTTTTTTTGCGCTCGGTTATATCTTGAAAAGTTGTAACAGAAGCAACGACCCGTCCGTCTTCCATGATCGGGGTGGTAATATAGGCTACCGGGAACATACCCCCATCCTTGCGGATAAATATATCGTCATCGGTGCGATAGATGTTGCCCGATTCAATAATTCCGAGCACCGGGCATTCTTCGGCAGGAAACGGCGTTCCGTCTGCCTTTCGGTAGTGGATTGCTTCGTGCACATCTTTGCCAAGAAGTTCCGCCTCGGTCCAGCCCAGGAGATGCTCCGCCTCCGGGTTCATGAAAGTAAGAAGCCCGTTTTTATCAAGTACGTAAACTCCCTCGCCCAACACGGAAGTTATATCGCGAAGCTTCTTTTCGCTCTTTTTTAGCAAATCTTCTGCTTGCTTGCGCTCGGTTATATCTCTAAGGGATAAAACAATTCCGGCGACCTGCCCTTCTTCGTTTCGCAATGGTGCGGCATTTACAGATACAAATCGCCGGTCTCCGTCAGTGCGTCCGATTGAAAGTTCTCTATCAAAAACCGGTTTACCGGTTTTTATTGCCTGAGCAAATGGAAGCATTTCCGGAGATAGAGGCTCACCTTCTAAAGTGGTGATCTTGCATGGGAGTTCTATACAAGTTCGATTAATAATTTTATCTCGCGAAAGACCAAGAATTTTTTCCGCGCCTGTGTTGGCAAACGTGATATGGCCGGCTTTATCCATTATGATGATGCCGTCGACAATCGTCTCAACTACGTCCCCTAGCCGACACTTCCAGGTATCTTCCTTCAACCTATCCCTTCCTTTGCAGTTACGATACCCTGCTTATTAAATTGTATTTATTTGATTATATTTGTTATACAACAAATTGCGCAATACCTATCGTGTTTGTCGGGTTTGTTCGCCTAGGAGGGACGTTGTTTCCACTGCGTCCTAAATTATGTACAAAAGCACAGACCCGGTCTTATCAAACGGCTCTTACACGTTGCAATATTGTATGAAAGACAGTATAATTCTTTTTGGCTATTTTTACCGGCATGTTTCTGAAAACTGCCTTCTTAGTAGAAAGCATCAGACATTAAGGAAAGCTATTAATGAAATATCTGGGGGCGTGGTGCAGCGGTTCAGCACATCGGCCTGTCACGCCGAAGATCGCGGGTTCAAATCCCGTCGCTCCCGCCACAGACGGTCTATCGAGAGGTGGGCCGTTTTTGTTTGCCAGTTTCAAAAGGTAAAAATGTAGGCATATATAAAACCTTACCTTCTAGGATATAATTATCTTAGTAAACTAACTCTCATACATGGAGGAGTCACATGAAAATCGAGCTTTTCTACTTTAAAGGGTGACCGGCGTTTGAGAAGGCGCAGGATACGCTATATAAAGCAATGGCCGAGTTTGGAATCGAACAGCCGGTTGATATAACAGACGTTGAAACCCCAGAAGAAGCAGCAAAGTTTAAATTCCTGGGCTCCCCAACAATCCGTATCGACGGGCTTGATGTTGACAAAAGTGCCCGTGACCGGACCGACTATTCGCTTGCCTGCCGCATCTATCGAACCGGCGAGGGCGTTCAGGAATGGCCGAGCAAGGCCATGATAATAGATGCACTTGAAGAGGCGCGAAAAAGCGAGGCCTCCATCTAATTGGGCTTCAAATTCTAGCCGATTATGATATTATAATGCTCTAACACAAAAGGCTTGAGGTGGTAGTAGATGGCCGAAGCGAGGCCGCTCGTTGGTGTTTTAATGGGAAGCGACAGCGACCTTCCCGTAATGGAAAAAGCTGCTAACGTGCTAAAGGAGATGGGGGTTCCGTATGAGATGGATATCTTATCCGCCCATCGCCTACCCGACAAAACCGCCGAGTACGCAAAGACCGCCCGTGAGAGGGGCCTTGCAATAATCATTGCCGGCGCCGGGATGGCCGCGCACTTAGCCGGATTCATCGCCTCGCACACTACTCTGCCTGTAATCGGGGTGCCCTTAAAGTCCGGCGATTTAGGGGGTGTAGACGCGCTTTATGCGACCGTTCAGATGCCACCCGGTATACCTGTCGCAACCGTTGCAATTGACGGCGCAGTTAACGCGGCTTATCTTGCCTGCGAGATCCTGGCGGTCGCAGACCCCGAAATTGCCGAGCGACTTGAGGAGAAGCGTGCTGATACGCGCAGTCTGCTTGAGGAAAAATCAAGGAAGTTCAAAGAAGAGCATGGTATGTAGTGTTTTTTAGTACCATTGCCTCTCGCGAATTCCGAGATAACCCGGTTCTACACTTCCGCTTAACGCCTGCTTTACAATATCATTTATAGGAGGATAAAGAACTAGCGTCTCAATTAACTCTAAATCTATCCAGGACACAGAAAGAGCACTTGTATGCTCCAGACTTAACTCTGGTATGCCACTCGCCACGCTACCGACAAAGACGCAATGCAGAGTACGCTCAACGTTTGCAGCGGTCGGGGTCTCAACGAGGCAAGCAAGCCCACCGACATCAATAGATATGCCAAGCTCTTCATCAACTTCTCGCCGCAGAGTATCGGTTAGGCTCTCGCCGCTATGGACACTACCACCCGGGATACCCCAGACATCTGTCTCGCCGTAATGGTACTTCATCAAAAGAACTTTGTCCTCGTTAAGAAGAATAATCGAAGGCCGAATCTTAATTGTTTCTCACCATCCCTTTGCTAAGTATTTTAACTCACAGCTCCAAATAATTGTAGTTGCCCCATTTATGGGGCTGCTCCTGACTTCCGCAAGTGAGCACCCTAATTCTTTTGGATGATATCATAAAGGGATTGCTTCGTCGTCCCTTCGGGCCTCCTCGCAATGACAGTTATCTAAATCGTGGACTTGATTTTTTCCTAATATTCCCGTAATCTATTAAAATGGCTCGTTGAGCTGGTAAAATTGAATAAAAACGGCCAGGTAGCTCAGTTGGTAGAGCAGGGGACTGAAAATCCCCGTGTCGGCGGTTCGATTCCGTCCCTGGCCACCGCAAACGCCCTGGTAACGCTGGGCGTTTTATATTTTCGCTATGCATTCACCAATCTGCTTTCTACCATATTGCTACCAAGAATCGTTTGTTCAAAGATTTTTACGTACGCTTGCGCGTCCTCCGGGAGCACATGACCATAGTATTTGAGCGTGGCCTGGATGTCTCTGTGGCCGAGCTGTTTTGAGACGAAGAGGATCGAGGCACCGCTTGATAGCATGACGGTTGCATAGGTGTGGCGTAGTCCATGAAAGGTGATAGGCGTTACTCCGGCGGCCTCAATCAAATCATTCCAGAAATCGCGATAGAAGTTGGAGTGATGGATATGAGTACCAGCAGCGCTTGGAAATATTAGATCTTCATCCTGCCCGTTAACTAAACTCCTGAGTTGTAAGAGCAAATCGCAAAGGCTCTCAGGTATAAGCACATTTCGCTTCGACTTTTCAGATTTCGGTGAGTCTTGCGGATCCCCTTCCCAAACACCACGGGAAATTCTGATATGGCTGTGATCTGGTTTAAAGTCTTTCCAACGGAGCTCGGTAATCTCTCCCCACCGAAGGCCTGTTGATGCGTCAGTAAATACGAATAAATAACGGTCCGGGAATTTTTCGAGGCACGTTTCCAGAAGTATCGTTAATTCTGAGGGTGAAAGATACTCTATCTCGATTTCTGCTGCACGTGGCCGCGTTATTCCATCGGCAGGATTTTCCTTAATATGCTTAGGGACGGCGGACTTAAAGATCGACTTGATTGTGCCTAAGTGGTAGCCTATGGTTTTATTGCCCAACACGCCATCATCCGCTTTAATTCTGATATAGTCCTCAATATCATCGCCGTCGATCTGTGCCACGGGCCAGGGGCCAAAGTGGTCTTTGAGATGCCGCACGATGTTCTTATAGCCATACAGGGTTGAGCCTTTTACTCGTAGTTTCTTAGATTCAAGCCATTTATCGGCGAGCTCCTCAAATGTCATCTTAGACGCCGGCTTCCATGTGCCGGCATGAACCTCATCCATTATCTTTGCAAAAAGCGGCTCAGAGGCTCTTTGACTTCTCGCAAGCGGTACCCATTTCTTCTTACCCTGCCAGGGAAAGACAGCATACCACATCTTTCCCCGCTTTTTCATAAATCCGCGTGCCATAATACTCTATTTCTCTTATTTACTAGCCTGGGATATGATTTCTAGTTGGGTGGGTTGCACCTACTGCAAGGCGTATAGCCTTGCGCTTTTGCATCAGATAAACTTATCGGGATTTTACTTTTCAGATAACTGCAACCATCTCTGTGATATTTCTTACCGGTGTTTGTAATATAAACCGTTGTACCACCGCTGCTACCACCATTATTGTATGTTTGAGGAGCTGTGCTCTTTTGTGTTGTTGCGGTAGTTTTTAATGTGGTTGCGGTCATAGCAGGTGCTGCCCACAGCCCTTTATTATTTTTTTTAGCTTCAGTCTGATACTTAGTAAAGTAATCAACATACTTTACATCTGGTGGAATGGTTAGAAGCTGCCCATATCCGTCTAGCAGTAACTTAGCGTTAAATAGCTTTTCTCTTATCTCGCTATCATCAACCTTAGATGGCTGTGCGAGCCAGACGTAAGCCAAAACCCTGTTGTACTTGTCTAATTCCTGGACATCCTTCTCTAACCAAACTATCTTACCTTCTAGTTGTGAATGGGTGTAATTTTCTGCCTCGGGTCCATATGGCTGCACTGGTTTTGAGGGATGCTTGGTTTCGGGAGTATCTACTCCTATAAGACGCACCTTTTCAGTCTGGCCGCTTATATTAACTTCAATCGTGTCGCCATCAACAACGCGTGTTACTTTCGTTTTAATTGTTTTTATGGGCGATACTTCTTCGGTCTCTACATCCTTCTTAGCTACGGTAGTAGAGCTTGATTTATTAGTATTGTTTAAATCGTCAGAGGGAGGGGAAAAGATTACCGAGATAGCAACAAAGGCAACGGCCGCTATACCGTAAGTAAGTAAAACCTTTTTACGCGAGAAGTCTTGACCCCATCTGATAACCCACTTTGGGTTAATTAGCCCGACAATCATGACAACAAAAGAAATAAAAAACAGAAATCCTAGTAACACATCCATAAAGCACCTCCTAAAATAGCCATCCAATAATTAACTATTGTCATGGAATACGCCCCTTACTTTGTTGGCCAAAGCATCGTTCGCATCCTACATAATATCGGGCACAAAAAAATTACTTATGTATCCCAAATTAACCAAGCGCTGCATTTTAAAGAAAAGGATATCTAGGTCAACCCAGAACATATCTGCTATTTCATGAGGCGTAAATTGGTGATCCTGTTTCATAAGCTTGATTAGTTTATTGGTATCAATGAGCCGGTCCGCTGCCCAAATCTTTGCATCATAGTCAAACTTTTCGTAAGAGAGTATTGCCCTGTAGTCCTTATCTGACAAAATATTGTCAGTATGTCCTAAAAAATAGTGAGCAAGCTCTTCGGTCAAGACGCAGCGTCTTTCCGCTTGATTTAAGCCTTTGGATAGTATTATTAACCGTAAATTGCTTTTTGCAATATATAGGCCATTTAATCCTTCCGGTAGCTTCTTGAAGTATAAACTGATATCCAGTTCCTTTAGGACTTCATAAGGGTTAAAGTGCGTTTGCAAGTTAGACTCCCCTGGTTTCTTCCTGCTCCCTAAGTAATGTTTCAATAAGAACTTTAACTGCTCTTTTGTGTGCGGGGTTAAGCATTCTAGTCATGTTTGCCATGGCGGTAAGCTCTTTATCTTCTTCGATAGGTTGTCCCAGCTGACCAGTTTCTCTTAAAATGTATTCGGCTGTTACTCCCAGAGCATCTGCTATTTTTCTAAGAGTTCTCATGTAGGGCATACGATTTTCAGCCTCGATGGTCCCAATTGTGCCACTAGAAACATTGGCTTCTTTCGCAAGGTCGGCTTGTGACCAACCTTTTCTTAGGCGTAGCTTTTTTATGAGTTCTCTTAGCTCCATGGCGTTTATTATAAACAATTGTCACTCATTTCTCTGAGTTTTTCCGAATTTCTACTTGACATAATGAGCGTTTGCCCATATACTCAGCATTATGAGGAGGTCAAGCAATGAAAGTATATGCGAAAAAAATGCAAATTAAAGAAGCGCGACTGCTCAAAGGATATACGCAAAAAGACTTGCATAAAAAAACTGGCCTATCAACTGGCTATATATCTGACATCGAGCAAGGTGATACAAGCTGTAGCGAGAATGTTGCGAAGAAAATTGCGGATGCTCTAGATAAAAACGTGCTTGAAATTTTTTTACTTAAAGACACTCATGATGATGAGATAGCTCATTTTGATGAGCATACAGCCTAAATTTTGATTCTGCAAGGGCTAGCTAGCCCGTTTTGGGACGAATAAGGACTTGGCAATAGCAGAATACCCTAAAAACAGCAGAAGCCAAATGAGGGCCTCAAATTTAGCTATGCGGATGAATTGGAGAAGGGTGGAAACTTGCAAAGGAGCAAGGATGTCAGTTAGAGAGATCAAGATCAAGCGCGAAGGCAATCTAATTGCGGTTGAGGAGAAACCAATCCCGGAGCTTTGGACCCTTGATAAACTCGTTGCATTTCTTGAAGTTAGCGAAGACTGGGTTTATCGGCGAACAATGAAGGATGCGCCGGATCCAATACCACATTATAAGGTCGGTCGTAACTTGCGCTTTAACCCAGGTGAAATATTTGCCTGGCTGAGAAAAAACCAAAGGAGGTGAAATAGGTGATATGTCCAGATTGCGGGCACAGAATGACCGTACTGTCGGTAAGCGGCCCAACGCTTTGGGGTTGTCCGAAATGTGGTCAAGAGTGCGTAAAGTAAAGAGCCGTAACCAAAATGGAGGGGCTAACTCCTGGTTACGACTCACCAATTTATAAGAAAGGATATCACAAAATGAGTACAGCTGAAAAGAGTCTTGCCGAGTATCTGATGTGCTTTGATGGCCGTGGCTTTAGCATTACCGCTAAACAGATCGTTGAGTGGATAGAGGATTTAGAGAAAGAGGACGTTCCGGAGACTTTGTTTAGTGCGAACGGCGAGGCTTATAAGGTCGAGCTAAAGCTTATTGACGGCAAGCATGTCTACGTGGTCGCGCCCAAGCGGGTGAAAGAAGTGTTAAATGCAGCAGTCGTTTGACCTTCCCGACGAGCCCAACCGCTGTGGCGATTGCAAGCTTCACGAGACAATCCTATGCGGCAGGCATCGGGTGATGAATCCAAAAAGTTTCGGATGGAGGGATGTTAAGGCGGAAGACAGAGCATGTGTGACTATGTTTAAGGCAAAAGAGAAGCCCTAGATGCTGGAACATCTGAGGGCAAATTAAGGAAATACGGTACTCAAGGAAAGGATATCACGTGGAAGAGCAAATTGTAAAGCAATCTTCAATTGAGGTGGGACAAGTTAATCAGTCCTCTATTGAGCTAGGGCATGAGCTTGGCAGAAAGCCCGATGAGATCAAGAAAATAGCCTATGAGCGATATGAAATCGACAGCATGGCCAAGATGACAAAAAACCAAGCCGGCGACTTCATTAAGTTTCTGGAAAACGGCATGAGTGATGAGAATATGCCAGAGGTTATGAGCGAAGAAGTCCCGCTTGATCTAGGTGAGGGAGAGCCTGGGTTTTCAGGAATACCGTTTTAATCAAATAGCCCGTCCGTCTTAAAAACTAAATATCGCACTCGCAGGGGACAGAGGTATGAGGCACAAACTTTGGGGATTTTGCTTTTTTTATAGCCTTTATATGGGCTAAAAAATTTTGCTTTAGATCGCTTGAGTAGTCATTAATCGCAGAGTTGATACAAGGGGATGTAGTAGATTGTCTAGGCCTGGCATTGAATGGTATAGAGGCGTAGAAAAGCTCAGAGTAAAAAAAGACCTGGAGAACAATCCAGAATTAATTGATCGTCTAGGTTGGTATAAAGAGCGTTTCATATCCTGGTGTGCAGGGCAAAGGCTTATATATGAAGCAGATATATTCGATGAGGTCGCCGAATTCGAAGACAGATTTATAAAAAGCAGGCTCTACAATACCGACCTTAAGCTCTGGAAAAAGCTTAGAAAAGAAGTATTTGAGCGCGATAACTATACCTGCCAATACTGCGGCCAAGTTGGTGGAGAGCTTGAGCCCGATCATATTATCCCTATCGCAAAAGGCGGAACCAACGATAAAGAAAACCTTGCAACTTCTTGCAAAAGATGCAATAGGCAAAAGCGAGACAAAACCCTCGAGGAGTTTAATGCCTGGAAAGATGCCTGGAAAGCTGGTGTTGCTAATGGCTAAGCCTCAAAGCTATGTCAAGCTTCGCCGCGGCATCCGCGATCATCTTAAGATAATGAGCTCAAGCGAACTCAAGGTTTATATCGATCTTCTAATCAGTGCTAACTTTAAGACCGGTAAGGTTAGAACAAACGTATCGACTATTTGTGAGACTTGCGGCCTCTCATCAAAGATAGTCAATTCCGCGCTTAACCGACTGGCTATAATGAAGTATATAACTTACCGACCGGCTAAGAATCAGTGGCAGGATGCAAAGATTAAAATAAGTAAATATGCTCCTGAAAAGCATGAAAATGCTTCGGTAAAAAGTTCGGAAAATGCCCAGGTAGAGCATGATGCAAAGATTAAAATAAATAAAAATGCTGCTGTAG
>CADDYS010000076.1 GCA_902810715.1 bacterium | reverse complement strand
TTAATCGAGCATTTCTTACCTCCAAGTAAGTTCCCATTATAGCATAAATCATTGCTTACTAAAGAGGATGATAAGCTAACGAGCTGTATTAATAGTTCATGAAACTTGTGGGTAACTGGCTAGTAACAGGTTATGAGCCACCTGATAACGCTTCTGGATACCGGTTGGCCAAGTTGATATAAAGAGTTTTAGTTTCGGAGAATAGCTTAAAGATCATGTTCCTAAGTAATTCAGCATTTACTGGGTTATCGATATCGAATCGCATATGAACATGTTGCTTAACTTTCGAAAGATCAAAGCTTTGGTGGGTGAGAAATTTGTTTCGGAATGCTCTAATCAAGTCACCGAAGGTTGTTGTACCAAGTTGAGTCTGAATTAACTTATCGATAGGTTCTAGTAGATCATCGGAACCGAGATTCGTTAGGATGTTATGAAGCTTATAATTACCCCTTAACAAGAAGTAGCCTGTTACATATTGATACAGTGAGTTTGAGTAAAAACGAATTATTGCCGAACCATCTTCAACTTCTGCCGCTACTTCCATTAAACGGTCAAAGCCATAGGAAAATTCCTTTAATGAGACGAGCATGAACCCTATCTGCTGTTTTTCGGTGTCAGATAAATCGACCCAGGTTTTAATCGCCATTTGCTTGAGATTGACATAGCCATTTAGCACAAACTTTTACTTACTCTGCGATTAGTAGATTATATCTCTTATCCCAAGAATACGTCAAAACTGCGAAGAGACTCTAAAATTGATGACCCGGGGCTATATCTCAATATACCCACCGGCGAGGATGCTGGTTCCCATAGACGGAACGCCGGGGTCCATCTTGGCAATGGATCAGATATTCGACCTGGCGAGATTGATAGGGGCCAGCATGAACATACTGCACATTGCCGTGCTTGGCGAGAAACCTACGCCCGAGGCCGGGGCTATTACAAGCCCGATATATCTTGATTACCCACAATTTGATTGGCCGGCTTGGGCCAAAGAATTTATGGAAAGGTTCTATGAATACCTTCCTCCGGGTGTGAAACTAAATTTATTTCACCGCGAAGGGGAGCCGGTCGATGTTCTGCTGAAGTTCGCATCCGAGCAAGGAGAGGGCATTATCGCTCTCAGTTGGCGCGGGCACTTAGAGGGGGAACGCGCCATAACCATCAAGGGGATTTTACAAAAGACCGAGTTCCCGGTTTTGCTTGTACGGTCAAAAGAATAATATTGAATGTCTTCAATGTCGTTCATTCATGCGTGACGGAGTACCAGGTAGACGCGTGTCAGACGCTTACCTGGTTGCAAGGCGCTCTTACGCCGTTGATTAAAACCTGGTAAACGTTAACATTTTACTACGAGGTAATGCTTTCAATGTTTGAAGTTTAGTATGGCGGGCGTCGGTGCTCGCCATACTTCTTTTAAGGATTGTATTATCCTGATGAAAAATCCCTTTTTGTTACTAAATTAGTAACCATAAACGGGCAGTAGTTCGCTAACCATACAGTAGAGTATGTCGATAAGATTATTTATAACTAAGGAAACGTGATAATTCGTTTCAGATCCTATAACCATAAAAAGGCTACGAAGGGAGGATTCGATATGGCAAGATCTTCTGCGGCGGCACAAATATTGTCAACACAGGCTGTTTTGCCCGTGGAAGGCATGTCGTGCGCCGCGTGCGTTGCGAAGGTTGAAAAGGCGTTGCGCAACCTCAATGGTGTAATTGATGCCAAAGTAAATCTCATGGCACGGAAAGCCTATGTGGAATATGACCCGGATAAAATCGGAATACCGCAGATGGTAAAGGCGGTCGAGGATCTCGGCTATGAGGTCATGCACGAGGAATTCATGTTACACGTAGGCGGCATGAGCTGTGCATCGTGTGTGGCCAAGGTAGAAAAGGTGGTCGGTGGTTTGTCCGGGGTTACTGATGTGGTGGTAAATCTGCCGGCGGAGAGCGTTAAGGTGGAGTTTTATCCCGGTACCGTAACCAAAGCCGAGATAAAGAAGGTTATCAACGAACTTGGCTACGAAGCGGCCGAGAAGCTGCAGGGCCACGCCGCGTTGGATCGCGAGAAGGAAGCCCGCGAGAAGGAATTGAAGCGGCAAAAGCGCAACATGTGGATAGCGTGGCCGCTCTCGCTCATCGTGATGCTTGGGATGTTCCAGCCCTACTGGATTTTTAAGGACATCGTGCCCATGTGGCTGCATAATACCTATCTCATGTGGGCGCTCACAACCCCGGTGGTGTTCATTCCGGGGTGGCAGTTCTTCGTCAACAGCATTAACGGCCTGCGCCGTGGGGCGACCGACATGAATTTGCTGTATGCCACCGGTATTGGGGCGGCATATTTGATCGCAACCATTAATACGCTCTGGCCGGATGCCGGGTTCGGCGGTAAAGGGGCGACGTTCTTTGAGTCTGCCGCATTGCTTACAGCTTTTGTCGTTTTAGGCCGCTACCTTGAGGCACTCACCCGGGGTCGCGCCTCAGAAGCGATCCGCAAGCTTATGAGCCTGCAGGCAAAAACGGCCCGCGTGATCAGGGGCGACCAAGAAATGGAGATCGCCGCAGACGACGTGGTGATTGGCGATACGATACTGGTCAAGCCGGGTGAAAGCGTACCGGTTGATGGCGAGGTCATCGATGGGTACTCAGTGGTTGATGAGTCCATGATTACCGGCGAAAGCATGCCGGTTGAGAAGAATGTGGGCGATCAGGTTATCGGAGCCACAATCAATAAAACTGGGGCGTTCAGGTTCCGGGCTACCAAGGTTGGTGCGGATACCGCCCTTTCCCAGATTATAAAACTGGTGGAAGATGCCCAGGCCTCAAAGGCGCCCATCCAGAAGCTGGCCGACTTTGTTGCCGGTCACTTTATCGCGGGCGTCCATGTTCTGGCGCTGGTGGTGTTCGCATTCTGGTTCTTTATGGGGTACGACCTGTTCTTCACCCCGGCAAGCCGGTTCGTTATTTCGCCGTACTCGCTGGGCAGCATCGGGGTCTTTGGCTTCTCGCTGCTTCTTAGCGTGACGACCCTGATCATCTCGTGCCCGTGCGCTTTGGGCCTGGCAACGCCGAGCGCCATGATGGCGGGAACCGGCAAGGGTGCAGAACACGGCATTCTGTTTAAAGGAGCCGATTCTGTGGAGGCTACCTCCAAGCTTGAAGCCATTGTCTTTGACAAGACGGGAACGCTCACTAAAGGGGAGCCGTCTTTGACCGATGTGGTGGTTGCCCCGGGATTTGATCACAGGGAAGTACTGCGGCTTGCGGCTGTAGCTGAGAAAAACTCCGAGCATCCCCTGGGCGAGGCTATTGTTAGAGGCGCTAAGGACGAAGGTTTAGAATTAATAGATGTTGAGGCCTTTAACGCCATCGTTGGCCACGGAATCGAGGTCAAGGTGGCAGGCAAAGAGCTTCTTCTCGGTAATCGTCGCCTGATGGCAGATCGCGGCATCAAATTCGGCGATTTGTTGTCAGAGGCAGAGAGGCTGGAGAACGACGGCAAGACCGCGATGCTGCTGGCGATCGATGGCACGGCTGCGGGTGTTATCGCCGTCGCGGATACATTGAAGGAGAACTCCAAAGTGGCCGTGGCAAGGCTCAAAGCATTGGGCATCCAGGTGGTCATGATTACCGGCGATAACCGGCGAACCGCCAACGTGATTGCTCGCCAGGTGGGTATCGATACGGTCCTTGCTGAAGTCTTGCCCCAGGATAAGGCAAGCGAGGTTATGAAGCTTCAGGAGCAGGGGCTCAATGTGGCGATGGTCGGTGACGGCATCAATGATGCTCCCGCCCTCGCCCAGGCGAATGTGGGTATCGCCATCGGCAGCGGGACCGATGTGGCCAAGGAAACCGGCGACATCGTCCTCATTAAAGATGATATAAAGGACGTGGTGTCGGCCATTGAGATAGGCCGGGCGACAATGCGCAAGGTCAAGCAGAATCTGTTCTGGTCCTTTATCTATAACACCTTAGGCATTCCTATTGGGGCCGGCCTGCTGTATCCTTTCGTTGGCTTCCTGGTAAGCCCCGAGCTGGCGGCGTTTTTCATGGCCATGAGTTCGGTTTCCGTAACGTTAAATACACTGCTTTTAAAGCGGTTCGTGCCGTCCATGCGCCGTGAGGAGGTGCGGGTGTAATGAATAATAAGATCGCTCGAGTGAGCGCGCTGATCTACACCGCTCTATCTCTGGGCTTTTCGGCAATCTTTATCGCCGCGACGTACTTGACCGGAAATGATTATCCGCCGGTTGCCCGGTGGGGTGGGTCTATCTGGGTGTTCGTATTGGCCTTGATAATTGCAATGCCTGTCGTGATCCCATATATTAAGAAGAGGTACGAGAAGTAAAATATCAACCTATCAGCAGCAAAAGTTATAAACATCCAACCCAAAGAATTGGCTGATGCTAATTGTGCAAATGAGATTGCCGGAAGCCTTAACAGGTTAAATGCGGTGGGTGAACTCACTATAGATTTGGCTAAAAAGATAGTAACTGTTCAGTATGATTCATCTAAGGTTGACGAAAACAACATTCTCGAAGCGTTTGCCGCTGTTCAGCATGAAGCTGTCATACTTCAAAATCCAAATGGCCCCGGTATAGCCAACAATTAATTAGTGCACATGCGGAATCAAAGCCCAGCTTGTCTTCATATAGACCCTATACTCGTCTCCAAATCTTGCAATTAACATATCCTCTTCGATCTTAATCCGAAAAAGAAAGAGGGATAAGTAAAAGTGCAATGGTTCCGGTTAAAAACCAACCACCTTTGGCTCGGTTAAACCCGGTCCGGCAGAGCCAGGATAGTTTTTATGCCAATCTGGCCCCACGCCTGCTTCTTTTTCTAAGCCGACACCATATCGCTTAAACCAAGGTGTTGCAAGTTTAGTTGCTTTGTTGCTTACCTCTATGAGGTTGGCAACACCGGTGGATTCCAGGTACTCTCGTTGTGAGTCAGGAGACGCGATTTTGAAGGCATCCTTCCAGATGGCCCGCCCAGCTATGAATCCCGATGCCCCACCTTCGCAGGCGATCTCAACTACTCTGGTGAAGATCTCAAAATCCACGCCCGCGCTTAAGACGACCCAGGGTACTTTGCTTGCCTGAGTGAGATCCTGGCAACGCTTCAGGGCTTCAGTCTCATCCATGTCGAGTGCTGGAACTACGGGAAATTCAGCCTTGTAGAGATCAATACCTAAACTGGTTATATCTTCTGCTGCCCTTAACACAAGCTCGGTCTTCTGCTTAGCAAACTCAGGCGAGTGCTCATCACCCTCTAGTGGGTACACAAGTGTTTCGATGATACAGGGGATATCATAGGTTGCACAATCTTCTGCAGCCCGCTTAACAAAGTCTCTGATTTCACTAGCGGTTGGCGCATCCGGGTTGTAGTAAACAAGAATTTTTACTGCGTTACCACCCATACGCTTTATTTTCTCAACCGACCAGCCAGGTATAACCTCGGCGCGACGAGCATGGATGTCTCCCGTATAGCCGCTTTGTTCGAGACTTACCAAAAGACCCGTATCACCTGGCAGAACGCCAGCTACAATGGCCTGGGGCGCTCCGTATTCCGGGTCCAAAAGCACTGCGCTGGCGTGTGGCGCAAGCATCTCACAAAGCATCAACTTGGCGTCCCTTAGCTCTTCATACGCGACCGCCTCCGGATTTTCTTTGTTGAGCATTTTCTTAAGCGACCCACGCTGATCCATAGCTGCAATCTTCACTATGCCCTTACTGTCAGCAATCTGCTGTAGACCTCTAATCTTTCCAACCGAAAGCATGTACCACACCTTTTATCATATTCTTTAACAGGATTAACTTGCCGTAAGCTCTCGCTTACGCTCCTCGTATTCTTCCTTGCCGATCTCGCCTTTAGCGTACCTTTCGTTAAGGATTTCAAGGGCACGGCTTGTGGTTGGCGGTCCAGGTGGCGCACCGTATCTACCCACGCCTGCTTGTCTTACCAACCACCAAATCAAAAAACCCAATCCAACTAATAATATTAGGGTAAAAATCAGGCTAATTACAAATCCAAGGCCCCCACCGAAGCCAAAACCTCCACCGCCTCAAAACGGGCAAAACATTTGTACCCCTCCTTTACGGCGCAAGCGTTTTCAAGTAACCGATAACATCGTTTAGATCCTGATCCGACATATGCCAGCGTGGCATATTTTGGTTTAACTGTTCACCTTCTGAATCTATACCGCGAGTGATAGCTCTTTTTATGAGCGCATCAGTATACGGCTTATGCTTCTCCCCATTATGCATACCACTCGTTAGAGCCTTGTATGTTATGTTAGGCGCGGTAAATCTTCCCATCATTACAACTGTGCCGCCTCTGCCATCGGGCCCATGGCAATTGGCACATCCTCCACCATGCATTTGAAACCAGAAGGGACCTCCGGTAGCCGTTATAGTATCTCGAGTGCTGGCGCCGGTAAAAAATATTTGCTCGCCGTTGCTACTAAAATTACCAGAGGGAAACCGCGTCCCGGGTCCTCGAAGGGGAACCCTTACATTACCAGGTTGATTTGGTATAAACGAGAAATAGTTAACTACGAAAAGGCCTATAAGGCCAACTGCAATAAGGGCAATGGCGGTCGCCAAAAGCCATCTCATAACAACCCCCTTACTTACTTTAGTCTGGTATACCCATCTTATGTCTGCGTAAACGCATTCTGCGCGCTATGTTGGTTACCTTGTAATTACTAATTATCTAAAAAACTAGCGAATTTTTGATTACCGCTATCCTTAAAAAAGCGTGATAATTCCCAGCAGGTCAAAGTGAGGAAAAAGCTTGGCGAAATATGGGTTTAGCTTACCCTGAGAAGGTAGTTTAGGCATATTAGTTTAAAACAACACTTTCATAGGCTATAATTCTAGATAAGGTTAGTCTTCTCAATCGCAGTTTATGCTTAATGATCAATCGGCTTTGGATCGAAAGGATTAGAAGCGATGCCAAACCGTGCTCGTGATTGGCTTAATCAGGCCATAAGAGACTTAGAACAGGCAGAAGATTCCCGCCGGGCTGGACGCCATGAGTGGGCATGCTTTGCCGCACAGCAAGCAACAGAAAAAGCGGTCAAAGCATTACATCTCCAACTAGGGCAGGAAGCATGGGGACACGTTGTGGCAATGCTTCTTAAGGAATTACCAGAAACCGTTTCTGTCCCAGATGAGTTGATAGAAAAAGGGCGTGTTCTTGATAACTTTTATATTCCTTCCCGTTATCCAGATAGTCATCCAGAGGGAGCGCCCTTTGAACACTATGGGCCGCTTCAAAGCGAGGAGGCGATTCGTTATGCCGGTGAGATCATTGCGTTCGTGCGTTCTCAAATGGCCTGATTTGCAAACAGTTGATCAGGCAGTACGTCTCTGGGCAAAAAGGACGGTACAAAAGAGAAAAGATATAAAAGGCATTGGCTATTTTGGCTCTTATGCTAGGGGCGATTGGGGTGTAGGCAGCGACCTCGACTTGCTTATCATCGTTGAAAAATCCGAGCAACCCTTTGTAAAGCGCGCTGTTGAGTTTGACGTAACCGACCTGCCGGTACCTGCAGATGTACTAGTCTATACAGAGGAAGAGTGGCAAGGTCTCGATAAACAAGGAAAGTTCTATCAAACACTTAAACAAGAAGCAATTTGGATATACGTCCCACTGGTTCACTAGCTATGTTGTAGCCGGGGAGGATTTGATGGAACAAATCGAAAAGGAACGCTTTTTCACTATGGCAGAAACTTATGATGCGATGGCTCAAACTCTCGTCCCTATGTATGATATGCTGCAAAACGAGATTTTTAATATCGTGCCTTTCGATAAACACCAAAAGATTACTGTCATAGACCTGGGAGCAGGCAGCGGGATACTGCTTGAAAAAATACTGTCGCTATATCCCAATTCAACTGGCTACTGGATCGACTTTTCGGATGCGTTCCTTGATGCGGCAAAGGATAGATTGCATAAGTTTAATGATAGAGTCTCTTATATTCTTTCTCCTCTGGAGGATGATTGGCAAATTCAATTAAAGCGTAGACCCGATTTAATCACCTCTGTGTCTGCTATTCATCACTTGGAACATGAGGGGAAGATCGCCCTTTATAACAAATCATACAACCTTCTAAACAACAATGGCTGGTTTATCAATATTGATGAAATGAAAACCCTGACGCAAGAAGCATATAAAAATAGCCTGGTCTATTGGGTTAAATTCGTTGACAATGCAAGAGAAGGCATTACCGATGAATTGATGGATTACTATAACAAATGGAAAAACCACTTTGATAATTGGAGAGTTAGAAATATTGAGAACATCGATACTCCGAAGATTAAAGGTGACGATCTCCATGAATCGTTTCTCAACCAAATTAGGTGGCTGCAAGAAGCGGGATTTAAAAATGTCGATGTCTTCGTGAAATACCACCTCTGGTGCCTTATCGTAGGAATAGGAATAGGGGACGTTGCTACGGAAGTTACGGATTCTTCTAACCTGAAGGTAATTCTACTACTTAAGCAATTAACATAAGTAACCGTAGAAACCGTAGCAACGTCCCCATCTATACAGCCGGAGGTCGTTTGATGGTCGAGTACGGCCTGAGAGAACATCCTGAGACAGCAAAAGCTTTGGAGGCTGGTGTGCCACCCATTCTGACCAAGCTAGGGTACCTCTTGTTTAGAAGTGGCTTTACATCGTTTAAAGACTGGTATTTTGCCGAGGGATGGCTGGAGGGCAACACGAAACTACAGGGTGAAAAACAACTAAACGAAGAAGCGAGAAAAAGGCAAATTAAAAAGCTTACCTTAGACATCGAGGATTTCTTAAAAAGAGGGAAAAGGATCCAAGAGTTGGTGCCAGATGCGATAAATATATACAAAGAGCTCTTGAAGAGGAAAAACGGTTAATCTTCTGAAGGCTCAAACATATCCTCAAATTTTTCCATAAGCTGTGGCATTGTCGTGTACTCCATCTCTTCGAGCCCTAGCCTGTGCGGCTCAAACGGCCCCATAAGCCTTATGTAGTTGGTAATCTCGTTACATTTTCTGCGGGCTTCGTCGTATGCCGGGTCGTCAAATAAGTCTCTCGGCCCGATAAACATCCCGTCCGCAAGCTGAAAACCATAAGCTACAACCCTTGGAGGCCCGTCGAACCGAGTGGGATGGGCCTCGCTGAATGAGCACGGCATAAGGGGACCATGATGCGAGCCTCTCATCCAGCCGGCGACAAGGTAAGGCGTGGCAAACGGCTCTAGTACTTCTCCGATGGCCGGCAGACCGCTCTGGGCACGCACGATCATTACCGGGTCATCTTTGCCTACATACCTGCCCGCGATCAAACTTAGTCGCTGTGTCGAAGTCGAGGCGCATATCATGTTATCGACGTTTCTAAAGACGTGTTTGATAACAAATCTGCTGGGTGCCCCAATAAACATAAGAATAGCGTAGTAATCGTTTGGGCAGGAAAGTAAAAGCTTCCTTTTTTTAATCAAGTCATGGACTTCAAATGTAAAGCCATCGGTCATTTTAGGGTCGATTACAAGGCCGGGCGTGTTAAACGGGTCGGCAAACATCTTAAAGAGAGGATAGTTCCAGGCTCCAGGCTCAGTTTTATCTGCCAAAAAGCAAACAATTGGTTCGCTAGGCCTCTCATCGATATCCATTTCCGCGACACCTGGTCCTAATCCCCTTACGGTACCGGTAAAAGCTTCAGACAAGAGGTCCTGGCCAGCACCGTATTGTTTATATTTCTTGGCCGCCTCGGTCATTGCCTCAAAGGTATCCCAGGCAAATTTATGTATAGGCTCTGCATCCACGCCTTTATTGTGAGTCATAATAAGCGAGGTGTCATCTCCTACTTTGCCGATATGATAGTCAACAAGCAGACCGTCTGCTTTAGCCTGGGCAAGTCGCTCTCTAGCTTTTTCAGTTAAAGCAGGATGGACATCTCCGTGACCGACAAACCCACCGACATCCGCCTTAATAATACTTATTGTGATCTTCTCCGACATAAAAACCTCCTATAAAAGCCACCTAAAAGCAGGTTTACAAACTATCACCGGTGAACCTCGTGATAGCCTTTTATTAAAATGCATTAAACTTTTACCCGTCTTCTTGCATTTGATATCGTTTAAGTCTTATGGGCATAATCTGCTTTTTATTAATATCAAGCTTCGAAACGTTATCAATGCAGAATTCGGCCTTACAACATTCATGGATAATGATGCAAATCTTGCGGCCTTAGCCAAGAAGTACTATGGAGTTGCACAATCAGCCCAAGATTTTGTTGGGCTAACTCTTGGAACAGGCATTGGTTCCGGCATTATCTGTAGTGGCTGTCTTTACCGGGGGCAACGGGTGCTGCCGCCGAGATTGGCCGCATGGTCATTGAGGCCACGGGGCCTCAGGATAGCTGTGGCTCGTATGGATGTTTCGAGGTAATGGCTTCGGGAAGAGCCCTGGTTCGCTTGGCAAAAGAGAAGGTAGAGATAAACAAGGAGAGTCTTGTTCTAAAGTTTGCTCAAGGGAACTCCAAAAATATTACCGGACCGATGATTACCGAGGCGGCCCATCAGGGGGATAAATTGGCACTCGATGTCTTTAATGAGATCGGTTTTTGGCTTGGAATCGGCATCAACAACATCGTAAACATATTTAACCCGGAGCTTGTCGTTATCGGCGGGGGCATGGCGGAGGCCGGTGAGCTTATTCTCGCGCCCGCACGAAAAGTGGTGTCCAAGCGTGCGCTTCATCCAAATAAGGATGTTGCCAGGGTAGTACAGGCAGACCTCGGAAATCAAGCCGGGGTTATGGGCGCCGCCGCTCTAGTATTTGACGAGCTTAAGTTGATGAGCTGAAGCATCGTAGGTTCGAATCCTCTCACCCCAGCAAAATTTGGACTCCTAAATTATGGCTCTGACGAGCCATTTTTCGCATTTTTACCCTTTGTTATGGCCTATTGTAATGGGGGTCGGTTATGGACCATCTTAGATCGTATATTCCTGGCAGAAATATCACTATCGTCCTGATTCAAAACTAAATCAGGATGTAGGTAAACAGTATTCCATTAGACGATCTTCTACCGAGCATTAACTAAACCTGGCATAAATGATAATTAGATTTATAATGAAAAATGTTTTATCAAGAGAGTTGCGCTTAGGGATATCAATAACCGAATCGCTTGAAAGCCATGAGGTAAGCTATGTCAGAAAAAAATTCCGAAACTGTTTGCCAGTTTAAAATAACGCTAAAAGGTATAAAGCCACCCATCTGGCGAAGGATACAGGTACCGTCAACCTATAATTTTTGGGATCTACATGTCGCTATTCAGGATGCTATGGGATGGCTTGATTATCATCTTCACGAATTTAGAATCAAAGATTCGGCTACGGGCTTGGAGCAGAAGATCGGTATGGTAAACGACGAGATCGATTACGATGACGATGTCGTTCCCGAAGAGGGACAGGTAATCGCTGACTGGTTTTCTATGGGTAATCAGATCGCTCGTTACTTATACGATTTTGGAGATGGCTGGGAACATGAGATAAAGCTTGAGAAAATCCTTCCTCGGGAAAAGCGTATTGAGTACCCGATTTGCATCGACGGTGAAAGGGCCTGTCCGCCCGAGGATTGCGGCGGCATCTGGGGCTACGATGATCTTCTTAAAATAATCCGCAATCACAAGCATGAGGAATATAAAGAAACTATGACCTGGCTTGGGGGGAGTTTAACCCCGAGCAATTTGATGCCGCAGCGGTTAGCTTTGATGATCCCGATGAGCGTTGGAATATAGTTTTTGGGTATGAAAATCGACCGATGATACCGGTGCTAGATAAATCACGAGGTCTAAAGAAGATTAAAGGGACTGCTAATGTTAATAAAAAGACACAGGAAATATCTGCTGAAGTAAACATGGCGGCAACAGCAAACTCACTGCGACAGGATGTTATAGCAATACTTAATTATATAGGCGATAAGGAATTGAAACTTACGCAGGCGGGCAACCTGACTTTAATGGACACCCGGGCAGTAAACGATCTTTTTGTTGAACCCAAAGAGTTGGATAGTAGAATTGGCGACCATGTGTATAAACTATCTGTTGAGCAGGCTCCAGATAAATATGGGCATAACAGAATCGTAGCTTTTCAAATGACAAAGCTGGGGCGAACCTTGCTAGCACTTTACTAAATTCGCGAAATATAAATCTGGATATCAACCGAATAAGGTTAACAGCCGATCTAATATATGATAACATGATTAATAATATGTAATCATGGAGGTATTGTCATGGTTAGAACGCAGGTTCAACTAACTGAAGAACAGGTTACTGCTTTGAAAAAGATGGCAAGCAAAAAACATGTCTCTATCGCAGAATTAGTCCGTCAAGGCGTTGATTCGGTAATTAAATCGGACATTGAAACCTCTGATGAAGAGCGACGGCAAAGAGCATTATCAGTTGCAGGCAAATTCAAGTCTGGTGTTAAAGATCTATCGACCAACCACGATAAATATCTGGCGGAGTCATACGGGTCATGAGCATTTTTATCGACACCTCGGCTTTTCTTGCAGTAATGGATGCTGACGATATACATCACACGCAAGCAAGAAAAGCCTGGAATCATATTATCAGCAAAAACGAAGTATTAATTTGCCATAATTATGTATTAGTTGAAACCTTTGCATTAGCGCAGCACCGTCTAGGCCTTGAGGCCGTCTCACTACTTCAAAATGATGTTATCCCCATACTAACGGTTGAGTGGATAAATGAGGCCAATCACTTATCAGGTGTTACTGCTCTTATTGCGGCAAATCGTAGAAAGCTGAGTCTCGTGGATTGTATTAGCTTTATCA
>CADDYS010000075.1 GCA_902810715.1 bacterium | reverse complement strand
CAGTATATCGAGCAACAAGGACACGAGCCCCCGGATGCAGATTTTAAGATCGATGGTGAGGAGCTTTAGTCGGCTTGCAGCCGATAACAAAGCTACCGGCTTATAGCCGGTAGTAGTTTACTTGTTTAATAATCATTAAACATAATTTGCTGATACCAGTCAAGTGCCTACGTAGAAAATTTCATAGCCTGTTTGTGGGGTAGGCGATTTTCTCTAGGAATATGCCGGGATTTCATTTAGATTATGTTTCGCGTCCGGTTTTAAGGCGGCAACCGGTGGCGTTCGTAGCTTGAATATTGCGACAAATAGTTTTAAAATATAGAAGTTGCAAAAGGCTTACACCAACTTTGTATGGTGATCGTAGCTCAATTGGTTAGAGCGTCGGACTGTGGCTCCGAAGGCTGTGGGTTCAAGTCCCATCGGTCACCCAGAAAAAACCGCCCCTAAAGGCGGTTTTTTCTAGAGAATCGAAAATAGAAAATAGAGAATAGATTGAATTATTGTGGGACAAGTTTGAAAGGTGAGGGTCTTTAAGATTCCAAGCCATTTTCGATTCGGTCTATTTTCAATTTTCTATTTTCTAGGATTAGCACTTGGTGAGTAGTTATTAGGGATTGCTTGGGCACTTAGCTCAATTGGCAGAGCAGCGGACTCTTAATCCGGAGGTTACAGGTTCGATTCCTGTAGTGCCCACCAGCTAGATACTAGATACTAGAGACTAGAAACTAGAGTTGAAGGTCTAGAGCGTGGGTTTAAAGGATAAGAGATCTATAATAAAGATGGTTTTATCTAGTTTCTAGTTTCAAGTTTCTAGTATCTAGTATCTAGCCGGCGAGGGTGGCGGAATTGGCAGACGCGCTAGACTTAGGATCTAGTGGGGAGACCTGTGGGGGTTCGAGTCCCCCCTCTCGCACAGCAAAAGCCATCTTAGATGGCTTTTGCTATATTTATTGCAGGTTGCTTGATTCAAGCTTGCGTTTTGGGAATAAATAATTCTGATTGTATAGGAGGCTTTTGTATTGAAAACAGAGGTTGAAAGGTTGGAAGAAAAAGATACCATTCTTCTAAGGGTAGAAGTACCGACTGATGAATTTGGTAAGGCGGTTGATGATGCATATAGCAGGATATCCAAGCAACTTATTGTCCCGGGATTCAGAAAAGGAAAAGTTCCAAAGGCCGTTATTAACAGTAGGGTCGGCAAGGAGTCGGTGCAGCAGGAAGCTTTACAAAAAGCGCTGCCTCGCTACTACGTGAACGCCGTAAAAGAGACGGAGATCGAGCCGGTTGATCAGCCTGAGGTCGACGTCATCCAGGTAGGAGACGGCAAGCCACTTATATTCACGGCAAAGGTTAGGGTTAAACCTGAGGTTAAGCTGAGTGAGTATAAAGGGATAAAGGTTAAAAAGCAATCAACTGAGCCTTCTGAAGAGGAGACCAACGAGCAAATCGAGGCCATGAGGAACAACTTTGCAAGTCTAGAGCCGGTAGAAGGCAGGCCCGTTAAAGAAAGCGATTTTGCCCTTATAAATTTCGAGGGTTTTATTGACGACAAGCCCTTCGAGGGTGGCTCAGCCAACGATTACCTGCTAGAAATAGGCTCGGGAACCTTTATTCCGGGATTTGAAAACCAGATTGTTGGTATGAAGAAGGGCGAGATCAAAGATATCATGGTAACATTCCCTGAAGATTATGGTAATGACCAGCTTGCCGGGAAAGAGGCCAGGTTTAGAGTTCTCGTAAAGGAGATTAAAGAGAAGAAGCTGCAAGAGCTAAACGACGATTTTGCAAAGCAGGTAGGCTTTGACACAGTTGATGAGCTGCGGGCAGATATACAAAATAAGATACGTGATGTCAAAAACAAACACGCGGATTCCGAATTCAGAGGGGAATTAATTGATAAGGTGACGGACGCGACCGAGGTTGACGTTCACAACGCTATGGTTGAGAACGAGCTTGATGAGATGGTAGAAGAGTTTGCAGGCGATGTCAAAAGGCAAGGCTTGGAGCTTGATAAATACCTTGAGCTAACCGGAATGACCATGGAAAAGCTCCGTGAGGATTGGCATGATAGGGCCAGGAATAGGGTAAAAAGCCGCCTGGTCTTAGAGGCCATTGCCAGGGCTGAAAATATTGAAGTCACGCCGGAAGAGGTCGATAATGAAATAAAGAAGGCAGCCGAAGCAACCGGACGAGATTTTGAAGAAGTCAAACAGATATTCCTCATGAAAGGAACAATGGGTGACCTCCAGAAGAGATTGCAGATAGGTAAAACCATCGATTGGTTAGTAGATAACGCGGTTATCGAGGAGCCGGAAGAGAAGGCAGAAGAAAAGGCAAAGCCAAAAAAGAAAGAAAAAGTAGAGAAAAAAGAAGTTAAAGAGGAAGAAAAAATCCAAGATGATAAGGGGACGGAATAATGAGCAAGATTATCAGAAACCAGTTAATACCGATGGTCGTTGAGCAAACGGCAAGAGGTGAGAGGGCTTACGATATCTACTCTAGACTTTTAACAGAGAGGATTATTTTTCTTGGGACACCAATAGATGACAATGTCTCGAATCTTATAATTGCCCAGCTACTTCATCTAGAGTCGGAAGATCCGGACAAAGACATCAATATTTACATAAACAGCCCTGGCGGAGTCGTTACCGCTGCACTTGCAATATATGATACAATGCAATATATAAAGCCTGACGTTTCGACGATCTGCGTAGGGCAGGCTGCAAGCGCTGCGGCGCTACTTTTAACGTCGGGTGCAGCAGGGAAGAGGTATGCTCTTCCAAATTCACGGGTGCTGATCCACCAGCCGCATGGCGGTGCATCTGGCCAGGCAATCGATATTGATATCCAGGCAAGAGAAATCTTGCGCACCAGACAGGTATTGGATGAGATTCTGGCTAAGCACACGAATCAGCCGGTGGATAAGATACACAGCGATACGGATAGGGATTACATCATGACGGCAGCAGAGGCCAAAGATTATGGAATAGTCGATGAAGTAGTCACACAACGTAAGAAGTAAGGGAGGTAGCAATGGCCAAATTCGGCGAAAACGAGCAGCTCAAGTGCTCATTCTGCGGGAAAAGCCAGAGGCAAGTTAAGAAATTAATTGCCGGTCCCGGTGTTTATATCTGCGATGAGTGCATTGATCTGTGCAACGAGATAATTGAAGAAGAGTTAACAGAAGAGGTCGAATTCAAACTGGAAGACCTCCCAAAGCCGAAGGAAATCTATGAGGTCCTTAATGACTATGTAATAGGCCAAGAGAATGCCAAGAAAATTCTTTCTGTGGCCGTTTACAACCATTACAAGAGGATTCAGGTTGGCCCGCAGGGAGACGAAGGCGTTGAACTGCAGAAGAGCAATATTCTGCTGCTTGGCCCAACCGGATGCGGCAAGACCTTACTGGCACAGACGTTAGCTAAGATTCTAAATGTGCCGTTTGCTATTGCTGATGCAACAGCGTTGACCGAGGCTGGATACGTTGGTGAGGATGTTGAAAACATCCTGCTTAAACTGATCCAGGCCGCAGATTACGATGTTAAGAGAGCAGAGACAGGTATCATCTACATTGACGAAATCGACAAGATCGCCCGCAAGAGCGAAAATCCGTCAATTACTCGAGATGTCTCTGGCGAGGGTGTTCAGCAGGCACTCTTAAAGATCCTGGAAGGAACTGAGGCGAGTGTCCCTCCGCAGGGTGGACGAAAACATCCGCATCAGGAGTTCATCCAGATCGACACAACGAATATCTTATTCATAGTCGGTGGCGCGTTTGCCGGTCTTGAGAAGATAATTCAGAACCGCATTGGCAAGAAAGGCCTTGGCTTTGGGGCTGAGATAAAGAGTAAAGACGAGAAGGATGTCGGCATGACTATGAGCCAGGTCCTTCCGGAAGATCTTCTTAGGTTCGGTCTGATACCCGAGTTCGTCGGGAGGTTGCCGGTTATAGCGACCGTAAACAACCTGACAAAAGAAGATCTGGTTAAGATATTGGTAGAACCAAAGAACGCGCTTGTTAAGCAGTACAAGAAGTTCTTTGAGTACGACGGCGTAGAGCTGGTCTTTAAAGAGGATGCTCTTGAGGCGGTTGCGGCAAAAGCGCTCGGGCGCGGTACAGGCGCACGCGGCTTGCGGGCTATCCTTGAAAATGTCCTGCTCGATGTCATGTATGACCTACCATCCCGCACGAATATCAAAAAGTGCGTGGTTACAAAGGAAGTTATTGAGCAGAGTGTGGAGCCGACGCTTCTAACCGAAGGAGCGGAAGAGATAGATCTCCCGCACGGCGAGACTTCAGTCTCGGCTTAAGTTAGAATTCGATAACGTTTAAGAGGCAGCTTTTAAAGCTGCCTCTTTTGTCATTTTTTTCCTTTTATATAAACTATCCAGGATTTATCGGACCGAAATTTTCTGGTGTATAATAGGAATAGGTAAGTAATGTCGGTACCCTCGGCGAATTTTATGGATAACTACGATATCGTTTTAAGCCAACTAATAGGGCAGCTTGCAAGGTTTAACTACGCGATTGTAAGCAGCATCTGCTACTGCTTTTCGAGGGGGACGAGGAGGTAGGCCCCGGAGCAAAACTTCCTTTCTGCTCTAATGCTTACAAATTTTTGACCACTGAAAGCCTTGCAGCAATCGGTGAAGCACTTACTAGGAAATTGGTTGGCAAAGGCTAGTTGGTAAAGACCGCTTACGCAGGCACCTCGCCATGGATTAGCATCCCACAGCTATGATACTTACGCTTCCGATGAACGTCGATTTGGGTCTGTAAAAAAGCAACAAACAGGGTGAGGGCGATGACAAGCGGCACGATGGCAAAGAAGAATATCGACACAATACTTCCTATGCCTTGGATTAATAAAAGGATACTCAGCGCTATTGAGCCGATTGCGCCAACCTCGCCAAAGATTAGGTATAGCCATCTCATGGCTAATAATCCTACTTTATACCGTCAAATATTGCATCGCCAGTGAAGAACATAGGCTTTCAAAGCCTATGTTCTTCACACATTAGCTTAGCCCGTACTAATATATCTGGGTTTTACTATAGCTTTCCCACCAATGGAAGCCAAGCGCGACGCACTTTGGATCAACTTACGCTAATTACTTTTTATTTCTAACAGCGTCAGTCAGCTTTTGCTCGAAATCAGCCTTGTTCATTTTTAGCGATGAATAACGAGGCGATTGCATATCTTTGGGAGCGTATCTTTCTATGCTGTCACCGCTAATAGTAAACTTCCCTTGAAAAGCCCCCAGAGGAATATAATGCTTTTCAGGTAACATGTTGATCGTACCTGCTGCTGCAAAATACAAAACATGCTCTCCGACCTTTGTCAGAGGTACCCCATCAAACAGTACCTGGACTTTGGTATTCTCCTCAGCTTCTCCGATGGGCTGATTAAATTTATTATTGTTTGATCTTATTATCGCAGCTTCTGTCGTTATTCCTCCGAGGTCCACAAAGGTGAGGATATCGCCCTCCTTGATATTTGGGGTATAAGACTTTGTTACTTTAAGCAGCACCTTTGTATTAGTTTCAGTATTAAAGTCAAAATAGCTAGTCTCTATTACCTGGCCCTCGACTATAACGTCGGCATCCCTTACAAGCTGGTCTAGATTTGTGTACATACGGTCAAAATCTGCGTTATTGATTACCGTTTCGAGTGGTTTGCTGTCTTGCTTAGTCGTTTCAAGTGGTTTGTTGCTCTGGCTAGTTGCAACAGCAACTTTGTCTTTTTGAGAGCTTCTAGCAACGGTAGAGCGATCATGCTTAGAGCCTATATAAATATAACCTGCCGTTATTGCCGCTAGTATGCATATGGCAGCTAATGTGGATATTAGTATCTTTTTCATATTGGACTACCCCTCCTCTAGTACAAATAGTTAATCCCATTACAATCATCACTAATGCATACAAGTTTCTAACAACCGAGAGCCTTGCAGCAATCGGGGAAGCCTTAACCAGGAGACTGGTCAAGTAATACTGTCGCGGTGTTGACTCATGCCGCTACCTGCTTACATCGTAATGTGCGCTGTGTTATCCGGTCATTACTCGGGTAAATTCTGTTTTATCTTTGCCTTAGACATCAGCTGCCTGATCAGCTCTGGAACGAGGTATTTGCGTTTCTCCAGATAGTATAGTTCAAGTACTTTGCTTCTATCTTTTTCGTAATTAATACCTTTCAGTAGATTATTTTTGGATGTATCATAAAAGGCTCTTAGCTCCTGATCTGTCGGCTGAGGGACACTTACAAGCTGTTCAGCAAGAAGTTGCAGACGTACCTGAGTCCGGACATCGTCAATCGTCATAAACCTTGCTTTCAATGATTTACGAAAATCTGACTCGGATGAGTAGAATCTCGTAATCGATTTTATTTCACTATCAATCACTCGCTTTGGAACCGATATATGTCGTCGTTTTCCTTCTTGAACTATTAATTTCTCGGCGATTAAATCTTTAATGACTTCATTGCCGTATCTCTGCTCAAGCTTTTTATAGAAACTCTCTCTTGAAATTCCCTCATTGTTCACAATTGCTATTGGTCTCGTATCTTTAATTTTAAGATCAAAGAGGTACAGCATTAAGGAAACGTTTAGGAGGATGCTCATTGCCAAAGCTAAAATAAGCAGCTTTCTTCTCATGTTTCTCTAATCACCTCGCTACTTAAAATCGGCTGCATGGCATTCACGGGCAAATAGAATAAGCGAAACCATAATAATCGTGCTGAAAGGAAGATAAAAAAGGCCTATGCTAAATGCTGATAATATACACCCAGCTAAAATGATGCTTAAACTAGTTAATAACAATAATAAGCTGCCCAGGCAGGCTATATCCCTTACTTGAATAAGAAGAATTAAGCCAAATACTGAGAGAATAAAGAACGCAAGGGAAATGATAAGACCGATAGTTCGAATTGGGTAGAAGGCATTACTTACCGTTATCAGTGTAAATGTTGCGGTAAGTAGGGTTAATAATGCAAATAACTTATAGATCACAATGTTCTTGCGTACATTACGGCGCAATGATAGGAAAACTGCAAGGAGAGTGCTGGCAAACCATGATAAAGCGACTATAGCGCTCAGAAATGAAGTTAACACAACAACTTTCTGTGCGATCGCATAAACTACTGGTAATACCGTTATGCTTGGAATAATAAGGGCTATAATGCCTGTACTTCCGATGAACGTCGATTTGGGTCTGTAAAAAGTAACGAATAGGATGAGGGCGATAATGAGTGGCACGATGACAAAGAAGAATATCGATACTATACTTCCTACGCCTTGGATTAACAAAAAGATACTCAGCGCAATCGAACCGATTGCTCCAATCTCGCCAAAGATTAAGTATAACGGTCTCATATTAATAATCCTACATTACATCGCCATGGAGGACGTAGGGTTGCCAAAACCCTGCGTCCTCACGTATTGTCTTAACTGTGCTAATTAATATATCTGGGTTCTACTGTAACTGCCCCACCAATGGAAACCAAGCGCAACACCCTTTGGATCAACGCCAAAACTATAGTTGGCATTACCTGTGCCGCTGCCATACACGTTAGTTTTAATGAGTAGCGCATCTATATAGGGTCCGCCAGGAAACACATCGTTTCTATACCCGGCATCTGCCTTTGCATAATCAGAAGTTGCAGGGAGCGAGTTGGGACCATAGTAAAAACGAGGTCCCCAATACAGATACCAACCGCTAGGACTGTACCAGTTTGCCGCTGAGTAACCTGTCTCGTAGGTCACATAAGAGCCATTATAGTCCCATGTATGGTGAGAATAGAGCTCATTTAACTTCAGATAGACCACATCAGTAATTACGGCAGACGCATCGATTCTAGCTCTATGGGTCGTCATGGCAGTAACTGTACCTGGCCGGGTGGCCTTATTGGTCTGCGCCGTCTTATCCACCTGATCGCTCAATTTTGCTGATTCCTCGGTAGTACCGGATGGTAATACCTGATCTGCTCTTACACCTAGCACGGCTGCTAAATCCTCTGGCCTGTTGAATGTATGTACTGATTGTTTGCCGTTCTTATCAATGTCGGATATGAACCCCACGAATTGATTTGTACTCGGCGGTAAATTAACATCATACCACTTTATGCCCGAGTTTGATTTAAGCTTAGCAAGGGGATCGCTATCAACTGTTGCGGCGTTAACGATCGTCGTTGACATGATCAAGATTAAAACAACCATAAGGATTAGCCAGGCTTTGGATATTGTAAGCCTTGTTCGATAACCTAAATTAGTCACTGTATTTCACCTCCTTCTATCTAGACAGGTTTGATAAGAGAGTTTGGTAAGCCGTGTTTCTGTAATCTTGTGGATGTTCTAGGATTGGTTGGTTTGCTGACGTTTAAGTTGTATTATAAGCAAGGGTATAACAATGTCAATAATAATCTAGTATTTTTTTAGTAATTTGTCGTTAATGTCTGCAATTGTAATAAGTTATTTAGTAATACTTCCAGCAGGTACCAGAAATCTACGGAGTAATAAAACTTGGGTTTTAAAACCATTGGTTTTACTGCATACCTTAGCTATTAGTATGACTCGACCAGATCGACCAATATGCACGGAAGATAGTCTAAGCTGCTTACACAGCACCGTAGCCTGTGGTATCATATATCTTTAGTGAAATTTAAGGCAAAGAGCTGCAAGAGGGCCACCTTTGCTATCGATAACAATTTTGCTGATTTATCCGTACATATTATAAGAAGGGGAGATGTATGATCCAAGAGACCCTACCGAAAGTTTATAATCCCCGCGAGGTTGAAGAGAAGTGGTACAAATACTGGGAAGAAAAGGGTTATTTCAACGCCAAGATCGAACCTGGCAAAAAACCGTTTACAATTGTAATTCCGCCACCTAATATTACTGGCTCGCTTCATATGGGACATGCCTTAAACGATACGCTGCAAGACATCGTTATACGCAAGCACAGGATGCAGGGAGATGACACGCTCTGGCTTCCAGGCACAGATCATGCCGGCATTGCAACACAAAATGTTGTTGAGAGACAGCTTGCGCAAGAGGGATTGACCCGCCAGGATGTCGGTCGCAAAGAGTTTATAAGGCGAACCTGGGAATGGAAGGAGCAGTACGGAAATCGTATCATTAACCAGCTCAAGCGACTTGGTGCATCGTGCGATTGGTCGCGTGAGCGTTTCACAATGGACGAGGGTTACTCCAAGGCGGTGCGCAGGGATTTCGTCCAGCTCTACGATGAGGGTTTGATATATAAGGGCAGCTATATAGTTAACTGGTGCCCACGTTGCTTTACCGCGCTTGCCGATATCGAGGTCGAGTACAGCGAAGAGGAAGGCAACCTCTACTATGTAAAATATATGGTCAAGGATTCAAAAGATTACATCGTAGTTGCAACCACGAGGCCGGAAACGATTCTCGGAGATACCGCAGTCGCTGTTCATCCCGAGGACGCCCGCTATAAGGACTACGTCGGACAGACCGTTATCGTGCCGATTATAAACCGTGAGATCCCGGTCATCGTAGACGGCTACGTAAATCCCGAGTTTGGGACTGGTGCGCTAAAGGTAACGCCGGCCCACGATCCGCACGACTTCGAGATAGGTGAGAGGCACCATCTTCCAAAAATCAGTGTTTTTACGCCTGAAGGTAAAATGAATAAAGAGGCCGGTCCATATGAGGGTATGGACCGCTTTGAGTGTCGCGAGGCGATTATAGAAGACCTTGAGGACAAAGGGCTTATGGTAAAAATCGAGCCTATGACTCACTCGGTTGGGCACTGCTACCGCTGCGATACAACAACCGAGCCATATCTTTCCACGCAGTGGTTTATGCGCATGAAGCCTTTGGCCGAACCCGCGATAAAAGTGGTTGAGGACGGCAAGGTATCTTTCGTCCCGGAGCAGTGGACGAAAACCTACTTCGACTGGATGTATAACATCAGAGACTGGTGTATTTCAAGGCAAATCTGGTGGGGGCATCAAATACCGGCCTGGTATTGCAAGGATTGTGATGAGGTGGTCGTTGCCGAGGCGACCCCGGATAGGTGTCCGAAGTGCGGCAGTACTAATATTGAGCAGGAAAGCGATGTATTGGATACCTGGTTTAGCTCGGCGCTGTGGCCGTTTGCAACCCTTGGCTGGCCGGAGAAGACCCCGGATATTGATTACTTCTACCCGACAAGCCTTCTGGTTACCAGCCACGACATCATCTTCTTCTGGGTGGCGAGGATGATCATGATGGGGATGCACTTCATGGGCGAGATACCGTTCGATGATGTCTACATCCACGCGCTAGTTCGAGACGAGTTTGGCCGCAAGATGAGTAAATCCAGGGGCAACGTAATAGATCCGCTTGATGTTATCGAGGATTTCGGCACGGATGCCCTTCGCTTTACGCTGTCCTCAATGGCAACCCCGGGAAGGGATATCTTCCTGTCCCGCGAAAGGATCGAGGGCTACCGCAACTTTGCCAACAAGCTCTGGAACGCATCGCGCTTTATCCTCATGAACCTTGAGGGTTATGAGAAGGCCGATTTTAAAGAGTTTGATCTAACTCTTGCCGACCGGTGGATTTTGTCCAGGCTAAATCAAGTAACCGGCCAGGTGGATGAGGCGATTGCCATTTATAACTTTGCAGAGGCAAGCCGCTTGATCTACGATTTCTTCTGGAGCGATTTTGCCGATTGGTACATTGAGCTTTCAAAACCCAGGCTTTATCAAGAGAAGGACAAGCGTGAGCGATTCATAGCACAAAATCTCTTGGTCGATATTCTAAATCACACGTTGCGGCTGCTTCATCCGTTTATGCCGTTTATTACAGAGGAGATTTACCAGAAGCTACCCAACACAGGTGAGAGTATCGTGATTGCGCCCTGGCCAAGAGTCGAGACATCGTTCATCAACGCCGCTGCGGAGTCTGATATGGGTCTTATCCAAAGCGTGACTTCTTCAATTAGATCAATTAAGGCGGTTCTTGGAATCGCGCTTACCAAGCCGGTTAAGGCGATGTTAAGCACTCTTGATGAGTCAAAAAGAGCGGTGCTTGAAAAGGACGGCTCATATATCAAAGAGCTTGCGTGGGTGGATGAGCTGATTGTCGGTGAGCATATCGTAAAGCCGGAGCACTCGGCGGTCGATGTCGAGCAGGGCGTCGAGATATTTGTGCCACTTGCGGGGCTCGTCGATATCGAGGAGGAGAAGAAACGACTCTCCAAAGAGCTTAAAAAGATAGAAGCCGATGCTGAAAAATCAAGGCGCAAACTTACAAACCCACAGTTTTTGGAGAAGGCCGCCCCCGCAGTTGTTGAAAAAGAAAAGGACAAGCTCGCCGGGTTTGATGAGAAGATTGCGAAGTTGAGGCGACAATTGGATAGCTTGTAGTTCTAGAATGAGGGAAGGCCACTTTAAAGTAGGTCTAGAATGAGAGTTCGCCAAAAGGCCATAAGGCCAAAAGGTGAAAAGATAAAAAGATTTTAAAATCTCCTTATGGTCTTTTGGCGGACCCATATATCTAGACCCAAGTATCAGTGGCCTTTTGGCCCACAAGGCAAGGAATGAGGTTACAGAGAAGGCATGACCTATAGCGATGCTATAGCCTACATAACTGAAGCCCTAAAGTTCGGCATAAACCCGGGCTTGCAAAAAATTGAGGCTATCTGTAAAGAACTCGGCAACCCGCAGTTAAAATATCCAACGATACAGATAACCGGGACCAATGGGAAGACTTCAACGACCTGGATGACAAGAAACCTACTGCGTGCATATGGCCTTAAGACCGGCTGCTACACCTCGCCGCATCTTCACTCCTACAGAGAGCGCATGACAATTAACGGTGAGCTTATTCCGGAGGAAGTCTTTGCTGCAACTCTAGAGGATATAAAACCGGCGATTGATAAGGTAAGAGCTGATTTTGGCGAGTTCACGGAGTTTGAGATACTAACCGCGATGGCGTTTTATTACTTCGCCAAAGAGAAGGTGGACGTGGCTGTCTTTGAAGTTGGGCTTGGCGGCAGGTGGGATGCCACGAGTATGGTCCAGCCGAAGGCGGTAGCTATTACCGGCATATCACTTGACCACACAGACAGGTTGGGAAACACAGTAGAAGAAATTGCCTGGGATAAGGCACATATAATAAAGAGCGGCTCAACCGCCGTTATAGGCAAAGTTCCAGAGGGCGCGCTTGAGAAGATCAAAGAGCGCTGTGCGCTAACCGGCTCGCCGATGAGGCTGTTTGGCAAAGATTTTAGCCCGGCGGATGTATCCATAATTAAAAACGAGGGCTCAATGCTATCCATCCAAGGCATATTTGCCCGCTACGAAGACATAAGACTTCCTGTGTTCGGCATCTATCAGGTATCCAATTTTACCATGGCGGTTGCGATACTTGAGATGTTTATGGAGCAAGCACTTGATCCAAACCTGATCAAAGGAGCCGCTTTGGAATTTAGCTGCCCGGGTCGATTTGAGCTTATCTCGAAAGATCCCCCAATAGTTCTTGATGGAGCGCATAACCCCGAGGGCATAAGTATGCTGGTTGAGGGACTACCGCAGGTATTTGATTACCAAAACTTAATTGTGGTCCTTGCTATGTCGGGTGATAAGGATATCGAGCAAATGACCAACATACTATCTAAAAATACCTCGCTCATGGTGCTTTCGCAAAATAAAAGCTATAGGTCGGCAAGCGCTAACCAGCTAACCGATATTGCGATACGTGCAGCAAAGGGATATATTATTGAACCAGACTTAGAAAAAGCTATCGGTGCGGCTATTGTGGAAGCATCCAAAAGTGACCTAATCTGTATTACGGGTTCTTTATATACGGTAGCAGAAGCCCGGGAGCATTGCCTTAAAAGTAGTTATATTTACTAGCGCATTGTCAAGCGTGCTATGAACTGTCATTGCGAGCA
>CADDYS010000074.1 GCA_902810715.1 bacterium | reverse complement strand
TAGGCTTTGCAAGTAGATAGGAGAGTTCACCAGTCGGGTTTGGGAAGTGAAAATGATAGATATCACTTCTAATCTTTTTGAGCTGTGAGATAAACCCTGGGGCTATGGGCGCAGAACGAAAGCGGCCAAGGCTCGCAACCCTGGTAACTTTTATATCATCAACAAATTCAACGGTCGATTTAAGCTGCTCGTTGGCTACAAGCACTTCTACGTCTACTTTATTTTTTAATCCTATAGCAAGCGTGCGGACAACGTTTTCAATTCCGCCAATGTGGGGGTAGTAAAGCTTGTTTACATGTAAAACCTTCATTAAATACGAGCCTAAAGCGACCCGCCCAGCTCTCCCCTCTTTATAATGCGCAACTTCTAATCAGTACGTAGCTAGTGCGATTTTTCACCTGCATATCTATTATATAGGAAGTGGATTTATTTAGGAATGTAAATACGGGGCGGTGCGGGCGGCAATTTACTAAGGCCGATGATTGTGCCGTCCGCACCGCTTGCTCGCTACTTTGCTTCAAATTCAAGCTGGTCTTGCAGAATACCCAGGTTTTCACCGCTTGAGCCAAAATAGACCGCTATTGTATAAATGCCACCGGGATTGATCCATGGATAATCCTTTAAATGCAGGTTAAGCAGGTAATTCTCATCTGACGGGTTGATTTTTACGCAACCCTTCCCTTTACCGTAGGAGAAGGTTTTCGAGTTTATGCCATCGGAGATAATTACTTTTACTGTTGTATCGCTTACAAACTTTCCGAAGTAATCGGACACCGAGAATTTGATCGGCAAAGTTGAGCTGCATTTTATTTGGTACGGAGGCTCTTTGAGGCCATGCCTTTTTTGAATCGGCGGCAACCACTTAAAGTTGTAACCTACTGTGAGGGCTTGCGTTTTAGCTGCTGTATTGCCAGCGACATCGGTTGCTGCAATGGTGAGAACATACTCGCCCGGCTTGCTCAAACTTATCTGCTCTCCGTTAATGATGGGTGTGCTGTTTAGATTGGCGGTAAGCAAGCTTACCCCGGATATCGTGTCTGTTGCGTTGTAAGAGATGGTTATGGGCTCTCCTGCTAGATAATGGTGGTCCATGTTTGCCGGTAAGACGCCGGCATCTATTGACGGCGGGCTTGAGTCGACTTTTAACTGCAGGGATTGCTCCTGCTCTTTGTTGCCTGCTAAGTCAATAGAGTAGTAACGGAACTCATGGATACCCTCGGGGATAGTTATCGTTGAGTCGTAAGTTCTGTAGTCGCCCGAATCGATTTGGTAAAAGGTTGTTCCAGATTCATTTTCAGATAGATTGATTGTTGGGGATGTTTTATACCAGCCGTTTTCACCATCTTGGCTTTCCGGGTTTATGGATGCCTTCGTAACTGGGGGGACGGTATCGATAGATAGATTGTAGGTAACTGAGTCTATGTAGTTCCCTGCCCGGTCATAGGCTCTTATAAACCAGCTATGTGAGCCGTCTGCAAGCTTAGGTGAGATGGCATTAGTCGTGGCAAAATCTACATGGGCCACGGCAGGATGACCGTCAACAAATATTTCATAGTGGGATAAGCCCGAGACAGCATCAGTACCGGGGCTCCAGCTAAAAGCCGGTGTCGGGTTATTTGTAAGCAGGTTGTTCTGCGGACTCAGCGGTTGCGGCGCCGCAGGCGGCGACATATCCACTTTAATCCCGGCGGTTTTGGCCGCTTCGATATTTCCAAAGGTATCTACCGAATAGTAACAGAGAGTATTATCGCCCTCAGGAATTGAAACTGGGGATGAGTAGGTAAGCCAATCCCCACCGTTAATCCTGTAATAAGTAACCGCCTTCTCGTTGGCTGAGAGTGTAATTTTAGGCTGTGTTACAAACCACCCGTTTTGTCCATCTTGGCTTTCGGGCGTTGTTGAGACGGTGGTGGCGGGCGGCTCGGTATCTACCTGAAGCTCGACTTGGAGTGGGTTTAAGGCCTGTTTAGAGAATCTCTCGATCCCGTCGTAGCCGTTCGATGTATCTGAGTACCAGTATATTTTAGCATCAGGCAAATTAGAGCTGTTATCAAAAGAGATCTGGCGGTCCCAGGCTGAGGCATACTTAACGGGCATTGACCACCGTGCTACATTTTCTGCGACAGCACCAAAGATTAAACCAGAACCCGGTTTCCTTAGCGCTAGATATCTTGGATTTACGCTTAAGCTATCATATCCACAAAGCCAGTACATGGTACCATCGTCATCATAGCGTACCCCCCAATCCGGTATAAACTCCTCGCTGCCCAGCCCCTGCCTCATAAATTGATAAGTTTTATCGAAGCAGAACATGCTATCGACATACTGGTTTGTCTCTATCCAGTGTTGGTTCTTAAAATAGCGAATCCTTGCACTGCCAAGCGCCAATTCGCAAAATATTGGACCACTCTGAACCACCTGGGCATCCGCAGAGCCAAAACCCGCCGGGATTCCGGCCACGTTAGAACCTAAGTATCCGTAAAACGCGCGGGCCCATGCATTTTCATCGGTTAAACAATCGGGGTCGTTATCGGTGTTTCCATCATTGTTGTTGTCGAACTTAAGTGTGGTTATAACATTTGTGTTGGGGATGTCATAGCCAGCCCTTCCGCCCCACTCGATAAGCGCGCCGTCGGTGTGCCAGGACTTATTCTGATTATCTAAAACGGAGCTTAACGTTCCGTAGTCAGGCTTATTAGCATTTGGGTTACCAAAATAAAGATAGTAAGTATTGCTTGAGTTGGGAGCGCATCGGGCAAAAAAGTAGATCTTATAAGTACCGTTGCCGGTTATATCAATCTGATAGGGGACCTCTGCGTTGTTTGCGTCGGTAATTCTGATATCTTCGCCCTGAGGTTTAACCTTGTCCGACTTAAAAGTTAATTCAACCGGCTCATTGTTCCTTGCAAGACCCAGGGGCTCGGTTAAAATAATATTTGCTCGATAAGACCAATGTCCTCCACCAGACTCAGGTAATGCGGTTGCATTTTGGCAGTAAGCGATATTTGGTACAGATACAAATACAAACATGATTAGAAATAGAAATATTGCTTGAGGCAACTTTTGATTAACAATCAATTCTTAATCCCCTCCAATTATTTAAAGTTGTCAGTTTAAGGCTGCTTGCTTAGAAAATTCACCTCCTTCCGAAAAATAAAAAAAAGCAAGCGCTAAGTATACGCTTGCATATTTCTACATTTGTGCTTTTATACCTTTTAAATTTAATGATTTATTCTGAAAATTTAAATAAATTGGGTGTGGTCAAAATCGGCAGTAAAGGGATTGACGAAATTAACTCCCTCAACGGTGCTTCCAGAAGCAAAATCCTCGCTTAAAATATATGGAATCTGAGCCAGCTTGGCGGTTGCCCAAATTTGGGCATCCCAATAGGCAAAACGGTATTCATGGACACCTCTCATGGCCTCCAACACAACAAAACCGGTTGTGTCCAAAACAGTCCAAGAACTAAGATAATTTTCAACCCTTTTTCGAGCTTCTTTAAAATCAAGCGGTTTAACTATCTTCTTTGTCACTACAACGATAAACTCTGCCAAGACCTGGGCACTTAATACACCCTGGCCGGAAGTTGCCAGCCCATCAAGAACTGTAAATGCTCTCTCTTGCTTCTCTGGATCTGTCGGATCGTACGCATACACAAGAACGTTTGTGTCAACTAACATCCTTGCGATCATAAAGCTCTTCCCGGCTCCAGCGCCGTGCCTCCTTTTTCTTGCCATGCCCTAATCTCATTCTGCCCCGAATAAATTTCTTCTCCTCATCCCAGGCTGTTGTTTTACGCTTAATACCTATACTTGCAACTAAATGTCTCTCTAGGGCTTCTCTAACCAATTCCGCTTCTGTTACACCCAACGCCTTAGCTTTCTTCTTTAGAAGTGTATTCTGGTGTTGATCTATATATATCTGCTTTCGGACCATTTGCTCTACCTCCGATCTTTATTATATACATCATTATATACATTATATACAATCGGCAATATTACAGCTAGCGGTAGATAAAAAACTAAAGAGGCACCTAATCGGTGCCCCGTAGATTCCAGCATTCTTAGAGACCACAGTGCTGTTTTAGCTGTCTTTCAACAAACTCACGCAGGTAATCTCGTCGTTCTTCAGAGCTGGCTTCAAATCTTAAAACCAAGACCGGCTGTGTGTTGGATGAGCGAACCAGGCCCCAACCATCCTCAAAAATAATCCGCAAACCATCAACGGTTATAATATCGCGAATTTTCGGTTCTTCCCCGTTGTCCCGGTGTGCGTTAAAGACCTCGCCCAAAATAGCAACCGCAGCTTTCTTCTGTGTATCGGGGCAATCCACCCGCAGCTCGGGCGTTGCATGAGTCTGCGGCAAACCATCGAATAGATGGCTTAAGCCGGCAAAATTATTATCGGATGCCTTTTTCTTCTTTACAATCTCAATTAACCTACTTGCGGCGTAAAGCGCATCGTCGTAGCCGAAGTAGCGGTCCGCAAAGAAGAAGTGCCCGCTCATCTCACCGGCCAGGGCTGCCTTTTCTACCTTGATCTTATCTTTAATAAGGGAGTGACCCGTCTTCCACATAATCGGCTGCCCGCCAAGTCGTGCGATCTCGTCATACATAACCTGGGAGCACTTGACCTCACCGATAAACTTTTTGCCCTTTCTATCTTGCAGGATATCGGCGGCATAAAGAATCATCAGCTTATCGCCCCAGAGGATATTTCCCTTCTCGTCAATCGCACCAAGACGGTCGGCATCGCCGTCAAAAGCAATACCAAAGTCGCAGCCCTGATCAAGCACGACTTTGATGAGGTCCTGCAGGTTTTTCTCAACCGTCGGGTCGGGGTGATGGTTTGGGAAGTGCCCATCGGCCTCGCAGTACAATTCAACAACTTCGCAGCCTAGTGCATTAAAAAGCTCAGGGGCAAGCAGGCTTGCCACGCCGTTTCCCGCATCAACCGCCACCTTCACCTTGGGAAGGTCGATCATATTCTTGAAGGATTCTTTCAGATGAGCAATATACGGTGGGATAATCTCGTACTTTATAACACTGCCGGCAGTTCTCTCAGCGACTTCAGTATTATAGTAAAGCTCTTTTAAGTGCTGTATTTCTTTGCCGTGGATTGTCTCTTTGCCCACGCAAACCTTAAAGCCGTTATATTCCGGCGGATTGTGACTGCCCGTAATCATAATCCCGCCATCAACTTCTAAGTGAAACAGCGAGAAGTAAAGAAGCGGTGTCGGACACGGCCCAAGGTCATATACCTTTGCTCCCTGGCTTACCATTCCTTCGATAAGTGCGATTGCCAGGTCATCTGAGCTTAAGCGAATATCTCGTCCCACACTTACCGTGAGCTCGTCTTTACCAAGCTTTTCACGCATGTATATGCAGTAAATGGCCCCGATACATTTAGTGAAACCGGTTGTCAACTCCTGGCCGAATATGCCCCTTAGGTCATACTCGCGAAACATTGTGTCTTCTAGCAATCTCATTTGTATCCTTAAATTCGATGTGCAGATTAGGGAATCTCTCGTGTTCTTATTTTTTTAATCGTTAAAGTAACAAACTTCTCCTGTAAAGAAACGTCATAATCGGTCAGCACTTTTACCAAAGACCTGATAACACCTTCTAACTCGTCCGTCTTGTATCTTAAAAATACGATACCACAAGTTTTTACCCTATGAGCAAAAACCCATTCACCAAAATCTTTATCTTCTGTCAGCAATATGGCGTTGTTTTGCTTTGCAACTTCTAAGACTTGCCTATCAGGCAAACCTCTATAATCTTGCAAAACCGATATTATCTTAAATCCTGTGTTTCTTAGAGCTTTTACTATCCTGAAATCTACATTTTCATCGGCTACAAGATTAACTGGCAATTATTGCCTCCTCAGATATAACATCTGCAGAATATGAAAGAGCTGCCAGAACGTCTTCTCTTGTAAGTGATGGATATGCCTCTAACAGTCCTTCCACAGACATGCCTTCAGACAACTTCCGCAATATAAGCTCTACTGTTATTCTTGTTCCTTTTATTATAGGTTTTCCTAGCATTATATTTGGATCCGCAGTTACTCTTTCTTTTAAATGCTGTGCATACATTTGATTTTCACCTTCTAGCATAATCATCTTCCGTTCTTATTATATCGTCTTCTTCCAGATATTCGCCGTTTTGTACCTCAATTATTTTTAAGGGGATAATTCCCGGGTTTTCCAGCCGGTGTACGGTTGATGGCGGGATAAACGTGCTCTCATTTACATGCACGTTGAAAACCTCTTCACCACGGGTCACGGTTGCAGTCCCCGAGATGACGACCCAATGCTCACTTCTATGATGATGCATCTGAAGGCTAAGCCGCGCACCCGGCTTAACTTCGATAATTTTAATTTTAAAGCCTGGGCCATGCTCAAGAAGCGTATAACTGCCCCACGGCCTATACATGGTTCTATGCACAAGGTACTCGTCGGCGTTCTTTGCCTTTAGTATATCAACGATTTTACGCACATCCTGCGCCCTGTCCTTTGGACAGATAAGCGTGGCATCGTGTGTATCGATAACAATCATGTCCTCTAGACCCAGAGTAGCAACCAGCCGGTTTTCACCGTAGATAATCGAATTCTCTGATTCGATATCTATTATATTCCCAGCAGTAGTATTGCCCCTCTCGTCTCTTGCAAGGAAGTCTCCTATCGCAACAAGACTTCCGACATCGTTCCAATCCAAATCCACTGGAATTACGGCGACTTTATCTGATTTTTCCATTATGCCGTAATCGATTGAAACCGGCTCGGCTTCGGAGAAAATTTGGTCGGCCCTCTCGGAACTCCACTCGTCGGGCGAGATATCTTTAAATCTTGTTAGAACTGCATGAAGACCCGGCATTAGATGTTCTATCTCGTCCAAGATTGTGCTTGCCTTAAAAACAAACATTCCGCTGTTCCAGAAATAATCGCCGGACTCCAGATATGATACGGCTGTCTCCTTGTTAGGTTTTTCTACAAAACGGTCTACCATATAAGATACGTATGAATTGCCAAGCTTATCGATGGATGATCCCAGCTTAATATAGCCAAATCCGGTCTCCGGCCTATTCGGTTTTAAGCCTAGCGTTACAAGATAGCCCGCCTCGGCAACCTTTTCCGCGTGTTTTAATACGGCAAGAAACTCATCCGGGTTTTGTATTAGGTGATCCGATGGTAAAACGGCCATTACTGCATCTGGATTAACGCTTGAGAGATACGCTGCAGCCAACCCTATTGCCGGGGCGGTGTTTCGCGCCTCCGGCTCGATAAGATATCCCACTTTATCAAAAGGCTCTTTCTCGGTGATAAGATGCGTCCTTATCTCTTCTGTGAGTTTGCTATTTGAAACTACGCACACCTGATCCTGTTGGATAAGAGGCAAAATCCGCTTTATCGTCTGCCAGATCAGACTCTCGGTGCCAAATACCCTAAGCAATTGCTTCGGAGTCATCTCCCGGCTTAAGGGCCAGAACCTGGTTCCGGCACCACCGGCTAAAATAACGCCGTATAAGTTCTTTGAAGTGGTCATATAAACTCCTTAAACATAACACTAATCGTGCAGTTAGATCATGTGCGCTAATTCTATTCTAGCTGCATCAAAAGAAAATTATCAAGCTTGAATAAACGCAGTGTCGCAAAACGTCCTCTTAAATGCTAATATCTTATTCTTTGTCCTGCTGCCAGAAGCCAAACAGCCGGTTTCTTAACTTCATTAACGAGGGAGTTCTCAAGCGGTTCCACACCACATGCACTAGCTTGCTTTTATGCAGTGCAAGGTAAACCGGATTTATCTTCAATTCATCATTTCTTCGAAATATCTGATCTACCTCTTGCCAGAACTTTTCTGAGTTGGCAACGCTTTTGCAATCTGAGGTAAATCGATAAGCAGCGAGCACCTCGGGTATGAGCTTAAATTCGCCCACTTTAGCCATACGTATCCAGAGATCGAAATCCATAGCGTAGTGCAGTTTTTCATCGAGAAGCCCTGCCTTATCTAGAAGCGACTTGCGAAAGAATACTGTCTGCTGATAGATTATGCACGGATTGCTGAAAATTACCCGGCGGTCAAACTCAGGGCTCTTCAATATCTCGGTCGTCTTGCCGTTTTCATCGACCTTTGCGCAATACCCATAAATAGCATCTATATCCGGATTTTCGGTAAGCGCCTTTGCTGCAATGCTAACCGCTCCGGGGAGATAGAAGTCATCGGAATTGATCCAGCCAATTATCTCCCCGCTAGCTCTAGCAAATCCCTTATTTATTGCCTGAGATTGTCCTTCATCAGGTTCAGAGATCCAGGTTAAACTATCCGAGTACTTCTCCAAAACATCAAGTGAACCGTCGGTAGAGCCGCCATCTATGATGATATGCTCGATTCTTGGGTAATCCTGCTCTTTTATGCTTAGGATGGCCTTCCCAAGAAACTGCGCCTGGTTATAGGATGGCGTGATTATAGATACAAGAGGTTGATTTTTAATTTTTCCAGCAGCTGGCGTTATTTGATCTCCCATATATTTCCCTAGCGGTTTCGTTCAGATATTGGCAATTTATTTACTAATGCGGGCTTCAACTACAAAGCTCTCCCCCAGGCCGAATAAATCGATTAAACGGTTATACGGTACAACCATGATTCCGGCACCGCGCTTAATTAAATCATAAGCTTTGCGTTGCATGCGAACCTGAGTTCTTAGCACTTTTATCTGTTTCTCTCCGTTAGCTTCTGTAGGGTCCCATGAGGTATCCCTTTCCTCCTCGCCAACCCCTGCCAGCAGAGAGTGAATCTGCAAGATGGTCCACAAATTCGGTGTCACGGTTTTTATGCTAACCATACGCAATCCAGCCTGATCTAACAGCAAATGCAAGCTTTTTCTTGAGAAGTGATTCATGTGGTAAGGCACATGCCAGTGCAGCCACTTCCTGCCGGTCACTCTTCTTGATAGAGCGCCGACATTTGGGCAGCTTAACATGATCCGCCCATCGTCTTTCAGTTTTGCTTTTAGGGCCAGGAGAAGCTTTAGCGGATCGGGGTGATGCTCGATAACCTGATTTAAAGTAATTAAGTCAAAATATTTATCTGGATACGGGGCGCTCTCCAGCGAACCTATGTGGGCCGTCAAACCCAAGGCCTCCGCGATTGGCCCAATATTTTCGTCAACTTCAATACCGTAAGCCTCGGCGCCCAAGTTCTTGATCTCGACTAAGGACACCCCTGTTCCGCAGCCATAATCAAGAACTCTCGTCCCCTGCTTAGCATAGAAGTGACAGCAGTTGTTAGTACCATGCAGCCAGGTTAAAAACCTGTCTTTCGAATTGGCAAGCTGGGTTACAGTATCAAGCACTTGATCCGGCTCTAAGCCTTTTCGTGGATAATAATTCGTATACAAGTTATCAAGCTCTGGGCCGGTGGGCTCGGGGCTTAACGAGAAAAAGCCGCACCTCGGGCAGCGGTATATATCAAACCGCCCAGGGTAGCCATGGCGATCATCGTAAACCCCACCAAGATGGAGCTTCATATCAGATTGGCAGATCTTGCATCTCATACATCCACTATCCCTTAAGAGTTAACTTTCTTTTTATCAATTAAAAAGCTATAAATACCATCAGCTACGTTAAATCGTTCCTTAATATAAAGGTCGCATGCACTAAGACGATCTTCAAGTTCATGCATGTTTAAATAGGTGGCGTACGTAAATTGCCCCTTATAGCCAGGAGCAACTTCTGAATAGGACTTTTTATCAGTTATCCTTTGCCGGTGCAAAATGAGAAGACCGGTGCTGTTTCTGAAGAAGATGTCTAGGACACTCCAAAAATCCTCGATTACATCAACCAATGCGCTGGCCATCACAATATCGTACTCCGAGAAGTCGATTCGGCTGTCGAAAATGTCATCGACGATGAATTGCGAATGAGGTCTTTGCTCAGTGGCTATTTTAATCATGCTCTCAGAAAAATCGGAGCCGGTGTATAAAAATTGCCCGGGAAAATACCGGTGGAGTAATTCAGAATAATGCCCTACTCCGCATCCCACATCCAAAAAGTTGATCACTTTATAATCATAGTTCTCGATAATATATTTGATGACATCGATAAACGTTTTAAATGGGGCAACCGATAGCGGGTCCTGCAATTCCTTCTCGACTAATTCAGCCTGCTGCCTCGCAACGTCTTCTGCTTTCCAGGAGTCTTTAAGGTTATTTGTATTTACCAAGCCACTTTTGCTAAGCCTAAACTGATCCCGTACTTTGCCCGCTAACCGTTTTAACACCTTTACCCCCAAGCTTTTAGTATTGCTAAGTAAATCGTGACGAAACTGCTCTGACAATTGCACCAACTCGAGCCTTTTTCTTGCCGAGAAACGCCCGCAATCTATTAGGCTCATCTACTTTCGATATTCCAAAGGAATAGGTGGGGTCCAGCTCTCTCACCTTTGCCATCGCGTCCTTAAGAGCCGTCAGGTAAGGTTTATAGACCAGCCTAATATCGTCCTTGCTTAAACCGTAACCGGGTGCTGCAAGTTTGAATCTACCTCTCTCCTGTATGGCGAGAGAGTGAAAGTGATAAAAAATCAAGGCGTCGTCATCAACATACGTCGTGCCGTTTCTGCTATGGACTTTATACCTCTCGATATTCCACGGAGCAAGCCCGGCACCCTTATGCTGCAAAACCCAAACGCCCTCAAACCTTTCCGGCCAGTCGTCCAGATACTTCTGGTCGCCAAGCTTGCCATCTTCACATCGATAGTAACACCACTCGTTGCAACGATCACGCCACCAGTTCGCACAGGTCAACCCTCTTTCATCTTTTCTGAAAGTAACCAACTCGACATTGTAGATACCAGAGGTCTCAGCCATATGCTGAAAATGCGGTGAGTAGCGATGCTCTATAATTAGAATCGAGTGGTCCCCCATCTCCTCATATACAGGGTCTGGGCTGTTATAGAAAAACAGATCCGCATCCAGATAGGTCGCCATCTCCATGTCCGGGTAATTATTCAAGAGATATAGGGGTAAGCTGGGCGTGCAGGTCCAGCAGTACTCTACCGGTGTCCGATCGGCTTTAGCCTTGAGCAACTCCTCATCCTCAAACTCAGATAGATGGATAAGCTTAACATTGGGTAGGTTCATCCGCTTAAGCATCGAGTACACGACATCATCCATGCATAAGACCCAAAGCGTATAATTTTTGCAATGCTGCTGCAAAGAGCTGTGCAAGGCTAGTCCCTTGAAGAGGTAATTCTTATCGAATAACGTGCAGAATTGATACTTCATGACTTATCCTTGAAAAGAGTTTATATGCGTACACACGATCTCAATCTCTTCATTAGTTAACTGAGGAAACATAGGTAAAGAAAGTATCTCCGATGCGGCAGCCTCAGCGACTGGATACGTCCCTTGCGGAACCCCCAAATCTTTATACGCCGCCTGCATGTGTATGGGCACCGGGTAATGGATGAGCGATCCAACGCCGTTCTTAGCTAAGTGTTCTATGAGGGCATCACGGTCTGGATGGCGAATGGCATAGAGGTGGTGGACATGAACCCCGTAATCCATTACTACGGGTTTGGTTACCGCCGGGTTCGTAATCATCCGATCATATAGCTGGCTGATCTCACTTCTGCGCCTATTCCAATCATCCAGGTACTTTAGCTTAACCAAGAGTATAGCCGCCTGCATCTCATCTAGGCGACTATTGACACCCTTAATATCATGGTAATAGCGCCTTTTCTGTCCATAGTTTCTAAGCATTTTAAGATTCTCGGCATCCTCGGGATTCTGGGCGACTACCATCCCCCCATCGCCATAGCAGCCAAGATTCTTGCTTGGATAAAAGCTAAAGGCGGCAAAGCGACCCAGCGTTCCCACCTTCTTGCCCTTATACTCCGCACCGTGCGCCTGACAAGCATCTTCGATTACCGTAAGATCAAATTCTTTTGCGACTTCTAGTATTAGGTCCATATCCGCACTTTGCCCGTAGAGATGAACCGGCACTATCGCCTTTAACTTATCGCCCAGCTTGGGCTTCTCTTTGCTAACGAACTCACGTAACATGCTCGGGTCCATAGTAAAACTGCGCTCATCGATATCCACAAGAAGAGGTTGCGCCCCTGCAACACTAATGGCAGATATGGTTGGCACTGCGGTATTCGGTACCGTGATGACGTAATCCCCGTTCTCAACACCGCTAGCCATTAACGCGAGGTGGATTGCTTCGGTACCTGAGCCCACACCAACAGCATGAACACCGCCCAGATAGGCGGAAAAAGCGGCCTCGAATTCTTCCAGCTTGCGGCCAAGGACGAACCATCCAGAAGAGAGAACTTCCTCTATGGCATCATTTAGCTCACTCTCAAGCTCTGTGACCTCGCGCTTTATATCACCGAAGGGTATCACTTATCGCAGTACCTCCAAGTTAAGATGCAGGCAAACTATTGTTCTTTTTATGAACAATTACATTGTTGCATTTGCGAGATTTACTGTCAAGGAATCGGGTCGCCATGTCGGGGGCTGTACGATTGGTCAATAGAGCTGAGTCTTGCCTACCAATAGTGCTCTTTGTATCTGCGGTAGAAATCAATAGTCTGGGCGAGTCCGTCCCGCAAACCAACTTGCGGCTGCCATCCAACTATTCTTCTAATCTTGCTGATATCTGAGTAGAAGTCACCAGGCTCTTGGGCTGCGCGCTCTTTGGTGAATGGCGCGAACTCCCACTTGCCGCTTTTAGCCACATCTACAATGGTGGTCGCCAGCTCAAGAAAGCTGGTTGGTGTATCGATACCCACATTTAGCACCTCACCATAAGCTTCTTCGGTACAAGCGGATGAGAGGATGGCATCCACGCAGTCCCCTACGTATATGAAATCGCGCTTTATCTGCCCATCGCCAAATACTTTTATGGTGTCATTATCGATCGCC
>CADDYS010000073.1 GCA_902810715.1 bacterium | reverse complement strand
CTATAACTAATACTGACGGCAGCGGCCGCTGTAGTGAATGTTGTTCTATTATTTCGCAATTTGAAATCGCTTCAAATACTTGGCTACGCTTTAGACCACGCTCGAACAATCTCTTTAGCGCGTGCTTCTTCCATTCCACTTTTCCATTATCAACTAGCTCTTTAATCTTACCTAGCAATGATTGTTCCGATGAACTGCTGGTTAGCTCTACCAAAGTAAAGTGATAAGGAACCATTTCTTATTCTACCAAATATCAAATAATGATTTAAAGAAAAACAGCCTGCACCAGCAAATTTGGCTACACAAGATGGCGAGAAAAGTTTGAATCCTTGGAGGGTTCTAGTTTTGGGCTAATAAAAAATGGCTTGTCAAAGCCATAGTTTGAATAGGGACTATTTGCTGGGGTGGAAGGATTCGAACCTTCGAATGCGGGTTCCAAAGACCCGTGCCTTACCGCTTGGCTACACCCCAATGACTCAAGTTAAGTGTACAGAACTAAGTATACAAAAAGAAAAGCTGCGTCGAAAGCCACAGCCTCTTTATGCTTCGCACCAGCTAAATCTAGCCGATGGCGCAATGAAAATATAGCATGGTGCGGGCAAAATGTCCACCTGCTAGTCAACGCCCGCCAACATATTAGGTCGCTTTTTCAGTAGCGGTACCGGATAACAATCTATCTACTTTATTTCTTTGCTTTCTTACGGGAATTTTCATCAAGCAATTTCTTGCGAATACGGATTGCTTTTGGAGTTACCTCGACAAGCTCGTCGTCTTCGATGAACTCGAGGGCTTGTTCTAGCGTAAGTTCTTTATGCGGGGTTAGACGCAGGGCATCGTCGGCACCTGAAGAGCGCATGTTGGTCAATTTCTTCTCTTTAACGGCATTAACTGTAAGGTCGACGCCTTTGTTGTTCTCACCGATGATCATACCTTCGTATACATCGGTATTTGGCGGTATGAATAGTTGTCCTCTATCCTGCAAGCCGTTTAGTGCATAGCGCACGGCCTTGCCACCGGCATGACAAATCAAAACGCCCGTCTCGCGTTTTGGTATCTCGCCCTTGAAAAACTCGTACTCATAAAAGTTGCTGTATAGCGTGCCGGTTCCTCTTGTCATGGTTAGAAAATTGCTTCTGAAGCCTATAAGTGAGCGCGAGGGAATGACGAACTCCATCTGCACGCTTCCTGAATCGGTTTCAACAAAGTTTCTCATTTCTGCTTTGCGCTTGCCCATTTCCTCGATGACGTAACCGTGAAAGTCTTTGTCAACATCGATTACTAAGAGCTCAATAGGCTCGAGGATTCTGCCGTCGATTTCTTTGAAGATGACTTTGGGTTTTGATACCTCAAGCTCGTAACCCTCGCGGCGCATTGTCTCGATGAGGATTGAAAGATGTAATTCGCCACGCCCGGATACCTTAAGCATATCTTCGCCGTTGATATCCTCAACCCGCAAGCCGACATTGACCTTGGCTTCTCGAAGAAGACGTTCACGAATATGGCGGCTGGTAAGGAACTTACCACCGTCTTTGCCAACAAACGGGCTCGCGTTCGGGCCTATCATTACCGAGATCGTCGGCTCGTCGATGTTAACAAAGGGAAGTGCTTCAGGCGATTCATATGAGGCGATAGTTTCGCCAACGTCTATATCATTCAATCCCGCGACGCATACGATATCCCCGGCCTTTGCGTGATCGACCGCAACCCGTTTCATCCCCTTATAGGTAAACAACCCGCTGATCTTTCCCGGTTCCCGTGTGCCGTCGCGCCGCATAAGGTAGACTTGATCTCCAATATGCATCTCGCCATGGACGATTCGCCCGAGTCCAAGACCCCCGATGTAGTTATCATAATCAAGCATGGTTACAAGCATCTGTAAGGGCCTACCATGATTCGCCACCGGTGGAAGAACGCGACGGATAATGGTCTCAAACAGCGGCTTTAAACTGTCGCTATCTTCCTCCATCTCATACCATGCAATACCATCTTTTGCAGAGCAATAGACAATTGCAAAATCAAGCTGCTCATCGGTGGCATTTAGCTCGCAAAATAGATCAAAAGTCTCGTCGACGACTTCATGCGAACGCGAATCTGGTCTATCCACCTTGTTTATGACGAGAATCGGTTTCAAGTGAAGGTCCAGGGCTTTTCTTAAAACAAACTTTGTCTGCGGCATCGGCCCTTCAAATGCATCGACGAGCAGCAATACGCCATCGACCATTTGCAGGATACGCTCGACTTCCGAGCCAAAATCGCTATGGCCGGGAGTATCGACGATGTTAATCTTTATATCTTTATAGGTAATTGAAGCGTTTTTCGAGAAGATCGTTATACCGCGTTCCCGCTCAAGGTCGTTTGAGTCCATAACGCGCTCGTTGACCTCTTCATTTTGCCTAAAAACGCCTGTTTGGCGAAGCATCGCATCGACCAGCGTAGTTTTACCATGATCAACGTGCGCGATGATGGCGATGTTTCTTATATCTTTTCTTCTTGCTTGATTCGACATTCCTTTAAACCTCTTTTGCGCTGGTCAATACCAACATTTTTACAACCTTGTTACTATAACATATTCCGAGCTAATAGGCATAGTACAGCGTCACAAATAACTTGATGGCTTATTTCATAGATTACATGTCAGTAGTAAGAATGCTTTTCAATCAAAAGAAGAGTGACGCTGTACTAGAGAATAGAAAATAGAGAAGTAGAAAATAGATTGAATTATTGTGGGATAAAGATAGATTAATGAGGGCAAAGTTACTAAGAGCATTTTCTATTCGGTCTATTCTCTATTATTTATTTTCTTCTCTGGCTATTTAAAGACTCTTATGGTTAGTTGATGTGTAGCGGGAAGCAGTTTTTGCTGGGTTAAAAACGGGAGTGTTCGTAGCTAAAATGGCAGGAGATCAGAGGCCCTAAGTCGAACCATGTTTTAAGGACTATCTCTATGGGAAGATTTAAGCCGGTTTGATTAGGTTCGATTATGATCTAGGAGCTTAATAAATGAAAAAGTTATTTTTAATTATTATCGCTGTTACGGTTTGGCTAATACCTCTATCTGCGCAGGCTGCGGAGCTTAGGGCATCCGGCAATATCACCATCCCGTCGAGCGAGGTAATAAACAACGATCTTTATATTTCCGGAGGAACGGTTGTAATAGATGGAAGAGTAAACGGAGATCTGTTGGTGTCCGGCGGAAATGTGACTGTTAACGGCAGCGTTAGCGATGACGTAATGGCCACCGGTGGCACGCTGATACTTAACGGCTCGGTAGATCAATCGATCAGGGCTGCCGGAGGAACCCTATCTTTAAACGGGAAAATAGGGCAGGACCTGGTCGTTGCCGGTGGAACTGTTGACATTGGGGCAGGCTCGACTATCGGTCGCGATGCAATTATTGCTTCAGGAAATGGCCGGTTAAGCGGACGGGTTGGCCGCGGACTAAGAGCCTCGGCGGGTGATTTCATTATCGATGGGCAAGTGGGAAAAAACGCCTTCTTAGACGTTACAAGACTGACCCTGACTGATAGAGCTATAATAAAAGGTAACCTGACTTATAAAAGCGAGAACAAGGCAAATATTGCAAGCGACGCTAAAGTTGGCGGAAAAATTATCCATAAAGCGCGCCCTCAAGCTAGAAATACATCCGGCAGGATATTCTCTTTTATTGCCTTGTACTTTGCCGCTTTTCTATTTGGTGTTGTTTTGTTTCTCCTATTCCCCAAGCGAACTATTCAGATAGCGGATACGGTAACGTCGTCCCCATGGGTAAGCCTTTTGCTTGGCTTGGCCTTACTGGTACTCATACCAATTGTGGCGGCAATTATTATGATATTTTTGATAACAATCCCGCTTAGCCTAACTGCGATTGCCCTTTACGCGCTCGGTATATACCTAGCCAAGGTATTCGTTGGACTTGCGCTCGGCAGGTGGGCCAGTGGATATTTCAAATTTCAAATGCATGATATCCTGGCTCTTCTTGTCGGCCTTCTTGTAATTATGCTTCTTGGTCTAATCCCGTTTATCGGGCCTGTTATCAGGTTCCTGTATATTCTATTTGGCCTTGGGGCTGCCGGCTACGTGCTCTATAGAATCATACGGGAGAGGTCGGAACCTAGCGGTGCCTAAAAAAAGAAAAGACCCGCTATCTCTAGCAGGTCTTTATTGTGTTGAGCAATTATCCTAAATTACTTAACAATAGTGACATTGGATGCGCGAGCACCCTTAGCCTCCATTTGAACCTCAAACTCGACTACATCACCCTCGTTCAGGGTCTTAAACCCTTCACCGTTGATTGCTGAATGATGAACAAAAACGTCTGGTCCGCCATCCTCTTGGCTTATAAAACCAAATCCTTTACCACCATCAAACCACTTTACAGTACCTTTGGACAAATGTTTCACCCCCTAGCGTCTTAAGACTTGAGCTTACGACGCTAGGCTAATACGACACCCATAAAGAGAATACGTCATAGACCAAAAAACAGAGCCTCGCCTAACAACGAGCCCCGTTTAGAATTCACGTCTTAGCTTTAATTATTATTACCCAAATATCAGTTTTTGTAAAGGCCTTTCTCTACTTATATCCTATCGGTTTCTCCACTTAATTACGCCTTGGGTAGTTAGTAAGGTTATGATAATATTGGAGTTAAGTCCATGCCCAAAAATTTGCAGTAAGTATAGTAAGTGCAGTGCAGTCGTTGTAGAAAGAAAGGAAGCAAAGATGGAATCTCGCAATCAAGCACGTCTTAATTACTGTCTTTCTGTGTCGTTGACCGAACCCCCTGAAGTTGATCCCCGGTCACCATTTTCCAGACGCGATCGCTTCAACGTGCTCCTGGCAGAGCAAATCAACTCACACCTGGAAAAACTCGGGCTTAAAGACGCCTTGCTTAAATTTGGAGGCGATTGCTGGTTACTGCTAACCAGCCGAGTAGATAAAGTGCCGGCTCTATGTTGTCTTGCAACTGTACTGGCTGGCAGCTTTAAAGATGAGATAAGCCGGGCGATGGGGATTGCAAAAGAGCACGTGCCCTCGCTGCGGCAGGCCATCTCGTCCGGGCGTGACAGGCTAATTGAGCTTCCCGACGGGCGCAGAGACTGGATCGGTGAGAGCGCGCGAAAGGCGACTCAGTTATCAACGGATTGTGAACCGGATGGAATACTCATAGACGGCCCGGTTAGTGAGCAGGCCAAGCAGGTCTTCGACATCCGGTCGACCGGCCCGAACTCGGAGCGGCTGGTACTCGGTGAGATAAAAATTGATGCGGTTATTGAGTCCGGCGACCCCGACAGCTTTGTCTACACTCTAGGCATGATAGGAAAACTTGATGAAGCGGCCCAAATTGCACAGAAAATCGAGGAGAAACTTACCGGCGATGCGGATAAGCCCGCCCCGGAAGAAGGCATCGACCGCTGGAATCGGCTCATGGCAAGCCTTGGCGACTACCCAAGCGCATTGACGGCGCTTACAAATATCAGGACGTCTGGATTGTCCCCGGATGTCGTTACCTATAACAACTTAATATCAAAAGCCTCCGATTTTGGTGTGGCCAGCCGCTGGCTTGAGACAATGCAAAAAGAAGGCATCAATCCAGATACCCGTACCTACGGTATCATAGCCGCCAAGGTACCCGACTATGAAACGGCAAAGTCCCTTCTTGAGATGATGAGACAAAATGGCCTCAAGGTCGATATCGCCGTCTACAACAACGCAATTTTTAAGTCGCCTGATTACGTGACGGCAAGACAGTGGCTTGAGACAATGCAAAAAGAAGGCGTCAAACCGGATGCCTCAACATATAACGCGCTTATTTCAAAGTCCCCCGACTACGAGACCGCCGATATCTGGCTTGGGGCGATGATTAAAGGCGGCATCCAGCCAAATAGTGCTACGTACGGCGCGCTTATCGCTAAGACGATGGACTTTAACGTGGCCAAGTTCTGGTTAGACGAAATGCAAAGAGATGGCGTGCAGCCCGGTCTTTTTGTCTACAACAAGCTGGTATCCAAGGCTGCGGAATACGCCGATGCGAAATCGGCGTTTGAGGAAATGCAAAAAGAGGGCATCCAGCCAAACGTCATTACTTATAATGCCCTTATCACAAAATCTACCAACTTTGACGGGGCCATGTCCCTTCTGGAAGGAATGCAAAAAGCCGGCATCCAGCCGAATTCCGACAGCTACACGAGGCTCTTCAGCAAAAACCTCTCCGGCAAATCCGCCGAGGAGATCCTTACCTGGTACCGTGCTCAGGGTGTGGGATCGGATGAGCCTATCCAGGCCGCGATGGCGGCATACCGCAAGGCCGGCCACATAGACCAGGCGCTTCGCCTTGCCGTGGAGTACCCGCAACTTGCGGCGTCCAAGAAAATGATAAGAGAGATTATGTCCGATGTGCTTAACTTTCTACAGACAATGCAGGAGGAGGGCATCCAGCCGAGCGTTGATAGATACAACGCGCTTATCGATAAGGCTCCCTACTACGAGACGGCCAGGTCATGGTTTGATGTAATGTGCAAGAAAAACGTCAAGCCGAATGCCGCAACTTACGAGTTACTTATCGCCAAGTCGACCGATTACGAGACAGGCAGACTTTGGCTTGAGATGATGAGAAACGACGGTATTAAGCCGAGCGTTGATAGCTACAACCGGCTCTTTAGCAAAAACCTCTCCGGCAAGTCTGCCGATGAGATACTTAAGTGGTACCTGGCTCAAGGATACGACTCCGATGAGCCTATCCAGGTTGCGGTAGCGACATACCAGAAAATCGGTCTAATCGACCAGGCGCTTCGCCTGGCGATGGAGTACCCGCATCTTCCCGCATCCCAAAAGCTGATAAAAGAGCATATGGAGAAGATATTCTCCTATATGGATATAATTCGCGAAGAGGGCATCAAGCCAAATGTTGTAACCTATAGTTCGCTTATATCCAAAGCCCCTTATTACGACATTGCCGAGTCGTGGCTTGAGACGATGCGCAAAAAAGGCGTCCAGCCAAATGTCGTGACATACAACACGCTGATCTCCAAAGCCCCTGACTACGAGACGGCCAGGGAGTGGCTTGGGGCGATGAGACAAGAGGGAATTACGCCGACTGTTGTTACCTACGGTGCTTTAATATCCAAGGCCGCTGATTTTGGCACGGCCAGGTCGCTCTTTGATGCGATGAAGGGCGAGGGTGTCGAGCCGAATGTTGTCACCTACAACGCGCTCATCCTTAAAGCCCCCAACTTTGAGACGATAAAGTCGGTTCTTGAGATTATGAGGCAAGAGGGTATCCACCCGGATATCAACAGCTACAACGCCCTTGTCTCCAAGGCCCCCGACTTTGAGACGGCAATGGGGCTTATCGAGATGATGAAGAAAGAGGGCATACAGCCAAACCTTGTTACTTACAACCGCCTGTTTAGCAAGAATCTCGCAAAGACCTCGGCTGAGGAGGCTATTGACTGGTACAAGCTGCAAAAGTATCATCCCGAAGAGCCCATCCAGGCTGCAATAGCCGCTTACAGAAACGCCGGGCGGATTGAGGAGGCCCTTCGCATGGTACTCGAGTATCCGCATCTACAGGTTGCAAGAAAGCTGATCAAAGAGCATAAGGACGAGGCCGCCGCTTATTTTAAGGCTGCATCGGACTATTCACCGAGGCATCCAAATGCTGACTTCGCCCTGGGCCTGGCTTTTATGGAGACCGGAAAACAGCATAAGGCGGAGCCGCACCTAAGAAGGGCGCTGGGCTCATCCGCGCCCGGACCTAAAAGGGCGGTAATTGAGGAGTATCTTCGCAGGATAGAGCGCAAGTTAGAGAAGAGCACGCTTTAGAAAATATTAATTTCGTGGTAAAATATACGCGCGGTATAGATCGTTAACAGGTGGGGAAACGACCCGTCGCTGGCCGGCAAGGCTAGAGGAAACATCCCACACCCCGCTTAGCGTTTCGGCGTTAAGTGTAAAAGACCGCCTTCCGTGAGGGAGGGCAGTCCCTTTTAGGGGCTGACGACCAGTGCCACAGAGACGAGCCGCACCGGAGCTATAGTATCTGGTGCGGGTGAAACGCGGTAAACTTCCGGTCGGGTGCAACTCAAACAGGGCAGCGGCCACGCCGCTGGACCCGGGTAGAGGCAGCCGTTTAAAGCGGCACCGGCTTTATAGCTGGTAGATAGATGGCGGGATAAAACAGAATGGGAGTTACGGTTTCCCCACCTATTTTTATGGCTCTGGTAAAGGTGTGAAGCTATAACCAGGCAAATTAGAAAAGCCACCGGCAAAAAACTGGTGGCTTTTTTCATTTTTCTAACAAATATCTAACAGAATTCATTTTTGCTGTTTTTTGGTTCTCGGTATGCTTAGTGAATCTTTTGTTGGAATAGAAATAGACATGTACGTTACAATGGACAATGATCAACACATTAACTATGCAGCCATGAGCTTAAGAGGTCTAAAAGTGCTTGATAGTGTCAGGATTTATCATTATAATGTAAAACATAGGAACATATGTTCGGAGTTCGAGGCGTGCAATGCAACTTCATGACATTAAGGAACTCCATAACATAGCGCATATTAACAATTTATCATCAATTCTGGAGCGAGGAATCCTATCCCATGAATCTGCGAAACGTATTCCACACTTATCGGTGGCAGCCCAAGAAATTCAGGATAGGAGAATAAGGGTAAGGGTGCCGGGTGGACTGAAGCTCCACGAATACGCAAACTTGTATTTTTGCGCTCGAAACCCAATGTTGTATCGATGTGTGTACGAGCATGGGCATGATAATCTTGGCGTTTTACGAATTAGTCTTGATGTGCTGAATGAGCCTAATGTAGTTATAACGGATTCCAATGCATCAAGTGATTATGCAAGATTTTTGCCATCGCCAGAAGGGTTAGTGCTAGTTAATAAAGAACAAGTATTTGCAGAGTATTGGAAGCACGGTAATCCGATCAGGGAATGGGAACATAAATCGATAAAATGTGCAGAAGTTCTGGTTCCACGCAGCGTGGATCCGGCTTACATTATGGGCATATATGTAGCAAGCAAAGAAGCTAAGCACAAAATTGAATTATTAGGCGTATCGTTAACCGTAAGTGTAGACCCATATATGTTTTTTATTAGAAAGTAAGGAGGGATGGCTATGGTTCGAGTGATGTTGGGAGATTTGTTCAGTTCCAAGGCTCAAACACTTGTTAATACCGTTAACTGTGTTGGGGTGATGGGTAAGGGAATCGCTCTTGAGTTTAAGAACCGTTTCCCTGATATGTATAAGGATTATCTTGATCGCTGCAAGAGAAAAGAAGTTCAGCTTGGGCGTCCTTATCTTTATAAGACACTATTAACACCGTGGGTACTTAACTTCCCAACCAAGGACCATTGGCGTTCGGTATCACGCCTTGAGGATATAGTTCGCGGACTGGAATATCTTATCAAACATTACAAAGAGTGGGGCCTAGAATCATTGGCTGTACCTCCATTGGGCTGCGGTCATGGCCAACTTGAATGGTGTGTGGTCGGTCCTACTTTGTATCGATATTTAAGCCAATTGGATATCAATATTGACCTTTATGCGCCTTATGGGACTCCGCATGAGGAGCTGGAGCCTGAATTTCTTAATGCCAATTTGAATAAGCAGGGTACCTCTCTTAGTCTTTCAAGGATTAAACCATCTTGGGTTGCTCTAGTTGAGATATTAAAACGTATAGAGGATCAGCCCTATCACTGGCCAGTTGGTCGTGTTATGTTTCAAAAGATTGCATACGTAGCTACTAAAGAGGGACTACCGACTGGACTTAGTTATCGAAAAAGTAGCTATGGTCCATTTGCTGTTGAGCTAAAAAGGCTTATTGCTGTATTGGATAACAATGGTCTTATAAAGGAGCAGCAATTTGGCAGGATGTTTGCGGTTAAAGTTGGTCCAACATTTGATGATGTCAATAAAGCATTTGAAGCTTATATGAGTAATTGGGAACCAATTATAGAAAAAACAGCTGATCTATTTATGCGCTTAAACACTAACCAAGCGGAAATTGTGGCTACAATCTTATTTGCCGCAGATGAGTTGGCTAAAGGCAAAGATGAACAGCCCTCAGAGAAAGGTATTTTTGATTTTGTAATGCAGTGGAAACAGAAACGGCGTCCACCCTTAGAGGAACACCAAGTCGCATATGCTATACGTAGTTTGGCCGCACTAAGATGGCTTAACGTTAGAGCAAGTCATGATCTTCCGGTTTTAGATGAAGTAGCCTTATAGTCTTAAGCATCTTTACTGGCTAGTAAACGTAGACGAGCGAGCCCATTGGCATGTTGTCGTAGACGTATTTAGAATCGGGAATCGGTATTCTCACGCAGCCGTGCGATGCCGGATAGGGTGGCACGCTTGAGAAACCATGGACCGCGATACCGTCCTTAAAGAAGCTACTCCAGATCATCCAGCCGCCGTATTTTGTGGACCAATACTTGTAGCCGGGTTTATAGTAAACAGCCGAGACGCCGGATGGGGTGGTGTAGCCTGGCTTTCCGGTAGAGGTGCTGATTATCCTTGCGACATGGCCATCCTTGACGACGAGAAGTACCTGGTGGGACTTGTCAACCTCAATGTGGCTTCCACCGTATCTAGCGGTGATGGCAAGCGGGTTTGATATCGCCAGAAGTGTCTTCGGCCCGGCGACGCCATCGCGTGCTAGACCGTTTACCTTCTGGAAGGCCACCACAGCATAGTAGGTCTGCTCACCAAAGTAGCCGTTGATAGGCCCCGGTGAGTAACCGAGCGTGGTTAGCCTCGTCTGAAGCTGCCTAACATCGCCGCTCTGCATTCCATGCCCGAGCGTTTTCTGGGAAGATACCACGGGCGGGACCGAGGTGGTTGACACCGGACTTTGGGCGGTGATGGTTTGCTCTACCGGTGTTTTTGGTACGGGCCTTACTTTGGCCCTTGACTTAGTTTCTCTTTGGTCTACCTGTCCTATTGGATGCTTACTCTTTGCTGGGTTTTTGTAAGAGTCTCCAGAAGGTAGCGGCTTTTCAGGCGATAGAAAAACCAGGGTGATCACCGTAGCTAAGGCTACGGCTAAAACCAGGACCGTAACTATTGTTCTTTTACCGGGCTTCATTTTAATCCTTATTAACATGTCGCTTTTGCGATGCAGGATATTCTTTTCATAGAATATATCCCCCAAAAAACTATCTTCTACTAGCGATAATCGGTGCGTAATAGAAACCAAGCGTTGCGAATTAATTTTATTGAGGGGATAGGCAAGGACTAGCAATTAATTTATTATATTGTTAGGAAGCGTAAATGTAACAAATGCAGAATTTTTGTTGAGGGTTTTGTATTTATCCGCATGGGTAAGATTTCTTCTAGAAGGGGGAGCGCCGTGGCTACTAAAAAGGAACAATATGAGCAAGATTTAATTAAATGCGTGGGTAAATACGTCGCGGTTTCAGATCATACAGTTATCGCTTGTGGCCGCTCGATTAGTGAAGTAGAAAGAAAGCTAAGCAAGCTCAAGAAAGGCGTTAAACGCCCCATTATCTTTCCTCTGCCTAAAAATGCAGGAGGACACAACTCCTTTAATGTGGTATGAATACGAATTCATGGGTGTTGGGTCTGGCTTTATCCATGGACCGCTAGTCGATTTCGAGATTCTCGCCCCAGGGCAGAAACCTTTCGCTACAATGGGCTTAGTTGATTCAGGCGCACATACCTCATTGCTCGATATTGCGATAGCTAATCGCTTAAAACTACCGGTATACAGAAAAGAAAATTTGGTTGAAGGCTCGGCTGCAGATGGAAAAATCATTAGGGTCTACCACTATCCGGTGAAGGTCAGATTTAATCATGTTACATTTGAGCTTGACGCACGATGGACCAGGTTATCAGACCCAAAAACAAAGGTAGTTTTGGGAAGTAATTTGCTTGGTCGGGCGGATTTCTTCAAGCGCTTTAAGATTATGTTTGACCAGCAGAATGAACGCTTCTGGATTAAGCTTAATTCAAAGAAAAAACTTTAACTATTATTTTTTCACCAGCATATTTCGTGATCTCCTTAAAGATCGCCTACGGAAGCTCTCTTGCCTTTAGCATTTTCATTCTTTAAAGACAGCGCATATCGCTTTTGTGTTGTTGGTTCTAAAATCAGCTATCGTTTTAAAGTCGGGGTAAATCTTTTTACGGCTACGGTGCCGTTCTTGAGTAATTGAGTAACAAGGCTGGTAATAACTCAAAAACTCAAGACGGTCACGATATCCAATAAAAATAACACGATGCCAATTCTAGCAGGTTTTCGGTATAATAATTTAAAGAGCACATTAAATGAAGGAGGAACACCAAAATGTCAATGGCGAAGCGTAGAATTCAAGAAATCATAGAATCGCAGCCAGACGACGCAACCTACGATGAGTTAATCCGTGAAATCGCATTTGAACGCATGATTGAGAGAGGTATTAAAGACTCCAGAAAAGAACGCGTTATATCTAATGAAGAAATGCGGCACCGGATAAGAGCATGGCAGAAATAAGGTGGACTTCCGAGTCTGAAACATGGCTTGCAGATATTTACGACTACATTGCCGAAGATGATCAAGATGCCGCGATTAAAGTTATAGAAGGTATTTACGAGAAGGCGCAAACACTAAGACAATTCCCCGATATTGGTTATATTTATCGATCTGAAAAAGAAGGAACAATCCGAATATTGCTATATGGTCATTATCGAATTGCATACTTGCACAGGAAGAAAAAGAATATCATAGACATATTGGGAGTCTTTCACGGATCGCTTGACATAGACAGATATTTAGATTTAGAGGGCTAAGTCACTCCTCATGCCAAGATAAACCCGAGGCCTTGGGAGTTTTATGTATTCGGAGGATATGGACGTCGTACCTTGCGTTATTCGTTCACAACATGCATGCTGAAGATGGTTATGGCATTCGGATGGAAAGAAACTTCTAGGTCGTGAAGACGTTAAAGCAAAAACGGTCGGGCGGATTTCTTCAAGCACTTTAAGATTATGTTTGACCAGCAGAATGAACGCTTCTGGATTAAGCTTAATTCAAAGAAAAAACTTTAACTATTATTAGTTTTTAATGTCCATTTCGGGGATTGGGAGAAAATCCCTCGCCTTTAGGCGAAGACTTTAGTATGCTTGCGGCATGGAGCACTATAGAAGATCAAGCCATACCGTATATGACATAAAGTATCACCTGG
>CADDYS010000072.1 GCA_902810715.1 bacterium | reverse complement strand
GTTTCCGAGCCAGGCGGCTTGAAAAACATCCATCTCCCTTGCAAGCCCGTGAAGAAAAGCCCCGGAAAACACATCCCCCGCGCCGGTGTGATCAATTATTCTGTTTACCTTAAGCGCGTCTACGCTCCCGATTATGCCCGAGTGTCTCTCACCGATAACGCATCCTCTCTTGCCAACCTTAAGCGCAACTATCCTCACACCCTGCCGCCAAAGTGACCTTATAAGCTGCTCCGGTTCGGTAATGCCTACAAGGCTTTCCGACTCGAAGGGATGTTTAAGAAACAGGATGTCGATAAATGGCAGAAGCTCCTGAAATGCGCTCTGTGCCTCCTTCACCGACCACATATCAGATCTATAGTGCGGGTCATAAGAAACCTCGCCGGTTTTATTTTCCGCCACCAGGCGGCATGCCTCATAGACCGCACTGCGGCAGCTCTCAGATATAGCCTGGCTTACCCCCGAGGCATGAAGATACCTTGCCGCCGTGATGTACTCGGTGTTTATATCATCAACCGATAATGTCGTTGCGGCACTGCCCTTGCGGTAAAAAGCAATCTCATATCCTCCTCCCTCGTAGGCCGCGACAAAGTAGACTCCATTTTTTAAGCCCGGGATAATTTTTACAAGAGAGAGGTCGATTCTCTCGTTGAGCCATCCCTGAAGAAGATACGGTGCAAAGTCGTCCTCCCCCACTCTTGTTATATAACCGGTTCTTGAGCCAAGCCGTGATCCGGCAACAAGCACGTTCATGGTATCCCCACCGTATGATTTGCGAAACGTCTCGGCGTCTACAAATGGTTTGTCGCTGTAAAATTCAACCATGCACTCGCCAATTGAGACAATATCAAATTCAGCCATACCGTTTTTAGGTAACCGCCTCTCTTATGGTAGTCCCTTTAAAAGAAGATCGTTCTTTAACTGCGGGTTCCAGATATTTGGGTTATGGCAGTCAAGGCAAACCGAGTCCAGATCGTGTACCGGCCCTAAGACACCCGATGTTTGAATCTTGTCGATATATTCCTGCGGCACATCGCTCCCCTGCGGGATACTGCGCGTCTCACCCGGGCCGACAAAGGTCTCGCCATCAAAGTCCACGCCAAATAGATTATCCTTTAGCATCTTCCAGGAAAGCGTCTTATGCGGCCAGTCAAACCCATCATTACAGCACGCCGAGCCCACATTTATATCTGCACTCGTTCGCCAATCGTTCGGGTAAGAGACATCTTTTTCGTGTTTAAAACCGGGGTTGGCATAGGCCTCTCGTGGCCATCTTACCATCCCGTTTATCTTCTCCGATGTGTTGTGGCATATCGAGCAGTCGCTCGACCCCCTATGACAGCTACGGCATGTCGGACCGTTGTTTTTATCATCCTCGGGGTCAAAGACATAGTGCACCCCATGCATCCGCTCGTTGGAGTCGTGACCCGTCCCGATATCGTAGGGATTAGAATCACCGCGTAGCGCTCTGTCCTCCGAGAAAGCGGCGATTTGCTGTGTGGATAAACCTGCGTTTGCGTCATGGCAATCGGCGCAAAACTCAGATACGTGAAAGCCATCCTTCATAGTGCCGGGTGAGCCGCCGGCAAGCCCCATCGGCGTGTTCCAATCGATTGCATACTTATTCACCGGGAGCTTAGCCGAACCACCATCTAAAGGAACATCCAAACGCGTGGTCGTGTCTGTATCCGATATCTCGTTTCCCGTTGCAGGGTCGATCTCCCTATCGGGGTTTTTAATTAAAAGCCAGGAGCCCGCTGGATATTTCGCCTCCTGCTGGGGAAGCAAAGAAGAGGTTATGTTTTCGTATCCCGGGTTGTAGATAGAATAGGTTGTACTGCCGTCATCTGAATATCCAAGCATCCTCTGCTTGTTGGCATGCGGGCTATGGCAGTCAAAACAAGAAAATCCGCCCAGCCAGTAAAGCGGCGTGTAGGCGGGATAAGTATCGTCGGGAGCTTTCCACCTGCCGCTTGCAATACCGTATCCCATCGAGTGCCCGCTATCATATTCCTTAGTAAAATCGCTATCGTTGTCGGTTTGGATATTAAACCCCGAGCCCGCGCCGCCCCCGTGGCACCAGTCGCACGACTCAAAGCGGGTATTGGAACGGGTAAGCTTAAATATACCCGCCCCGTTGTGGACCCCATGGCACTCGCGGCATTTATGCGAGGTGGTAAGATAGTCACCGTGCGGGCCACGCTCTTCGGTGTAGTCTTGAGGTTCGTTATAGCCAAAGGCATCGACCCCGTAAATATAGGGGCTATTCCAAGTTCCCTGGGGGTTTGCCGAAACCGTAAACCCGGGATAGCTGCGGGTAACCCCGTTTATAGTATCGCTCCAGTTTGCCCCATAATCACTTAAGGAGTAATCCCGCGGGCCGATATCTTCCGCCCTTGCCTTTGATGGGGAGGCGATAAACATCATTGCCAGGCAAGCCAGTATAAATGCCTTAGATAGTTTGCTCAACGACACGCTCCATCTACAGTTAATCCAGCTTCCGGTTAATTAATACCAGCGAAAAGTGTCGTCAAAACTTATAAAGGTGTTTTTGGAAGGGGAGTTTTTCTAAGTGAAGTCAATAAGTGCTGCTAAAGAGGTGACTACCTAAAAAATCAAAGTGTTACCATGGTAATCACATGATTTTTATGGGAGTCCTCGCATGAGGGGTTCCTTGGAGCCCGGGTTCCAAACAGCCGAATTGTGGCAATCAAGGCAGACCGAGTCCAGGTCCTGGGCCGGCTTAGGGATAAGGGATATCTTCTCAACCGAGAACCTTCTTATCTGGCCTACCTTTATCTCCCGCCCGTCGAAGTCGATTCCGAAGAGTTCGTCCTTTAACATCTTCCAACCCAGTGTGCGGTGTGGCCAGGACAGCCCGAGGCTCATACAGTCGGGAGAACATTCTATGTTGGCAAGGATATTCTTTGGGCTATCCATACCAATTCCGGTGAGGTTGTCCGAGTCGCTTGGTTGGAGGGTGGCACCTATTGCCTTGGATATTTTAGATAGACTGTGGCATATGTCGCAGTCGCTTGATCCACTATGGCAGCCTCTACAATCCGGACCATAGTTTTTGCCGTCCTCCGGGTTAAAAATGATCTCTTTCGCACACCTGTCCGGGCGTGAGTCATGTGTGCTGGCTCGGATATAGCAGTCCAGGCCAATTTTACCGTGCAGGGCGTTATCCTCCGAGTAGACAAGGTTTGCTGAATTGTGAAGACCGGCATCGCCTTCGTGGCAATCAATACACGTTCTGTTTATAACAGCCACTCTCGCTTCTTGCCTGTTGGGTCGGGACATGCTTTGCGGGCTGCCGAACGTTGATTTACCCCAATCCTTGCCGGTAACCTCCATGCCGGTTTTTGCATCGATCTTCCGGTCCGGGTTTAGCTTTAGAATCTTGGTGATATCAACGTCGATAGCCTGTGAGAACGGTATTACCTTTTCCGTATGGCTGAAGGTTTGGTTTGAATAATCATGTGCGGGGTGGCAATCCAGGCAAGACATGCCGCCCCGCCAAAACTTCGGGGTAAAAGCCGGATATGTATCATCGGGCGCCCGCCACCTGCCGGTATCTACCGCAAAGCCGCGACTGTGGCCAACGCCGTACCCCGTCTCGCCGAAATCGCCGTTATCCATGCTTATAAGAAACATAGATGCAGCGCCGTCGTTATGGCACCAATCGCAGGAATCATCGCTTGGTTCCACCATGTTTGTTAAATTATAACTGCCCTTTTTCGCAACCTTATGGCACTTCCGGCACCTTGGAGGTACCGAAATGTATGTTCCGCTAAGGTCGACCTTGAAATTTTTTATATCCTTAGTTGATGTTTGCAATGAATCGCCGAATGTTACAAGCTCGGCGGATTTTGTATCCTTTGTCTTCTGTACACCGTTTTCTGCTGCAAATGAGACCGAAACAAAACAAAAATTGATAAGGGCCGCTATTATTAGCAACCGCCTAAACATGCTAATAATATCGGCATTTAGAAGGGATTATTTAGGGGGTTCCCCGGCATCTTTTGCGTTAACCCTTACTTTAAAGAAATATCCAATACCAAGGGCTATAATAACCGGTAGAATATAAATTAAGAAGGACAGCGAGGTTGCGCCGGGTGAATTTTTGTTTGCGATATCCTCAATCCGCTTTCCTTTTTTTTCAGCGCTCTTTTGATCCTTGTCGATAATTGCGGCTATCGAGGATTTTGCCGCCACGTAAATGATGCCCTTTGGGCCGATGCAAGCCTTGCCGCCAACTTTCGCTCTCCAGACTACAGTTCCTCGCCCGGGAGCTATGCAAGTCATTGCACCCTCGGTTGAACTCACATAAACATAGCCGTCGAGTCCAATAATCGCCGGTCCGTCAATAGCATTGTCGGGGCTATCGCTATTCCACTTTGATGTACCATCGGGGTTAACTGCTTGAACGAAGCAATCCCCAAGGGTAAAACTTCTGTCTACGGTGTAATTAAGGGTCGTGGTGCTAAACACTATTGAGCCGTCTTTTGCCACAGCCGGTGTATTAACTGTTTTACCATTAGCCTGAAAACGCCACTTCAGATTCCCATCCGGACTGATTGCGTAAAGGTATTCTTTAAAAACTCCGTTTTTTGTATCGTCCGCGTCGGTCAGGTATCCCTGGTTTCTATTACCTCCAAAATAAACCGTATCATCTTGGCCTAAGGCGGGTGCGGATAGCTGATCGGTGCCTTGTTCGGTAACCTTGAATTTCCATTTCAAAGAACCATCTGCCTTGACTGCGTACAGGTATAAATCCCGCCCCGTAAAATAAACGGTTCCATCGCTTCCAATCGCCGGCGGGTTGTCTATTTGGCCGTTAGCGGTGTATGTCCACTTAAGATTTCCATCGCTTGAGACCGCATACAGTGTCTTGCCTTCTGATGTCGCAACATATACGGTACCATCTTGTCCAAGGACAACTCCACCCGTTGATTCACCATTGAGAGGCACTTTCCATTTTGCCGAGCCATCTTTTTCTTTTAGCGCAACCAGATTATTTTCTATGGCTGCGTACACAATTCCGCCTTTTCCGATAGCCAGCGGCCCGGAAACCTTGCCGTTTATCTTAGAAACCCAGAGGACCTTGTTATCCGGGCTAAAGGCAAATACACCTGAATGCCCCGAGGATTCTTGGTTAGAGGTCGTTGTCGTACTTGATTCTTTAGCCGGGGTGACATCAACGCCAACAAACAATTTGCCGCTCTCGGAGACAGCAATCGGCGTTGAAGGTTTGCCGGTTGAGCCAAACGGAACAACCCATAGAACAGACGGATTGCTGGGCCCTTTGTAAGCACTCTGGCCGGAGTGCTTGGCATCATGCTGGTACATAGACCAGCTATCTTTGGCTAACGCCAGCGACGGGACCAGGAGGCTAAAAAGAAGAGCCGTTACGACCCATATCGATAATCTTCTTGCTATTCTTATTCGCGCACTAAACATAATTATCCCATCACCCCTTGCTTTTATTACCTTTAGGTGGGAAATCTCCTTGAGATAAAAGTAACAAACTCTAAGTAATGATAACATAACTTGGCCGTAGACCAAACCAATTATCTACGGTTGATTAGGCTTTATTTTTGTGGGTATTTAGAACGCGGATAAAAATCCTCTAATCCTTGGTTGGATAAGGGAGGGATAGAGATGGCAGCAGCAAGAGAACGGCGACTGGAGGAGAGGGCCGGAATGCGGGTCCCCGTTCCCGAGGCTGCGGTACTTCGCGACCGGGTACGCTGGGGACCGATCTGGGCCGGCATCGTCCTTGCGCTTGCTATGCAGTTGGTTTTAAGTGCGATAGGAATTGTGGTGGGTCTTACGGCAACCAGCGTAACAAATCTCGCGGTACTCCGTGTGGTCGGTACTGCAGTCGGCATTTGGGCCGCCATCAGCCTTATCGTGTCGCTACTTGTCGGAAGCTATGCCGCAGCCCGGCTGATGCCGGTTGACACCCGTGGGATAGGCATGATGCACGGCGTAATGGTTTGGGCTTTGACCCTGGTAATTGCAGGCGTGCTGTTCATCATAAGCGTGGGTGTAGCTATAGCGATGGTTAGCACCATAGTGGGTACTACGGGCGTGACTGCGGCGAACATGTCCGCTGCAGCAAGCCTTACGGCATTAAGCGTTGGTTGGTTTATACTTTGGGCAGCACTTGCCCTGGGTGCCGCCGTACTTGGCGGCTATCTCGGGATGGCCGGCAACCAGGCAGGTGGGACAAAATATTAACGTGGAGCCTCCTACCGGAATCGAACCGGTAACCTCTCGATTACAAGTCGAGTGCTCTGCCAGGTTGAGCTAAGGAGGCTAGGAAGAGAATAGAAAATAGACCGAATCGAAAATGCTCTAAGTAAAAAGACCCTCATTAATCTAATCTATCCCTCAATAATACAATCTATTCTCTATTTTCTATTTTCAATTCTCTACAAAATTTGCCCTGAAAGGGCAAATTTTGTGGAGGGAGAAGGATTCGAACCTTCGAAGGCTTCGCCAACGGATTTACAGTCCGTCCCCTTTGGCCGCTCGGGAATCCCTCCGTCTTAAGTCGCTCTGCAGCCCACATAAAGAGAAGCTGTGCTTTAAAACGCCACAGCTTCGCGACCGCAACAGCGAAAAAATTATATCATAGGATATTTGAAATGGCTATATGTATGCCCCGCACTAAACAAGCCTGATGTAGGACTTAACGGGAACTTTTTCCGCCCCAACAGCCCTTATCCCGTATTTTAGCCGCTCCTCTAAGAGCAAGAGATTTAGGGTATCCTCACGGTTGTATTCAAGAAGACGTTCGAGCGCATCAAAGTCACGGTGCACCCTGTATTTGCGCCAGAGTATCCTTGGGTCGTCCTCGCCGCGCCCGAAGATATTCCGGGCGATTCCGAGAGTCTTCTCCACCGCCTTGAGGCCGCCTTTCAGGTTATTCCTGTGACAATCATACATGAGATCTCGCGACTCGTGGTTTTTTCGCAAATTTACCCCCAGGTTGCGGTGGATGACCGGGATATCAAAACGATTACCGTTATAGGTGTAGATTCTTCTTACGCCGTTAAGGTGGTCCATCAAGTTTTCGGGAGTGATAGCTTCGCCCACCAACTGAATTAACCTGCCGCTATCTGCAATATACAACCCGATGACGGTTACCATATTCGAAAACGAGGTTTCTATGTCGAGATATGCTCTCATCTTGCTCCAATCAGATTAAAACAAGACAATTTTAACGCATTGGGTGTGAATCAAGCTAGTGCACCGTCAACCATATTTTGAGATATCATTGCGAGCACCACCTGTCATTGCGAGCACAGCGAAGCAATCTCGGGAGTAAATGTACAGGATTGCTTCGTCGTTTCACTCCTCCTAAGAAAACACTTCTTCTGCCAAAGTGTTTTCTTTCTTAAATTACCCACTTTCAGTGGGTCGGGTGCTCGCAATGACAGTTCCATAAACACACGTGTGAGATGCTATGCTGGTCATAAATAGCCGGTGGGTCGGGTTTTAATTCCGTCTTAAAATAACAATTAGCCTAAGAACCGCACGGTAGACAAGCCAGAGTATGACGATAGATATCAGCGAGGAGAACTCGACCACCATGTTGCCCGAGGTTACATCACCGACAATGCCCTGAAACGCACCGACAATTAAATTCGTGAAGTTGTAGATAAGCGAGACAAAGACGTTTTGCGCGTTGGCCCCGATAAGCTTAAAGGCAAATCTAAGAAGCGTGAGTGCGACAAGTATCCAGAAAACATAATCCACGACAAGGTTTACCTTAAGGCTTGGGTGTGTAGCAGTAGGCAGGTTTATATTGACCCTTGCTGAGTTATCGTCGATGACTTGGCTATCGATCTGGCTGAGATTCTCCGGCTTCTCCATGGGTGCCTCCTCTGCTGCTAGGCAAGACAGTACATGGTTATGCGGTCATTGCTTATTATACGCCAGTTAAGAAAAAAATCCTATGGATTTTTTTCAGCCAAGTAGCCAATGAGAATGCAGCCAATAGGCAATAGCCAAATAGCCAATGAAAAAGCTAAATCTTATTATTGGCTCTTGGCTACTTGGCTATTGGCTTACTCAGGGCTCTTGGCTACTTGGCTATTGGCTTACTCAGGGCTCTTGGCTACTTGGCTATTGGCTTCCTCATATGCGGTTGTGCATTGACGAGATACCGCCAATATATTTAAATATATTTAAAAGTATTTATACATCCGGGTATAACCCGAAAGGTGAATGAACATGGCTAGCAATACATTAGTGCAGTTATTTAGTGCGTTATCCGATAATACGAGGTTAAAAATAATACTGGTTCTGAGCAAACATGAGCCGTATATAAGCTGCCAGGAACTTAGAAAACGGTTTAACTTAAGCCAGCCTGCAATGTCGCATCATTTTAGAATTTTAAGGGAAAGCAAGCTGGTTAAGATGAGAAAAGTCGGTAGACGTGTCTATTACTCCATGAATTGGGAAAGGCTTGGCCAGATCGAAAAATTTGTGCGAGACATAAAGACGATGGAAAGAGGTCAATAAGACCATGAAAAAGTTTACACATATTGTTGAGATAGATAAAGAACTAAAAATAAATGACAATGGTTTGCTCGACGCCTACTCGGCGGCCGTGACAACCGCGGCGGCTAAAGCCGGTCCTGCCACCGTGCATATAAGCCTCGGCAAGAGGACAGAGCCGTGGCCGTTTGGGCCAAACTACGTTCAGGGCACGGGCTCGGGTATAATTATCAACAAGAATGGCCTGGTGCTTACCAGCGACCATGTGGTGAGAAATAGCTCGGCGATTATGGTTCACCTACCCGACGGCCGAAGCTTCAACGGCGAGGTTGTCGGACGAGACCCCGCGCATGATGTCGCGCTGGTAAGAATCGAGGGCAAGAACCTGCCTACTGTTAAGCTGGGCACGTCACAGAACCTGCAACCCGGCCAGTTGGCCATTGCAATAGGCAACCCGCTGGGGTTTACCTGGACCGTTACGGCAGGCGTTGTTAGTGCGACCCATAGGGAGCTTTGGGTTAGCAGACAGCAGAAGCTAAATAACCTGATCCAGATAGACGTCCCGATCAACCCGGGCAACAGCGGCGGCCCGCTGGTCAACTCCCGTGGAGAGGTCATCGGGATCAATTCCGCTATGGTATTGGGCGCACAGGGCATCGGGTTTGCCATTGAGATAGATCCTATAAGGAAGGCTCTGAAAGACTTTCTTGCGGCCGATGAGGAGACTATACCGCTCGGCATACACGGCAAGAGAGAAAAGGTCGATCTTGAAAACGAGAAGCAGGAGCAACGTGAGAGTACGGGTATTCTTGTCACAGGTGTTGAGACGGGCAGCCTTGCCGATCAGCTTGGGGTCATGAGGGGCGATGTCATTGTAGCCCTCGATGGCCAGAGGGTCGAAGACCCTAAGGATATGGAGGCAAGCTATCCTAAATCAACTGACCAGCTTAAACTGCTGGTTATCCGAGACGGCGATCTACACGAGATCGTCGCAAGAACCGTTGTAAGAGATATAACATAATACCTCCCAACAAAAAACTCCGCCTACTAATTGGTAGGCGGAGTTTTTCTTATCTTAACCCATAAATTTAAAAGTCTAAAAGCGGGAACATAACTAGATAACAATAGGCAATCGGGGTGTTAATAATCCTGGGCTTTAACCTAGCTGATATATTTGTCATAGTCTTCTTAGTTGGCTGGTCAGTGCATGGCTATAGGAGAGGGTTTCTGATTACATTTTTCGACCTTCTTGTTTTTCTTGTGTCTATTTATCTGGCAGCCAAAACCTATCCGTACTCAAGCGCGTTTTTAAACAACGCATTCAGTCTGCCTCGAAGCTATACGAATCTCATATCCTTTATCGTTCTCTTCGGCGTTTTTCATCTTGTACTTGGCGTAATATTTGTGCGCTATCTGTACGGCCGTATTACCGGCTTTCTTATAGACATCCATCTCAGCCTAACGGATAAGATTCTTGGCATATTGCCGGCTTTAATAGGCGGGGCCGTCTGGCTCTCTATTGTCCTTGGGGTGTTTACCTGGTTTCCCCTTAGCGTATTTGTTAAAGATCAGATTACGCACTCAAGAGTAGGAGCCCCAATTGTAAAGAAAGCATCAACCATAGAGCCCCAGATGGAAAAAATCGCAGGACGGGCAATCGAGGACACGATAGGCTTCGCGACACCCCATCCTGAAAGCAACAGCTGGCGACCCAATATCCCCATGGATGCTAGATTTAAGTATGACCCGGCGGCTGAATCTTACATGCTAAAACTGGTTAACAAAGAGCGGGGCATGCGCGGCTTAAAGGTGTTGGCTTTTGATACAAAACTGCGAGACGTGGCAAGGTCACACAGCATGGACATGGTTAAGAACAACTACTTTGACCATAACTCGCCCACCGCAGGAAGCCCAACCGATAGGCTTAACTCGGCAGGTATCATTTACTTTGCCGCCGGAGAAAACATAGCCTACGCCCAGGATATCGACGTTGCCCACGACAACCTGATGGAAAGCAAGGGACACCGGGAAAACATCCTGGGTTCCTACTATGGAAGGATTGGCTTTGGCATAGTAAACGCCGGCCCGTTTGGTTATATGATTACGCAGGATTTTATAAATTAAGCGATATGATTATGGTCTTCCTTAAAAAATAGTGTGTCAAAACCGGCCATCTGAAACAGCCGCTTCAACGATGGGCGCGCGTTAACGACCGTGACTTCCCCATCCAACGTGCGGCTTAGTTTAAGAAGAAGACCGAAGGCGGAGCTATCCGAGTAATCGACATCCGTATAGTCAAAAATAATATCCGTTATATCCTCGTTTACGGCCAGCGGATAGATCGCCTGTTTTAATATGCCGACTGTGTGAAAATCAAGTGAGCCGGTTGGTCTTACCACCATCTTGTGGTCGTTTACAATCTCAACGCTAAACGAGAATTCGTTCATATCTGCCCATCTCCGCATTCTTAAAAGTTATATCTGGCAAGCAATCCCTGCCCTAGATTTAAATATTACTGCTTGGTCATTGGATACCCAAAATTGATAAAGATAAGCAACCTGGATGAAAAAATACGCCTTAATATATCCCCAAAGGCTATATAAATTTTAAGGTTTGTTCTAAGATGCTAGATTTTTGGAATAAACTAAATAGCACAACGTTTATTGAAGGAGTAACGTGAAAGTGGGCGTCTGGAAGGATAGGGCGGAAGAGAGGCTGGAACACCTGGCCGAAACTATCCCTGATGGTGTTGTTTTCTTTGACCTGAACGGGCGTATCCAGTTTATCAATTCAGAAGCAGAGAAGATATTTGGCATAGAACGAAGCAAGATCATAGGGCGTGCTTACAGCGACCCGGGTTGGAAAACTACTACATTAGATGGAAAGCCCTTCCCTAAGGAAAAACACCCCTTTGTGCAGGTTATGCAAACCGGCAATCCGGTATATGGCGTAGAGCATGTTCACGAACGCCCGGATGGTACCCGGGTAATTATCAGTGCCAACGCCGCACCGTTTCACGACAAAGCAGGTGCTATTGCAGGCGTTGTCCTGTCGCTTACCGATATCACAAAGCGTAAAACGACAGAGAAGTTACTTAGGGAAAGTGAGGAGCGTTACCGCTACCTGGTAGAACTTTCGCCTGACGGGATAATCGTCCGCAGTAAAGGAAAGCTTGCCTATGTAAATACTGCAGCGGTAAAGTTGCTTGGTGCGGAAAAACCGGAGGATCTCATCGGCAAACCAATGCTTGAGTTCGTCCATCCGGATTATGTCGAAATGGTAAAAGAGCGGCTTAAACAGATAAAGGAGGGCAAGCCGGTTGGCCTTGTTGAAGAGAAGTTAATTCGGCTTGATGGGCAAGAAATTGATGTTGAAACATCGTCGGTGCCTATCATCTACCAGGACAAACCAGCGACGCTGTCCGTTTTTCGCGACATCACAGAGCGCAAGAAGGCGGCAGAGGAAATTCGAGAATCAAGACGCCAGGTATTGTCGGTACTTGGAAGCATAACGGACGGGCTTTTTGCAGTCGATGCCGAGTGGCGCCTTACATATGTAAACCAAAAGGCCGCGCGGCTTGTTGAGAGGAAAAGGGAGCAGCTTTTATATAGAAACCTCTGGGAAGTATTTCCAGAGGCGGTGCCCCTTGCTTTCTATAGGGAACTTAACAGGGCGGTACGAGAAAATGTTCCCGTAACTTTTGAAGAGTTCTATCCACCGCCGCTAAATAAATGGTTTAAAGTATACGGTTACCCCTATAAAAACGGCCTTTCGATTTATTTTCAGGATATTACCGAGCGCAAAAAAGTAGAAGAGGAGCACGAACAGTTGGTTAAGCAGCTTGAAAGAGAGCGGCAACACGCAGAAGAGTTAACAAGGGTTATCAAGAGGGATCAGGATATATTACAGAAATCGCTTCTTACAATGCCCGAAAATATACCGGGTGTAGATTTTGGCTACCTCTATCGCCCTGCGGCAGAGGCTGCAAGAGTCGGTGGAGATTTTTATGACCTCTTTAAGTTGGGAGATGGCAGGATTGGAATAGTTATAGGGGACGTCTCCAGCAAGGGATTGGAGGCGGCAACGCTATCCTCGCTCGTTAAAAACATCATTAGGGCTTATGCTTGCGGGGAAGGCTCGGCAGCCTCAGTCATGGCAAGAGCAGACGCAGCGGTTAGAAATATACCTGTTTCGGAAATATTTGTTACCGTGTTTTTCGGCATTCTCGATGCAGGGTCGGGCATTCTTACTTACTGCAGTGCGGGACATCCTCCAGGGATACTTAAAAGAAAAACCACGAAAACATCGCTTCTTATTACAAGTTCCCCGGTTATCGGAGCATTTGCCAGCCTAAACTATATCGAAGATGAGACAAAGCTTGAAAAAGGCGATGTTTTAATCCTTTATACAAACGGGGTGACCGAGGCAAGATGCGACAGCGAGTTTTTCGGTGAAGAAAGGTTTGTAAAGTTTATAATGGATTTAAAGACACTAAAGGCAAGAGAACTCCCGCAGGTAATCTTTAACGAGATTATGAGATGCGCCAGCGAAAGACTGGCAGACGACGTAGTTCTCCTTACAGTCAGCCTTGAGGATGAGTAAACTACTACCGGCTATAAGCCGGTAGCTTTGTTATCGGCTGCAAGCCGACTAAAGCTCCTCACCATCGATCTTAAAATCTGCATCCGGGGGCTCGTGTCCTTGTTGCTCGATATACTGC
>CADDYS010000071.1 GCA_902810715.1 bacterium | reverse complement strand
CTTCTTGCCGCCGGCCATAACAATTGGTACAGGACATCCTTCAACTATCTTGTAAAAATCCTCACAGTAGTACGTTTTTACGATGTGCGCACCTATCTCGGCGGCAATTCTACTGGCAAGCGCGAGATACCTTGCATCTCTTGCCATATCTTTGCCAACAGCGGTTATGGCAAGAACGGGCATACCGTATCGCTGAGCTTCGTTAACTAATCTGCCAAGATTTGATATAGTTCTGTCCTCATTGGGTGCGCCGACAAAGATAGACATCCCAACGCCTGAGGAGTCAAGCCTTATTGCTTCCTCCATAGATGTGGTGATATCTTCGTTAGATAATTCGCCAAGTATACTTGGACCGCCAGAGACCCTAAGGCAAACTGAAGTGTCGTTTGCTGGCTCAACACAGTTTCTCAACATACCTCTCGTTATAAACAGACAGTCCGCATGGGGAATAAGGGGGGTGATTGTGCTTTTTATATCCCTTAAACCCGTGGTAGGACCCTGAAAGTATCCATGATCAACCGCCAGCATAACTGTCTTTCCTGTTTCGGGCTTGATAATTCTCGACAGTCTATTTTTTAATCCAAAGTCCATATTAACCTCCCGGGCTGATTGTCACTTGTTTAATCATATCAGAAGGCAATATTCAGGTTCAAATAAAAAGAGAAAAAGAGGGACGTTGTTTCCTCTGCGTCCTAAATTAAGCAGAGCCCATCTTACCCCACCCACTATTTACTCATTAGCCCATATGTGCTAACAATCATTAAGAAGTTGACATTTAAGCCAAAGGATACTTAACCATGCCAAGAGGCCCAAGATTAGATATTCCGGGTATGCTTTACCACATAATCTGCCGTGGGATAGATAGAGGCGATATCTTTAAAGATGATAAAGACTACGGCGCGTTCTTATCCAGATTGGGGGCGGTCCTAAAAGATAGCCCGACTCTTATATATGCGTTTGCACTCATCCCAAACCATTTTCACCTTCTGCTTATAAGAGGGGGCACCCCGATATCAAAAATTATGCAGAGGCTTTTAACCGGATATGCGATCTACTTCAACCGCCGCCATAGACGGGCGGGGCATCTATTTCAGAATAGATACAAGGCGGTTCTTTGCGATGAGGATACCTATCTATTAGAGCTTGTAAGATATATCCACCTAAACCCACTTCGAGCGGGCCTCGTAGAGTCCGCACGAGCCCTTGAGCTATATCCTTACTCGGGACATGCATATATAGTGGGCAAGAAGAAGGCTAACTGGTATAGCCCTGATGCCGTACTTTCATACTTTGGCAGCTCTTCGGGACAAGCTAAGAGAAGATACTTAGAATTCATAGCCGACGGTGCCTCAAGGCCAAGACGAACTGGTCTTTCTGGCGGGGGATTGAAAAGATCCTTAGGATATCCAAAAGACTACCCAAAAGAAAGAGTTGCCTACGATGAGAGGATCTTAGGAGCAGGCAGCTTTGTTGAGGCGGTACTTGGGGTTTATCAAGAAGCACCGGCAGAAAAAAGAATCGATTTTGACACTTTGCTGCTATCTGTATGTAGTGGCTTTGGCGTAACTTTAGATGAGCTAAGGGGAAGTGCAAGGGTCAAAAAGATAGCAGATGCAAGATCGTATCTTGCCTTTAGGGCCTCAAAAGAGGTGGGTTTGGCTGGAAGTGAGATTGCAAGGCAGCTTAACACAACAAGATCAGCCGTATCAAAGATGCTAAAACGGGGCGAGCAGTTAGTGGAAGCCATGAAGGAGGAGTGAGTTAGGACGCAGAGGAAACAGCGTCCCTCTTTTCCTCTTTTCTAAACTCCCTCCAACATCCTTCGCCTCTCCAAACCCATGATGTCCTTTAACTGATAATGCAACCACTTCAAGGAGTCGTTCTGCTCAACAACCTCTCTCAAGTTTGCAGCGCGGGCTTGCCGCTCGTGCATCGGCATTGTAAGAGCACGATATAGCGCACTTGCAGTATCCTCGATGTCAAATGGATTTACAATAATACTTGAATTGCCAAGCTCAGAAGAAGCCCCGGCGTTTTCCGATAAAATGAGAACGCCGTCTTTCCGATTTACGGCAGGGCCTTCTTTAGCAACGAGATTCATGCCATCGAAAATTGGATTGACCAGCAGTATGTCGTAGTGCTTCAAGGCGGCAACCGATTCGGGGTAGTCATCCTTCATACGAAGATGAATGGGCTGCCAATCCTCAGTGCCATGCCGCTCGTTAATATCCTTAACCGTTGTCTCTATCTCCCTGCGGTACTTCTTATATTCCTTGATGCTCTCACGTGTGGGGTATAAAAGCGCGAGAAATTTAACTTTGCCCTTAAGCTTCGGGTGTCTCGTGAGCAAAACATCGTAGGCAATAAATCCACGAACAATATTTTTAGACGGGTCGCTCCGATCAGTGCGCACAACGAGGCTCATGCCTTTATTCTCATCAAGCAGCAGCCGCTCATATTTCTGCACTTTCTCGCTCTCGCTTATCTTATGCAGGTTTTCATGGTCGATTGAGATGGGGTAGGTGCGCACGTATACCTCACGCTTCTGCCACATGACCGATTTTTTTCTCCAGTTGACCTGGGTGCCAAGCAGAGCCTCACAGCAAAGTAAGAAATTGCCAGCATAATGCCTCGACTGGAACCCAACTATGTCGTTCGCAAGCATTCCCTTTAGAACTTGAAGCCTTACCTTAGTGGGGAGGATACTCATATAATCCGGCTCCGGCCAGGGGATGTGGGTAAAATGGAACAGGAAAGGCTCGTTGGTAAGCTCTCTTATATAGCTTGCCGCTAAAAACAGGTGATAGTCCTGAAGCATGATTATCGGGTTTTTAAGCTTGAGGCTCTCTCTCGCTGCGGCCTCAGCAAAAAGTTTATTTGCAGCGATATATCCATCTTCCCAGGCCCTATGTGTCTCTTCGGTAAATGAGGGGGTGTTACATAAATCCCAGATATAATGATGGATAAACCAGAGAAGCGGATTGCTGATTGTATTGTAGTAAAGATCGTAAACGTTCTTAGGGATATCTACCAGACGGACATTGTAGAGGGGGTTTTCCTCAGGAAAGCCGATCAGGACACCTTTCTTTGCCATGGAGCGTTCAAGATCGGTCATTGCGGTTGATATCCAAGTCGCATGTGTTGCCTCGCTAATGGCAGTCATGGCGGTTACCAGACCACCGCCGCCTCTACGTGAGACTATATCGCCGGTTTCATCCTGCATGAACTCCGCCGGACCCCTGTTTGACACGATGATAATGGGTTTGTTGCCGAGAAGCTTTGTAAGGTTTGGTGCTTTTTGTCCTCTGCCATTGATTCGCAAGTAGACCTCCCCTACGAACAGGGATTGAAAATTAGCTATCTAGATACTGCTGCATATAAACTATTGAAGAGCCCCATGTAGTCGGCCAACTGTCTTGGACTTAAGAAATTCTTCCTTACGTGCTCTCTACCAAATCTACCCATCTCTTTTGCCATCTGCGGGTCTTTTAATATCTGGGTAAGCTTCTGGCCGCACTCCTCAACGTTACTTACAAGATACCCGTCTCTGCCGTTTATAACCTGGAGCGGAATTCCGCCGACATCGCCACCGATAACGGGCTTTCCTTTCCATAAAGCTTCGCTAACGACAAGCCCAAATCCTTCTCTTGTCGACTTTTGGACAATAACGTCGGATGCGCGCTGGAAGGCATTAACCTCAATATTGCCCACACCCTCAAGATTCGAGAGCAGGTGAATATCGGGGTCGCCATCGGCGTGTCTTGAGGTTTTCTCGTAATAGTGCCAGCCCTCGGGATCATCGGATGCCATCGAGGCGACCATCAGAAGCTGTAGATCCGGCACCTCTTTTTTAGCTATCCGGTAGGCGTCGATGACGCCCAGCGGGTCTTTCCATGGGTCAAACCTGGATACCTGAGTAGCGATAGGCCTGTTTGAGTCTATATTATATCTTTCGAGGACGCTGTCGATTGTCGGCTGATCGATATTTATGTTTTTCGCGCTCAAGGGGTCTATTGTAGGCGGCACAATAGCGATCGTGTCCATATTGAAGCCATCTTTTACATATTGCGACATTGTAAAGACCGCTGCGTCATATAGCTCAAGGTAAGGCCTTAAGAATTCCCATACCGATGGTCTTGCCGTGGTCAGGTCGATGTGACAGCGCCATATCCATCTGCCTTTTCTTTTACCTTTTTCCTCCAGGAAGGCGAGCATGGCCGCAGGCTGGGGATCGTGGACCATAATAATGTCATAATCGCCGGTAAACAGCCCCGCATTGGTCTCGTTTTGCCTTAGGTAAGTCTCGATCATCTCCGGAGTCGCGATTAAATCCATACCCTGCAAAGCGTTATGGAATAACTTGGTAACGGTAAAGAAGTCTTCACTTCCCGGGATGACCTGCCAATCCGCGTCAAGGCCGACATCTCGCATGAGGGGAATGAGAGTATATAGAAGCTCGGCAACTCCTCCGCCAAAAGGGGTGGAGTTGATATTTAAGATTTTTGCACCCCTCATATCCTTGCCGAGCCGGCGAACCTTTTCGATAATCTCTTGGTCGACAATGTGTTCATAATTTTTAAGTGATTTTGTTCCTACAGGTACTGATGTTAACATAATATCATTCTCCTCGTAGATTACTTATTCCCATTAAAAATCCACTAAAAAACGGCCCTTAGAGACACATATAATACATCATTTACAACAAATTACAATATCTACCAGCATAATTCCCTCATAAAACTGCTATAAAATCTAAAGCAAAACTCCTAAAGTTCCTTACCGCTAACTCGATAAGATTAGTAACTATATCGGCCAAAGTCCAAGCTGCTATAGACTTTGATCAAAGTAATTTTTCAAACATGATTCAGGACCAGTGATAGTTTTATAAATGTTGGAAAGCGAGGAGAAGTTATGAAAGTAGCACAAATAGCCCCAATTTGGTACGCGATACCGCCCAAAGGTTACGGCGGTATAGAGTATGTAGTCCATTGCATAACCGAAGGGTTGGTAGAGAAAGGTCACGACGTGACTTTGTTTGCAGCGGGGGACTCCGTCACAAAAGCAAAGCTCGTGAGCGTCTACGATGTTGCGCCGAGCGAGAGGATAGGCCAGACATACCCGGACCTTCTACATGTTATGAACGCCTATCAGAGGGCAGATGAATTTGACCTTATTCACGACCACAGCGGTTTAATCGGCCCGGTGATCGGATCGTTTCTCAAGACTCCTGTTCTTCACACACTTCACGGCCCGGCAACCCGGGAAGCAAAGGATTTCTACGGCAGGATGAAGGATCGCATTTTTTTCAACGCAATCAGCGATTATCAAAGGAAAAACTTCGGCAACCTGAACTTTGTCGGCACTATTTACAACGGTGTAGATACTAACGTATACACCTACCGCGAGGATAAAGAGGATTACATATTCTTTATCGGCCGGATGAACCCCGAGAAGGGCTCGCATGTCGCGGTTGAGGTTGCGAAAAGGACGGGTAAGAAAATGATCATGGTCTCTAAGATGACCGAGCCGCATGAGAAAGCTTACTTTAAAGAGAAAGTAGAGCCGATACTTAAAGGTGCAAAAAATATTGAGCTTATCGGTGAGATCGATACCAAAACCAAGATCGAAATGTATCAGAAGGCGAGCTGCGTGCTCTTCCCGATCCAGTGGCCGGAGCCGTTTGGCCTGGTTATGACCGAGGCTATGGCTTGCGGGACACCGGTTCTTGCAATGAGAAACGGCTCGGTTCCCGAGGTTATTGCGCACGGCAAGACCGGGTTTATCTGCGACAGCGTAGATGATATGGTTGAGGCGGTCGCAAAGGCCGATCAGCTCAACCCGATGGATTGTAGAAAACATGTTGAGGCAAACTTCAGCGTGGATATCCAGGTAGAAAACTATGTTAAGGCCTATGAGCAGATACTTGAGAAGACAAGCGGGCGCCTGCGCATGGAACTACTTAAGATAGCTTAAGACATTACATTCCTTAAAAACTCAGCCGCTTGCTCAGGTATGGTTACATTTATCCACATGTTTGTGCCCAGCTCAAATCCGGCGGCTATGGTGAGTTTGGGTATTATGGTCATGTGCCAATGGTAACTCTCGACCCCTTCATATCCCGGAGGGCTGGTATGTAGATACATATTAAGCGGGGGGTTGGAGAGACCGTTATAAAAACGTCTTAAGGTCTGCCTGAACACATCGGCGAGCTCATCGCGTTCGGAGTCGGTTATTGCCTCAAACCGCGGACGGTGATGAACCGGTAAAATCCATGTCTCAAAGGGAAGCTTTGCCGCGTAGGGAACAAAGACAATAAAGTTTTCCGTTCTGTCGATGAAGCGTGTGCCGTTATCAATCTCCGATTCGATCATATCGCAGTAGACACAGCGGCCCGTCTTGACGTAGTAATCGGCAGCTCCCTCAAGCTGCGACTTGGGAAGTTGGGGGATAAGCGGCATAGCAAAAATTTGCGAGTGGGAATGCTCAAGGGACGCGCCGGCTTCCTTGCCGTGGTTGATAATGATTTGAATATATTTTCCATAAGGCTGGCTCTTGTGGAAGTTGTAGCGCATCTTGTATGCCTTTAGAACTTCAACTGTTTGCGCCACCGGGTAGGTCGCAAGGTTTAAGTTGTGGTCGGGCCCGTGGATTACAACCTCATGCGCGCCATAAGCTTTGCGGCTCTTAAATAATCCGTCAGATGTCTCCTCAAAGTTCTCAGGTGTGAAGGCGGCAAATTTATTGGGGACAACCCTTACTATCCAATCGGGCGAGTCTGCCGGCAAACCATCAGGTCTGAACGCCAGGGTTTCAGGCGGAGTCATCGACTCGTTGCCGTATTCAAAGGGGCAGATTTGAGCAGAATTGCTTTGCCTCTGAATAAAATCATACGGCCGTTTTGATCTTTCTTTAGCCACAATAACCCAGCAACCGGTAACGGGGTCTTGTCTTAGCTCAGGCATTTTTTATCTCCTTGCATTCTCTATAGTATTGTATTGTAACCTAATTGTAATCGCCTAACTACCGGGGAAAGAAAAAATAATTGAAAATTCTTTTAAATAGGGTTTAAAAAGGAAAGTAATTTGGGTATAAAAAATTCAGCATTTTTGTTAACTGCTTATAAGCTATATTAGCAAGCCATCGGCATATGATATTTACAGCAACAATCAGGGGGCGTGCAAAAGTGTCAACCGGCGATCAAGACCCAGTAATCGAAGAAATACCCGAACCAGATTTAGAACTTGCTGAAGATGATAAGCTATGGCAAAAAACATTTGCCCGCATGATTGAAAACAGCTTCGAAGTAGGCAAAGACCTGCAAGAGGTTTTGATGTCGGCCATCGAGCCCGTTCTTTTCTTAACCCAGGCAAGCGCCGGCATCATTTTGCTCCTGAGCGATGACGAGACCCACCTTGTTGAAACTGCAAGCCGGGGGTTTTTAATAGAGCATCCGGTTGTACTTAAAAAGAACTCTAATCTTGAGAAATCCCTCAAACAGTATCTCCCAGAAAACATCAAAAGCCGCGAAGGCGGTTTCGTGTTTGTAAATCTCGGAGTGAAAGGTACGGAGATCGGAGTTTTTGCGCTCTATTCACGAGACTGGTCAAAAACCGATCTCGACATAAAAGTTCTACTTGATTTAGTAAGATTTCATATGAGCAACGGTATAAACCGCGCCCGTGCCTTTGATGTTGCAAAACGGCGCGACCAGATTACCAAAGCGTCTTTGATGCAGCTTGGTAAAGCGATGGGAAGTACCCTGGACGTAAAGAGACTGACCCGGCAGATAACACAGGCGGCGATCGCAATAGCGGAGGCCGACCTCTGCGATATCTTGCTTATTAAGGAAGGTTCCCTTGAGTTTCAGGTTGCATCGGGATTTAACAAGATATTGAAGGGATTTGGGGATGTACCCCTCAAGGACGATCCTGCGGCTAGTATAGTTAAGAAGAAAATGCCGCTGGTTATTAAAAACATTCGCTCTAAGAGCCGCTTTCATGAAAGGCCGTGGCTTAACCGCGAGCAATTTAAGTCGTATATTGGGGTTCCCATAAAACAAGATGATCAGGTCATAGGGGTACTTGAGGCATTTAGCAGAAACGCCTCCAGATTTAACAACGATGATTTGAAATTGCTCCAGTCGTTTGCCGGCCCCGTGGCTACTGCGCTGAAAAATATAGAGCTCTTTGAAGATACAAAAAAGAAGGCTGAAGAGTTAAGGGTATTGCATACGCATATCTCCCGTATAGTTGCCGAAAAAGATATCGGCAAGATGATGCAGGAGATAGTAAATGCCGCCAGGGCGGCAGTGGGTTCACTGATGGCCGCCGCCGCGCTCTATGATCGAGAGACAGGCAGATTTGAATACCGCACAACAAATATCGACCCCATCCTGGGTCAGCGTGTGCTTAACGAAAACCAGGCGGAAAAATTTTCGTATAACGAAGAGGCCTACGCCGAAATACTGCGTACGGGCAAGCCCCTTCGCTTGGATGACATCAAACTTCATAAAGAGAACGGGGTCAAAAGGCCGGGCGATCTGCCCCTTAGGGGTTTCCTGGGATTGCCGCTTGTTGGCCAAGACAAGAAGCCATATGGAGTTGTCATGGCCAGCCTTAAAGAAGATGGAAGCCTTTTTACTGAAGCCGATGAGGAGGTTCTTACAACTCTTGTAAATCAGGCCTCGATAGCGATCCAAAACGCCCAGCTTTATAAGCAACTTGCGGACAGGGCAAAGGGCCTGAAAAATCTCTTCTCGATAAGCCAGAGGATCAACGCCTCGCATGATAACAGGAAGATCCAGAGGACTGTAGTAGGGGCTATAGCAAGGTTTTTCGATACAAAATCGGTTTGCATAGCGCTTTATGATGAATCGGATGGCAGCTTAAAGATATCTGAATCTTTGATGGATAGCGGCAAGAAGCTCTCAGGGAAAAAGCTTGTTTTCGACAGAGATTGCAAATCCAGGCTGTTTAAAGATAAAAAGCCCGTGCTTCTTACCTCACTTAATCATAACGGTAAATTAAGAGTCGATAACGAGTCACTGGGTAAGTATTGCAACTCTTTTCTTGGAATACCGTTGGTTATACAAAACAGGGTTATCGGCGTCTTGGGACTATCGGCAAATTGGACTGAGAATGAAGACCAATTTGGTGACGAGATGGAGCTTCTTCAGATATTTGCAAACCAGGTAGCAATTGCAATTGATAACTCCCGCTTATTTGAAGACGCGTTATCAAAGACAGAAGACCTATCGGCGACCCTTGAGTTTTCAAAGATAGTGGCAAGCGAAGTTGATTTAGAATCAATATTTAAACTGATTGCCGCGGCTGCAAAGAAAATGTTCGGGGTAAAGAACGGGTGTATATTTTTAAGCGACCGATCTGGCAATAACCTTGAGCTTGCTTACAGATGGGGGATGAAAATATCCCCGTTTAAGGCTAAGAGCATCTCGGTCGACGAGGACAACCTGGCTGTTAGAGCCTTTAAAAGCAAGTCGCAGTTAATAATAGAAGACACGGACAAATTCGACCATCCGGGTAATAAGTATATCGATGTCGATAGAAGCCTTAAGTCAAGGGTTATTATCCCGCTGGTGGTTAAGGGTAAGGCAAGCGGAGTTCTGACCCTTTTCTCAAACGAGCCCCACTTCTTTAACGATGATCGGTTATCGATAATCAATATCTTTGCAAATCAGTTTGCAATCGCCATTCGAAATAACCAGCTTTACGAAAGGGTTACCGAAGAGAAGGTAGCAAGACGTGAGGCCGAGCTATCAGTAGAACTACTCGAGGAAAAAGCAAAAAGCGCCATAGTCATCGAGCGAAACACCGAGGGTATCTTTATGGTTGACCCCGATTTTAGGATACAGATATTTAACCCGGCGCTTGAGAAAATAACCGGAAAGAGTGCGGAGCGGGCCATCGGGAGGAAATGCTACGAGGTGTTCAAAGATATTTACGTTGATGGCGTGCCCTGCGACAGGTGCCCGATGCATGGCAAGACTAGGAAGCCCGAGAGGATTAAAGCGAATATCCGGCTGAAAAACGGTGAATTGAAGTTTGTGGAGATCAACCACACACTTATCGACCCGAACAGCAACAGGGGTGTTATCGGATCGATTAGGGACATTACTAAGGACCATGAACTCGAGGTTTATCACCATGATTTAAGAGTAGCGACTGAGGTCCAGAACAATATCCTGCCACGCGAAAAACCGGACGTGCCGGGGCTTGATATAGGCTTTATGTGCAAGCCGGCAAAACAAATCGGCGGTGATTACTTCGACTTTATACCTCTTGATAGGGGTAAAATAGGTATTTCAATCGGAGATGTATCGGGTAAGAGCCTCCCGGCGGCGTTACTTGTTTCTATGCACAAGTATATCCTACGCTCGGCGGCTGCAAACACCGACTCGGTTATATCACCGCTGAGAGCTCTAAATCAAATAATCTGGGAGGACACCTCACCCGAAGTATTCGTAACCACAATATACGGTGTTTATAATCCCGTGACCACGACTTTTGTTTATGCAAACGCCGGCCACATACCGCCCATGTATTACCATAATGGCGCCTCGAAGTATCTCTGGTCCCCACAGACGCCGCTCGGCATACAGCAAAACCTTTTCATAGAGCAGCAACAAGTCAAGTTAAATAAGGGCGATGTTTTGGTTCTCTTAAGCGACGGCGTTACCGATATGAGGAACAGCCGTGGCGACTGCTTTGGCTTCGAGCGACTCAGGAGAATCATTAAAAAGAACGGCCATTTGGGTAGCCAGGAACTTGCCAACCTGATTTACGAGCAAACAATCAGCTTCTCGATCGGCGAGCTTATTGACGATTTTACTATAGTTGTTTTAAAGTGCACCCGAGATACGGATAAATCGCCCTATAAAGAGCTGGTTGTTGCAAATAAACCTATTGCGGTAACGGATGCCAGGAAATTTGTCGCCAAGTCCGTGAGAGAAACTCCGCTTACAAAAGCTGAAGCATCGGATGTACTTGTTGCCGTCTGCGAAGCGGTTACCAATTCTGTCTTGCATGGACAGTCCCCCGATGGTGAGGATAATAATATTAGGGTAAGCTGCCTTTTTGAAAACGGCTGCTTTAAAGTGATGGTTTCAGATAAGGGAATAGGCTACAACCCCAACCTGCCCGCATGGCGCCCGCCGGATATTGTCAGGGACAGAGGACGCGGCATATACCTCATGCAACAGCTCATGGACGACGTGCAATTTATCCCCGGAGATAGAGGGCTCACCGTTGTTCTCTCAAAGAAGATAAACTTCCAAATGTAGATACCATATTTATCAGGCAACTACAATAAATGGGGCAGCTACAAGTTGTAACTTACTAAAACAATGGGTATATCCCACACAGGAATAACCGTGCATGGAGTGGGAGGTAGTGAGTTGCTGCATTCATCCTCTGAATTTACAGTTTTGCTGCCGATAATAACCGGCGATATGAGCACGGATATCATTAAGGTCGCTTCGGCTGTTCTAGCCGGGAGAAACGGTAGCCTGATAGTCCTTGGCACCATCGAAGTGCCGGAAGACATTTCCTTAAGCACCGGTGCGCTTCAGGCACGCAGTTACCGCCGGTTTTTAGAAAACCTGAATCTCTTTGATAAAAATCAAACCATTGAGATACGAAACCTTGTCAAAGTCTCGCGGCGGGTTTGGGACGCCATCAACGATACTGCGAGGGATGAGAACTGCAATCTTTTAATAGTTCCTTGGCCTGATAGCCAAAAAGAAAATTATCTCTACAACATCGGAATCAGTGAAGTAGTTGAGAAATCACCGATTGATACCATCATTGTTAAGCACGGGCAAAGACAAAGCCTCAAAAAGATTTTGGTGCCGCTTAGGGGAATGCCGCACGCCAGCCTTATCGCCGACACAGCACTTGCAGTATCGCACAAATTCAACGCCGAGTTAACAATTATGCATATTTTAAGTAAAGATGTCTCCGACGAAGAGCTAACCCGCGAGGAGACCCTGCTAAACCTTTATCTTGCCAAGAAGGGGTTGGGTGAGCGCGGCTATACGCTTAATACAGTTCAATCCCATGATGTAGCGGGCTCAATAGTAGAAGCGGCCGCCGGTCACGACCTCATTATCATGGGAACGCCTCTTTCCGCAAACTCCAACGGGACGCGGGTCGGCCGGGTGATTAAAACGGTTATGGATAAAACGGATGCAACGATGCTCATTGCAAGGTCGGCATCGACATCGCTTAACCCGGCTTTTCTATCCGAGGACCTGGTGGCGATCAAGATCAAAGAAGAAGCCGATTCGGTATCCGATGTCGTTGATAAGTGGTTTGCTGAGAATACCTTCCATGCCAACGAGTTTGCAGATATAGAGAAGTTGGTCGGGCTTAAGCAAAAGCAGGGGTTAACGATAAGCCTGGGTTTGCCGACGCTAAACGAGGAGCAGACAATCGGTAACATTATTGAAACCATAAAAACCCATCTCTGCGATGAGTATCCCTTAATAGACGAGATAGTAGTTGTGGACAGCAGCTCAACGGATAGAACTGTTGAGATAGCCAAGAGTTATGGGGTAAAAGTAGTAAATGAGTGCGATGTATTGCCGGGCTGGGGATCGAAATCAGGCAAGGGATGCGCCCTTTGGAAGAGCCTTTATATCCTTAAAGGAGACATCATCGCCTGGATAGATACCGACATTAAAAATATCCATCCCCGGTTCATCTACGGCTTAATTGGCCCCCTGATTAAATACCCAAGGATTAAGTATGTAAAGGGATTTTACAGGCGCCCGATAAAGCTTGGCGACCAGCTTATTGAGACGGGGGGCGGAAGGGTAACCGAGCTTACCGCGAGGCCGTTGATCAACCTGTTCTTCCCCGAACTCTCCGGGATTGTGCAGCCGCTCTCCGGCGAGTACGCGGGGCGGCGCGAGGTTTTGGAGAAGGTCGGGTTTTACAATGGCTACGGCGTCGAAGTAGGGCTTTTGATAAATATCCTTGAACACTTCGGCCTGGACGTTATAGGCCAGGTTGATTTAATTGAGCGCATACACCACAATCAGTCGCTTGCAAGCCTAAGCAAGATGTCCTTTGCAATTATCCAGGTTGTTATTGAGAATTTGGAGAGGAGACACCGCGTGCATCTTCTGCGCGAGATAAACAAAACCATGAAGTTAATAAAGCATGAACCAAGCCAGTTTTATCTTGAGCTTAAAGCAATAGAGGAGACCATGAGGCCCCCGATGATTACAGTTTCGGAATACCAGGAGATATTTAAGAGCGCGGTTGCAGATGTATACCCCAGGAATCTGGAGGTGTCTTAGATTATCGCAGCCCCGCAATATTTGGTATAATATCTTTGCAGTAAATAAGACGGGGCGTAGCGCAGTTTGGTAGCGCACACGGCTGGGGGCCGTGTGGTCGCAGGTTCAAATCCTGTCGCCCCGACAAATAAAAGAGGCCAGGCGATGAGCCTGGCCTCTTTTATTTGCCAGAGAATTGAAAATAGAAAATAGAGAATAGATTGAATTATTGAGGGTGAGTTTGAAGGGTGAGGGTTTTGTGGGCTCGAGCTATTTTCAATTCGGTCTATTTTCTATTCTCTATTTTCTAATCCTT
>CADDYS010000070.1 GCA_902810715.1 bacterium | reverse complement strand
GTGATACTTTATGTCATATACGGTATGGCTTGATCTTCTATAGTGCTCCATGCCGCAAGCATACTAAAGTCTTCGCCTAAAGGCGAGGGATTTTCTCCCAATCCCCGAAATGGACATTAAAAATTAATGTAGTTGCCCGATTCATCAGGCAACATATCCCCATAAATGTGGCAACTACTTTTCAGCCCGGCTTGCCGCTATCACTACCTGCCCCAGCGCCAATCCTCCATCATTTGTCGGCACCTGATGGTGGAAGTATGCTTTAATCCCCATATCAAGAAGCTTTTCGGCAAGTGTACTTATAACAAAGCGGTTTTGAAAAGTCCCGCCCGAGAAAACAACCTTATCTGTCTCATAACCAGCGGCCAGTCTTTCAACCAGATCGCATATCGACGCCGAGACGGTTTGATGAAAACGCGCTGCGAGCACCGGCGGTTTAGTCCCGCTTAGCCGATCCTCAGCCATCTCCCCAATAAAGCCCCAGGACAGACGCAGGATATCATCCTCTAAAATATCATAGCCGTAAGGATCTGCGTCGGCCACTTGATGCGCCAGAGACTCCATGCGCATTGCCGCCTCGCCCTCATAAGTCACTTTGCCAGTAAATCCGCAAAGTGCGGCGGCCGCATCGAAGAGCCTGCCGCAACTTGACGAGGCTATACTTAACGTATTGCTTGACGCCTGTGCTTTAGTATACGGCAACAATCCGACCGACCCGGGCAACGCATCAAGTACCTTATCTTTATCTTCCCATAAAGCGCAAAGTAAAACCGCAGCCATATGAAGGGGATTTTTAACCACACTATCACCCCTTGGTTGCGGGAAGGGCGTCAGCGAGCCGACTCGCTTGATATCGCTGTAGTCACCGTAGAAAAGCTCAAATCCCCAGATGGAGCTATCCTCCCCAAAACCTGTACCGTCGCAGATAACACCAAGCACCTTCTCATTAAGACCATTGTCTGCCATGGCGGAGGCAAAATGCGCTTTATGATGTTGTACTTTGACAAGCGGCACTCCAAGCTCCTCCGCATAGCGCTCAGTAAAGCCCGCGCTAGCATAATCAGGATGCAGATCGCAGACAACCCTCTCGGGTCTTATCTTTAAAAAATCCCTGAAAAACCGCACGCCATCTTGATAGGCATCAAGGTTCCTTAAGTTATCAAGGTCTCCGAAATATTGGCTAAGAATCGCCTTATCCTTGCCGGCATATGCAAAGACACTTTTTAAGTCGCCCCCGGCGGCAAAAACAGCAGACAGACTAAAGGGAAGTTTAACCCCATGCGGCACGAAGCCGCGTGCTCTTCTCAAAAGGTACGGCTTATCTCGAAAAATCATGGCAACCGAGTCGTCGGCGCGATTTACAATCTCGCGGTTATGGATAACAAAGGCATCTGCTAACTCGCCAAGATGGGTGTACGCATCCTCTTCGCTTATAATCAATGGGTCTCCGCTTATGTTGGCGCTTGTCATCACCAGGATAGAAAGGTCCTCGTCAAAAAGGCCGTAGTGAAGCGGCGTATAGGGGAGCATCATCCCCAGGGTATCGAGGCCCGGCGCGGTCTCTTCGCAAAGCGGGCTTGCCGGCTTGCGTTTCAAAAGCAGAATTGGACGAGCAGGTGATGCCAAAAGTTTTTCTTCTTCCGGCGAAAGCTCGCAGTGCCCGCGAACGGTCTCAAGGTCGCGGCACATCAGTGCAAACGGCTTGCCGTGCCTTCTCTTTCGCTCACGTAAAAGGCGAACCGCACCCGTGTTTAGCGCATCGCACGCGAGATGATATCCACCGATGCCTTTTATGGCAAGTACACGCCCCTCTTTTAGCAACCCCCTCAGGTCACCTTCAAGAGGTGAGCCATCCGGCAAAGTAAGCGTAAGTTTTGGCCCGCAAACCGGGCACGCGTTTGGTTCGGCATGAAAACGTCTATCCATCGGGTCGATGTACTCGGCGATACAGTCATCGCACATTTCAAAAACATGCATCGAGGTGTTTTTGCGGTCGTAAGGCGCGGCCCGTGTAATGGAAAACCGCGGGCCGCAATTAACGCAGTTTATGAACGGATATCCGCTCCGGCGATCGGTCGGATCCCGGTATTCGCGCAGGCAATCGGGACAGGTCCCGACATCCGGCGGGATAGATATGTCGGTGTCGGCGGCATTTTGACTCTCGTGGATGAAAAAGGCGGAAAATCCCTCAAGGCCAACATCCCGCACCGCAAAAGTCTCGATTTGGGACAGTGGGGGAGGTGATTTGCGCAGGTCTTCCATGAATTTTGTTATCTTTTGCGCCGGCCCCTCAAGCCTTATGGTAACACCGGCCGTGGTATTGATTACCCAGCCTTTTAATCCTAAAGAGATTGCAGATTTATATACATGGGGGCGGAAGCCCACACCCTGCACGATACCCGTAACGTGAATCTCAACCGCCCCATCTTCCTGGGCTAATCGTACCATGCATATTACCCCAATACTTGTTAGTTCAATATCTTGATATGCTTAATAGGCCAAATTACGCATACAGCCTTTGCAAAAACTTCTTCCTGCGGGAGAAAACCCCAGTAATGGCTATCATAGCTCTCGTTACGGTTGTCTCCAAAAACAAGGTACATGCCGTCCTTGACTTTAACCGGCCCGAACTTGTATTTCGGCATTCGAGCCGTCGGGACATTATACATTTTCCCGTTTACGTAAGTCTTGCCGTCGCGCACTTCTACGGTGTCCCCGGGCAAGCCTATCAGCCGCTTAACCCATGGGTATGCCTGGTTTGGGTTAACCCTTTTCGGCACGTTGAACACCACGATATCGCCACGCTGCGGCTGTCTAAAATAATAGATCGCCTTTACGGTAAAAAGAGAGTCGCCGGCGTGGATCGTCGGTTCCATGGAGCCGGTCGGTACATCCCTTCTTTCTGCCACAAACGTCCGTATCCCCAACGCCAAAACATACGCTATGATAAGCAGCACGAGAAATTCGCTTACTGTAGACCAAAAATTTTTCTTCACCATATAACTTATTCTTCCGCCCTCAATATCGACTCAGCTACCTGCTTCAGCGAAAGCTGCTTATCCATACTCCACTTTTGCAGTTGCCTGAACGCCGCGGCCTCGTCGAGCCCAAGCTTCTGCATAAGCATTCCCTTGGCCCGCTCAACCAGCTTGCGCGTTTCCAACCTGTCTTCCAAATCTTTAACCTGGCCCTCCAGCTCCTTCATCTCCAAGAAGCGGCTTAGCGCCACCTCAATCGCCGGCAGCAAGTCCGACTTGTCAAAAGGCTTTACCAGATAAGCCATCGCACCGGCCTTGATCGCCTCTTCGATGAGAGATTTCTGACTGTAGGCGGTAAGCATAACAACCGGGCATATCCCGGCGGATGTTATCGCTCTGGCGACCTCGACTCCGTTCATCCCCGGCATCTTTATATCCAGAATCGCAAGGTCGGGGTTCAGGGTCCCGGCAAGCTCAAGGGCGGTTTCTCCGTCCCAGGCCTCACCGATCACCGAATACCCGAGTTCCTCAAGTATCTCTTTTAAGTCGAGTCTGATTATTGCTTCATCTTCAGCTATTAATACCCGTAGCCGTGTCATCTCTACCCCTTGGTTAACCTACAGAACCTGAATTTGTTCCACCGGTATCGGTACTTTTACCGTTACTTTAGTCCCGCCATTGCTTTGCATATCCCAACTCCCATCAAGCTCGTCGGAGACAAGCGTGTGCACTATCTGCAGCCCAAGGTTGCTGTTGTTTGGGATGTTAAACTCATCCGGCAGCCCGACGCCGTCGTCGCTAACCGTCATAGTAAGCATTTTACCGCGCCTCTCAAGGCCGATAACAATCTTTCCCGTCTTCCTACCATCAAATGCATGCTTCACCGCATTCTGCACAAGCTCGGTCAGGATAAGCGCAAGCGCGGTAGCTACAGGCGATGGTATCTGGCCACCGACCCCCTTGGTCATGATGGTTATCTTCTTATTCGGGTCGACAAGGCTGCTTTGGATCATGGCGTTGATATTATTTGCGATCTCTTTAAAATCAAGCGTGCCGCTTCCGCTCTGCGAGAGTATCTCGTGGACGGCGGCGATGCTTGAGATTCTCCCCACACTCTCAAGAAGCGCCTGGCGGGCTTCAGGCGACGTCATCCTGCGCGACTGCAGGCGCAGCAGGCTCGCGATGGTTTGCAGGTTGTTTTTAACCCGGTGATGAATCTCTCGGATGGTTGCCTCTTTTATCTTGAGCTGCTGCTCACGTGTACGCACGTCGGTGACGTCGCGCATGATGGCTATGACACCTCTCACCCTGTTTTTCTCAATGAGCGGGATCGCCCGCTTGATGACCGTCATGCCCTTCTCAACCACCTCGCGCCTGACCGCCTTTCTATCTTCAAGCGCGCTTGAGATCGGCGTCTCATCAAGACCGAGTTTATATATCGAGCTGCCCACCAGGGCGTCGTGCACACCAAGACGGCGGTAGATCGTTACCGTGTTGGGACTCGCGTAGGTTATTACGCCGTTAAAATCCACGCGGAGCAGGCCATCGCCAGCCTCCTTTGAGGACGGAAAGTTAATCCCAACATCCACCCCGTCTTCAATCATCTTTATGAGATCATTCGCCGAGGCCATATACATCTCTTCCATCTCGCTGGGACGCCAATCCTCCGGAGAGCGGCGCTCGCTTGTCATAACAGCTATAACCTGTCCGCCGTCTTTTATGGGGATAGCGCAGACCCTGATGGGAGCACCGTTAAAATCGCCGCTTATCCCTTCGATACGCTTACCGGTGACGAACGCCTTGGATACTGCTTCTTGGGGCTTTTTGAAGACCTGGCCGACCGTTATATCGGGCCTCACCGAGATCGAGGTATTGGGCCTGGCGGCTGCTACGGCAACCATGCCGCCGCTCTCGGCCGGGCAGTAAATAATAATATCCGAATAGCTTAAATCGGCGATGAGCTGGATGTTGTTGCTCACCGCACTAATTTTCTCCATCATACCGATTTTGATTCTACCATTTCTTGCGTGTCGGCGCAGCGATTTAATAAATCATCGATTATAATTCGATGGCATTGGGGTACATATGTACGTTGTAAGTGTTTAAGATCTTTAGCTATTTCAAGGGATGGTAATCATGAGTAGATGGGGCAAAGGGGTTTTGGTTGTTCTTGGTTTATTTATGTTAAGCACTGCTATTGCAGGTTGTAGTGGAAAAACGCAAACTGCTACATCGAAGATAACCATACCAACTGCACCCTCTCAGGTAAAGAAACCGGTTAACCAAACCAATACCGTTAATAGACTAAGCGTAACGCTTACCGATGTAACCATTGATAAAACCAGAGTCACGATCGGCATAGCCCTTAAGAACCAATCTGCCGACCACCCATTAGACTTCTTCCCGGAGAAAGGAAGCGTAGTCATCGATGGCATGGAGATTGAAGCGAATCCATCTGCATCACATGGAAGTGTTTCCGGTACAATTCAGCCCGGAGCTGAAAAAACTGGAAAGTTGGTTTTTCTGGTTCCAAAAGGTAAAACGTTGTCTCCCGGGAAGATAGCGCAAATAACAGTTCGTTTGGGGAACGTTATTGATAACGCATACCTTGAATTAAGCCCATTTAATACAACACTAACAATAAACAAGGACCTCCTTGCTGAGCAGAAAAAAGAAATAAAAAACCCGGCCTGTATCGAATATGCCATTAAGTCAGGCGATACGCTTTATGCTATTGCGCTTAAATACAATACAACGATGGATCAGCTAAAAAAGCTAAACGGGATTGACAGTAAGGGTGAGAAACGCCTAGCGATAGGTAGGATTATAAGAATCCCCACAAAAATGGAACTATCGGCTAGAGAGATAGTAAAAGGACCAGCCTCTGCAAAGAAAGTTGCGCTAACTTTTGATGCAGGTTCCGGAAGCGGGGCAACCCCGCAGATACTGAAAGCCCTGGAGAATGCTAAAGTCAAGGCAACATTCTTTTTAACCGGGAAGTGGGTTGAGAAGAATTCCGAGATTGCAAAAAGAATCGCCGAGGGAGAAAACTTAATAGGAAACAATACAGACACCTACCCTAATCTAACCAAGCTAACGGACCGTAAGATTGCAAAAGAGTTAAAATCCGCCGAGGATAAGATCCATGGAAAAACCGGGGTGAGCAGCAAACCGCTCTTCAGGGCACCCGATGGCATGCGTAACCCAAGAGTGCTAAAAGTCGTGGCAAATGCGGGCTACAGACCGGTTTACTGGACGGTTGACTCTCTGGATTGGAAGCGGTCGATGACCGCCAAGCAGGTCAAAAACAGGATTCTTGCTGGCTTAAACAACGGGGCTATTATCCGCCTGCATTGCGACAGCAAACAAACTGCCCAGATACTTCCCGATCTAGTTAAAGAGATACAAGATAAGGGATATAAGATAGTGACTATCCCAGAGCTTTTTGAGTAGCCTCTGAGGTGCCGTTCTTGAAAGATTGAAAGTTTAAACTTTCAATCTTTCAATCTTTCAAGAACGGCACCTCCGCTCGGCACCTCCGCTTTCAACCAGCTTGAATAACCGCGCTGGTTTCGGTATAATTTTCAGGACAAATTGGGTGTTAGAAATTAGCAAAACACCTGGTTACACGCCGGAGTGGCGGAATTGGCAGACGCGCTGGTCTCAAAAACCAGTGAGGGCAACCTCATACCGGTTCGATCCCGGTCTTCGGCACATATAACGATAAAAAGCCTTGCGAAAGGCCTTGCGGTTTACCTTTGGTCGATCTCTTCCCTTCGCCGTCCAAACCGACGGCAATTATCGCGACATCGTCGTTGAGATTTCCTTTTGAGAACTCCTCAGCCGCATCTAGCAGTATTTTAGGGATATCCTTGATGTCTGGGTTTGTAATACCGAGAAGCGTGTTGACTATCCCTTCTTCCCCGAACATTCCCTGGCCGTTTCTAGCCTCAAGTAAACCATCGGTATATAGCAGGATGACTTCGCTGGGCGCGAGCTTATCCTGGTGGTTTTCATACTTTGCGCCGTCCAAAACACCAAGCGGGGTCGAGCCGATGTAGAGCTGCCGAACCGCCGATGTCTTATAATCCACAACAATCGGGGACGGGTGCCCGGCAATCGCATAACGCGATTCGCCGGTTGCCGGATCTATGATGATAAAGGCGATCGTTATAAACTGGCCCGGAGACATCTGGGAGCTCACCACCCGGTTCGCACGCGCCAAGACCTCTGAAGGCGAGTCACACTCATACGCAAAGGCTTTTATTGTCATCTTTGCAAGAGCGGTTGCTGTTGCCGCTTCAAGTCCCTTGCCGGATACATCCCCGATGACGATCCCGATCTTACCATCGGCAAACTCAATAAAATCGTAGAAATCCCCGCCTACTTTAGACCGGTTGGTGGCCGCGCGGTAGAGCAGCCCCAGCTTTATTCCTGACAGATTATCCGGCATTGCAAGAAGCGCGTTTTGCAGCGTCTCGGCAACGTCTCTTTCCCTGCCATATAGATTCGCATTTTCTATCGCAACAGCCGCCTGGCTTGCTACGGCCTCCAGCAACGCGATATCGTTTTCATTAAATACCTTCCCGCTAAGTGACGCGACCTGCAGAGCTCCAAGCATTCGCTCTCCAATAAGAAGAGGCATAACGGCGACCGCATTTACTCCAAGCATCAATGCCTCTTTTGAAGCTCTGGGGTCATGCCGGTAGTCGTTTGTATATACCGACTTGTTGGTCCACTGCACAGTCTCGATTAACCAAAGGTCTTTCAGCATCTTCGCGTTTTTTATCGATGGCATAGCGCTAATTTCATACTTGCACTTAACCTTTCCGCTGTCCTCATCGCAAAGCCCTATTGAGCCGATATCCGCCCCCACAAGATCCACTGCATTTCTTACGGTTTTCTCCAAAAGCTCCATGAGGTCAAGTCCCGATGATATATCGAGAGCCACTCTATTTAGGATTCGCAAGTCCTCATTTGAGGCCTTGAGCTTGGCCTCGGACTCGCGGGTCTCCTCGTAAAGCCGCGCGTTTTCTATTGCGACTGCCGCCTGGTTTGCCAGAGCCATAAGTAGGCCCGTCTCTTTTTCAGTTATTTTATTTTGACGGATCAAAGGTGTATATATCCCAATCACGCCAATAACCCCGCTGCCGGATACCAGAGGGAGAGTTATCGCCGAGTCTATGCCGGCGGCAATGGCTATGTCTTTGTGTACAAAATCCGACCGTGCCAAGTCCTTAACAACGGATGGCTTTCCGCTTATTAAAACCTTACCCGCCTCGCCCTGACCGGGGTCGAATCTTAAACCGTTGAAGTCGACATTTTTCTCACTCCAGAAGTGATCGACCAGGATGCTGTTTTCTTTCTCGTCGTAAAGCGCGATCCAGACGGCTTCGGCGTCAAAATGGGTGCGAAGCGCGCCGACGATTGCGTTTTCAACAAATGGGATGTTAAGCGCAAGGTTAATCTTCTCGCCCACCTCAACCAACCCGCTAAGCTCTCCCACATATTCCTTGAGGTTAACGCGCATTGCGTTAAAGCTCTCTGCAAGGTCTTCTATCTCGTCTCCGGTCTCAATCGTCCCGATTTCCTCATCAAAATTTCCCCTGGCGATGCCCTTTGCTTTTTCCGCAAGCTTCGTAATCGGTTTGACTATGCGCCCGCTAATCCAAAAACCTAAAAATACCCCTACCAGGATAATCACGACGGCCATACCGCCGCTCTGTATCAGATCTTTTCTAATAGGTGCCAATACCTGACCGACGGATACAAACGAGCCCGCGCTCCAGCCTATACTGCGGATTGGGACCTGCGCGCCCATCCTCTGCGAGTTGTCTACCGGGAATAGAAGACTCTGCGAGACATACTCTTTGCCTGATATCGACTGTTTCACGAAGTCTTCCGATGACCAGTTTCTTTCGGACATTGGTTTTTTGGGATACTGGTTCTGGTAGATAAGCATCCCGTTATTGTCTGTTATGTTGTAGCCGCCGCCGGGTACTTCGAAGGTAAAAACCTGACTTAACCTGGTCGAGTCGACCGACGCAACCATCAAACCGGATAACTTTGAGTTATGCCATATACCGGTAACAATGTCAAAGCCGATGCCGCCGTGTTGATGTTTGTGCAGCGGGGTCACCAGCCATTGTCTTTTTGTGCTCAACTTATCGATATCATATGCGACGTTGTACCGCCCATGCGATTCCTTAGTACCGATCAAGCTTGAGTCGGAAGACGCATATATCTCACCATCGAGTCTGGTGTAATCCAGACTAAATAACGGGTACCTACCCGCAACCTGCGCAAGATACTCGCTTGCTTCAAGGGGAGTGTAGTTTCTGTCAATGATGGCCGTCCCCATGGCCTGCTCGGTTGTCGAGACTTCTTTAATGAAGTGATCAAAGTTGCTGGCGATGTCGCGCGCGAAAACTACTCTTGATGCTAAAATATCCCGCTGCTTTTCCATATAGTGATTGTAGTGCGCGAGGGTTATTACAAAAATAAGTGGTACGGTTATCGCCAGATAACTAAGAAGAAGTTTTTTTCTGATACCTTTTTTAGATCCAAATATACCTAACATATATATCTATAGATTATTATTGGCCGGGACGTCGAAGTCAAAAGCTGCCAACAGCTTGCCTAACTATTCACCGGTTAGAGCGTTTAGGTTTAAGGTTTTAGCCACGCCGCTTTCCTGGCTATAAAAACCGATATCACGAAGCCTTAAATACCTTTTCTCTACAAGCTCGGCGGGGTCGGTCCTGCCAAGCTCTTTGAGGGACTTCTCCAGCTCGCGCTTCAAGTCCCTTGCGACCAGGGCGGGTGCGTGGTGTGCGCCGCCCAAAGGCTCTTTTACAATCGTGTCGATTATTCCTAGCTTAAAGAGCTTATCCGCCGTTAGCCAAAGCGCCTCAGCAGCCCTATCGGCTCCACCCTCTCCGTCCCAAAGGATGCTGGCGCACCCCTCAGGTGTGATAACCGAGTAGTAGGCATTTTCCAGCATGATCATGCGATCGCCAAACCCGATTGCAAGCGCGCCTCCGCTCCCGCCCTCGCCTATAACTGCAACGATTACCGGCACCGCCAACGCGCTTAACTCCAACAGGTTCTCGGCAATTGCGACGGCCTGCCCCCGTTCCTCGGCCTCGATTCCGGGGTACGCGCCCGGTGTGTCGACGAACGTTATAAGTGGCAGCTGGAATTTACTCGCAAGCTTCATGAGCCGCCGCGCCTTTCTGTAGCCCTCTGGATGGGGCATCCCAAAGTTTCTAAGCACGTTCTCTTTGGTGTTGCGGCCCTTTTGATGGCCAATAACCATAGCCCGGGTGTCCCCAAGGCGGGCAAACCCTCCTATAATCGCGGGGTCATCCCTATATATCCTGTCGCCGTGAAGCTCTATGAAATCGGTAAATATCGCCTCTATGTAGTCGTTCGTACGGGGTCTGTCCGGATGCCTTGCAAGTTGAACTTTTTGCCAAGGTGTAAGCTTAGAATACGTGCGTAATCGAAGCTTCTGGATTTGCTCTTCCAGGTATTTAATCTGAAATGCGATATCTTGTTTTTCAGCCGACTCCAACTGCTTAAGCTCGTCAAGCTTGGTTTCAAGCTCTACAAGCGGCTTCTCGAAGTCGTACGCAAATCGCCTCATTGCGCTACACCCCTGGGCTCTAGATAATCGAGCAGCCTCGTTATCGTATGCTTCATTTCTAACCTGCTTACAATCATATCGATCATTCCGTGGGTCAAGTTAAACTCAGCCGTCTGAAAGTTCTTTGGGAGCTTCTGCTTTATCGTTTGCTCGATGACCCGCTGGCCGGCAAAACCAATCAGTGCATTCGGCTCGGCAATGATTATGTCGGCAAGCGACGGAAAGCTCGCGGTTACCCCACCGGTTGTCGGGTGCGCAAGGATGGATATATACGGCATCCCGCTTTTGTTAAACCGGGCCGCCGCCGCACTTGTCTTTGCCATCTGCATTAATGATACCATCCCTTCTTGCATCCTGGCACCGCCGGAGCTGCTCGTGATGATAAGCGGCAATCTATCATCCGTTGCCAGTTCAATCAGCCTGGTGATCTTCTCACCAACCACCGATCCCATACTTCCACCAATAAAGCCAAAATCCATTGCGCCAACCGCTACCCTGCGACCGTTAACTTGCCCTGTTCCACAGATAACAGCGTCGTTTAGGCCGGTCTTGTCCCTGGCTATATCAAGTGAGTCGACATAAGTCTTGTTGGCTATAAAATGCAGGGGATCTTCTGAGCTAAGATCAGCCCACAGTTCATCAAAGGTGCCGGGGTCGGTTAGGTGATTGACCCTCTCCTGGGCGGAAAATGGAAAATGATAGTCGCACTTTGGGCAGACTTTGTGGTTTTTCTCCAGCTCTTTAGTATAAATGGGCTCGTTGCAGCCCTTACATTTCTCCCAGACACCATCCGGTACCGCCCTCTTTTCCAGATTTGGATTGCCGGGCGCGAGCTTTTTTTGTTTATTAAACCATTCACCTATTGGCATGTGACCTCTTAGTCATCTTTCACCTTTTGGCCTTTTGGCGGACCCACACTTCTAGACCCAAGTGTCATTGGCCTTTTGGCCTTTCTCACCCGATAAATCGGGCAACTACGTTATTATATTTCAGTTTGTGGTCTCTAGAAAGTATAACCGTTTTGCGTCCTAGCTGTCCATTGCACTCTTAACTTCAGAAATATACTCTTTTGCTGCCTCGGTGCAGTTATCTTCAGCCTTCGCAATCAGGCTTACCAGGGCACTACCGATAATAACACCGTCGGCCATCTCTGATACCTGTTTCGCCTGTTCGGGGCGGGATATCCCAAAGCCCACTGCAAGCGGTTTACCAGTAGCTTTTCTTACCCTATTAATAAAATCGGTTAAATTTGTAGGGAGATTAGTTCTGGCTCCAGTAACGCCGGTCAAGGACACGCAGTATACGAAGCCCTGGGAGGCCTCTGAGACCTTCTTTAGCCTCTCATCCGTACTGGTAGGAGCAGCAAGCATAACTGTTGCCACGCCATACTTCTGGGCGGCCTCCCGCCAGGGGCCTGCCTCCTCGGGGGGTAAATCGGGGGCTATGACACCGTCTACGCCGACCTCCGCAGCGTTTTTAGCAAATTTTTCCAGGCCATAGCGGTAGATAGTATTGTAGTATGTCATAACAACTATCGGGATTTCTGTCTTCGCCCTAGCCCTTTTTACCAGGTCAAAGACTATATTTGTGTTTATATTGTTTTTTAAGGCCGAATCGGCGGCTTTCTGTATCGTAGGACCGTCGGCCAATGGATCGGAGTACGGAATGCCGAACTCCACCAAATCTGCACCCGCCTCAGCTACCGCCAACAGCAGTTTTAGTGACGTCTCGACATCGGGGTAGCCCGCCATTAAATATGGCATCAGGGCCTTCTTATTGCCCTTTCTGAGACGGGAAAACAGCTCGTCAATACGGTTTAGCTTGGTCGTTATCATAATCTCACCCCCAGCGCATCTGCGGCGACCTGAACGTCCTTGTCGCCCCTCCCGGACAGGTTTACCACGGCGATATCGTCCTTCGAGAGCTCGGGCATTAGTTTCTCTAGATAGGCAACGGCATGGGCGCTCTCAAGCGCGGGTAAAATCCCTTCCGTCCGACAGAGGAGCTGGAACGCAGCAAGCGCCTCGCCGTCGGTTACCGAGTCGTATTTGGCAAGGTTGTTGTCCTTAAGATAACTATGCTCGGGGCCAACGCCGGGGTAATCTAGACCGGCAGATATCGAGTGCGCCGGCAAAATCTGGCCGAATTCATCCTGCAGGAGATAGCTTAGCGAGCCGTGGAGCACCCCTTTATGTCCCCTGGTTAGCGGGGCTCCATGCTGTCCCGTCTCAAGCCCGAGACCTGCCGGCTCAACGCCGATTAGCCTTGTGCCAGTGCCTATAAACGGGTAGAAAATGCCCATGGCGTTGCTGCCACCGCCCACGCAGGCGATTATTGTGTCAGGGTCACGACCCTCAAGCTCCCGGATTTGGGCCTTCGTCTCAAATCCTATTACGCTTTGAAAGTCCCTTACCATCACGGGGTAGGGATGCGGGCCGGCAACCGAGCCGATCATATAGTAGGTAGTCTCCACGTTGGTAACCCAATCGCGGATCGCCTCGTTCATCGCATCTTTTAACGTCTTTGTGCCGCTTGTTACCGGCACCACCTCAGTGCCCAGAAGATTCATCCTGAACACGTTTAGCGATTGGCGTTTGGTATCTTCCTCGCCCATATAGACCCGGCACTCAAACCCAAAGAGTGCGGCGGCGGTCGCGCTTGCAACCCCATGCTGCCCCGCACCTGTCTCGGCAATTATCCTCTTTTTATCCATTCGCTTGGCAAGCAATGCTTGGCCTATCGTGTTGTTTATTTTATGCGCCCCGCCATGACATAAGTCTTCTCGCTTCAGATATATCTTGGCGCGCCCGTAGTGCCTGGTGAGCCTCTCGGCGAAGTAAAGCAATGTCGGCCTGCCGATATACTCTTTCTGATAGAAGGCAAGCTCGGCATTAAAGTCCTCGTCGTCTTTGTATTTGATATACGCTTCCTCAAGTTCCTCAAGTGCGGTCATCAACGTCTCCGGCACAAACTTGCCGCCAAACTCACCAAAGTGTCCGCGCTCATCGGGTAACTTAGTTTGCATTCA
>CADDYS010000069.1 GCA_902810715.1 bacterium | reverse complement strand
CACCGGTGCTTGAGGGCTTGATGTTGGAATCTATCTCTTTCCAAGCGCCGTTTTCTTTGTAGTTAACTGGGACCGGATATAGCTTCGTCTTTAAAGTTCCATCGCCGTTATCAAAGGTCTTTGTAGTGGCCGTTCTTTTCTCTACGATTTCTTTTGGCTGCGCTTTAGTAGTGCTTGGCAGAGCGGTGGTAGTAGCTTGAGTCGATGTAGATTCTTTAGTACTTGTTTGATCAGCAGTCGGTGTGCTATATGAGCTCTGCACAGTAGCAGAGTCTATAGTAGATATTACAGTAGATGCAATTGATTTACCATAGCCTGCCATTATAGGTGCAGGAATGAGTCCAAAGAGAAGTGCAAAAACCAATAAGAATACTAAAGCCACCCTGTAAACAAAATACTTCTTACTAAAAAATAACTTAACCATCCCGCTCAAGCCCCTCTCATCAACGTTTCGACTCTGTTGCTGATTTTTACTACAGAATGCGACGGCTTCCTTTGCTGTATTACAGGCTTGGAATGTTGCTGGCAATATCTATAAATTATGTAGTCAATATTTAATATTATCAATTGCTATTTAATCTATTGAGATATTATCCAATGTTTAGTTAGCCGTCAATAGATTTTTAAAATTTTTAAAATTTTTAAAATTTTGATAATACTACTTGAGATTCTTCGACTCCGGCCCTCCGTTTACACTACGGGCCTCCCCCTTCGGCTTCGCTCAGGGCTTCGGCTCACCAGGGCTCCGGCGCATTCGTGCCTCCGGCTCACCATTATCTATTGCGTTGGCTGATATAATGGTGTTGAGAACAAAATATTGATTTTTTGCTCTTCCCATTCGCTTATTCATGTGGACGGGAAGAATGTTTATATAGAGAAATAAGGAGGTCGAACACGTTGTTGTGCGATAGATGTAAGGAAAGACCCGCTAGTGTTACATACACGCAGATAAAAGGCGACAAAAAAGAAGTTACTTACGTCTGTGAAGTGTGTGCACGCGAGCTAGGAATTCTGCCGGAATCCCCGTCCGATGATTTCGGCGGCATGTTTGGTTTGCCAGATATTTCAAAGATATTCCCGGAGCTTTTTAGGCAGTACCGTGGAAATATTCTTGAGATGCTTTCGTCAAACGCTCAGGAGGCACTTAGCCTCTCAGCTAACGAGGCGGTTCGGCTTAATTTTGATTATGTCGGAACCGAGCACCTGCTTCTTGGTCTAAGTCGTGAATCGGTCGGTTCGAAGATTTTGATGAATTTAGGCGTCAATCTTGATGATTTAAGAAAAGAGATTGGGGATTTAATCGGCCGTGGCAATGCCACACCGGAGAAAGAGATTCCGCTTAGCCCCCGTAGCAAGAGAACTTTAGAGCTTGCTCTTGAGGAAGCAAGGACTGCGGGTGAAAGATTCATTGGCTCCGAGCACCTACTTCTTGGTCTAATTCGCGAGGGCGAGGGTATCGCCGCACAGGTTCTAAAAAAGCGCGGGGTAGATCTTGCCAGGGCAAGGCAGGAAATTCTCAGCATGACGGGACCCGGTGGCGAGATGCCGCCTATGGGATCTGCTGCGCCGCGCCAGAGAAGCAAGACACCTGCTCTTGATCAGTACAGTCGAGATTTAACCAACCTTGCACGCGAGGGCAAACTTGATCCAATCATCGGTCGCGATAAGGAGATCGAGCGGATCATCAGGATATTGAGCCGCCGTACAAAAAACAATCCGGCGCTAATTGGTGAAGCTGGCGTTGGTAAAACTGCCATAGCCGAAGGGCTCGCCCAAAAGATAGTTGCGGATGAAGTCCCTGAAATTTTAAGGGGCAAGAGAGTTGTCGCTCTCGACATAAGCGGAATGGTTGCAGGCACACGCTACCGCGGTGAGTTTGAGGAGCGACTCAAGAGAGTAATGGATGAGCTTCGCGAGAGAAGCGGAGAGATCATCGTCTTCATAGACGAGCTTCATACCATCGCCGGTGCCGGTGCGGCTGAGGGCGCAATCGATGCATCCAACATGCTAAAGCCCGCGCTTTCAAGAGGTGAGCTGCAGGTAATAGGTGCGACCACCCTTGATGAGTACCGTAAGCACATTGAAAAAGACCCTGCCCTTGAGAGAAGGTTCCAGCCGATTATGGTAGGTGAGCCAACTGTTGAGGAAACTATCGATATCCTCAAAGGGCTTCGCGACCGCTACGAGGCCCACCACAGGGTGAAAATCAGCGACGAGGCGATCATGGCCGCGGCAGAGCTATCCGATATGTATATAACGGACAGGTTCTTGCCGGATAAGGCAATCGACCTTATTGATGAAGCGGGGGCCAAGGTAAGGCTTCAGTCAACCGTTCCTCCAATTGACGTAAAAGGCATTGAAGAAAAACTCGATGCCATACAACGCGAAAAGGAGGCCGCTGTCAAAGCTGAGGACTACGAGAAGGCCATGAAGATTCGCGAGAAGGAACATGAGCTGAAGCAGGAGCTTGAGACAGCCGAGCGAGACTGGGCCCGTGCCAGAGGCATGGCCAACTCGGTTGTCACAACTGAAGACATCGCCGAGATAGTCTCAAGCTGGACCGGAGTCCCGGCAAAGAAGCTTGTCGAGGAGGAAAAGACCAGACTCTTGAAGATGGAGGAATCCCTGCATAAGAGAGTCGTTGGCCAGGAGGAAGCGATTGAGGCAATTTCCGAGGCGATTAGAAGAGCCCGGGCGGGTCTAAAAGACCCGAAGAGACCTATCGGCTCGTTTATCTTCCTCGGTCCAACCGGGGTCGGCAAGACCGAGCTTGCAAGGGCTTTGGCCGAGCATCTCTTCGGCGAGGAAGAGGCCATGATAAGGATAGATATGTCCGAGTACATGGAGAAGCACACCGTCTCGAGACTAATCGGTGCTCCTCCCGGCTATGTCGGATATGAAGAGGCCGGCCAGCTAACCGAGCCGGTAAGGCGCCGTCCATACTCGGTCGTTCTCTTTGATGAGATTGAGAAGGCGCACCCGGATGTGCTTAACATCCTGCTTCAGATAATGGACGACGGCAGGATAACCGATGCGAAAGGCCGTGCGGTCAATTTCAAAAACACGGTTATTATCATGACGTCTAACATCGGAGGCCAGTTCATTAAGCGAGCGCGCGGGCTCGGCTTTAAACCTGCCGGCGAAGAGGAGAAGACTTTTGAGGCAGTTAAAGACCAGGTGCTTCGTGCGCTTGAGAAGTCCTTCAGGCCCGAGTTCCTAAACCGGGTCGACGAGATCATCGTCTTCCGTCCGCTCACATCCGAGCAGATAAGGGAGATCGTCAATATCCTCATGCTGCGGGTAGAGCGTGAGCTTAAAGGACAGCAGATAACGCTGGAGCTAACCGATGCGGCCAAAGACGTACTTGCCAAAGAAGGCTTCGACCCACTTCTTGGCGCAAGACCGCTAAGACGTACGATCCAGAGGCGGATTGAGAACCCGCTTGCCTCGAAGCTGCTGCGGGGCGAGTATTCTGAAGGCGACGTGGTAGTCGCCGACGCCGAGAACGGCAAGATAGTCTTCAGGAAGCGCGAGGAAGAAAAGCCCACCGCGCCAACCCCCGAGACCGCAGATTAAAGCGCAGTTGCTTGATTCATCAAGCGAAGTGTAGTTGCCTGATTTATCAGGCGCAGGGCTTTAGCCCTGATATAAAGGGGCGGACCATATGTCCGCCCCTTTTTTGGGAGCTATTTTTAGCGTCTCTAAGGCTCTTATAGAAGCGTTCTGCATCTCTACCCTTTAAAATTGGGGTTGGCTCGATTGGCTTTGCCATTGTGGCCTCCAAACTTTCATGGCAATTAAAGCTGCCTATGCTATATATCGGTATTTATATAGTAAAGAAAACATGCTCGAAAATCTTAAAGTCAGAAGAACCGTGATGAACAATGGCAATAGGAAGAATTACACGACTCGCGCTAATCGCTCTCGCCGCATATGCGTCGGGTCGCGCCTTTGGGATGAGGCGCAGAAAGGCGGAGTATTCTAAGCCGACATGGCGCGAGCGCCAGGCAATGAAGAAGACGGCGGCTTAAACTCTACCAAACCCTATACTTGCCCTCGGCGAGCTCGCTAGTAAAAGTTACAATGTTGGAAAGCTCAAGGTTCATAACCTCGCGCACCAGCGGGGCGACCTTGCCGATTGATGCACCGGGCTCAAGGATCACCTGCGCCGAGGCGATCTTGGGGTCGTCGATAGGTTTTCCGATCTCGCTGCAAAGCCAGACGTATATCTCCTGAATACCCTCGACAGCGTTGTAGACCTCGTTTGCAATTCTGTGCGTAAGTATTGAGTAGATCTTCCCAACGTGGCTGGTAGGGTTTTTACCCGATGCAGCCTCGGCCCCCATAGGGCGGTTTAGCGCAATCACACCATTTGCACGATTTCCCCTGCCCACTTCCCCCGAGTCGGCATCCTCCGCCGATGTCCCTGTAACGGTTAGGTAAATACCATCCATCCCCCGACTGGGATCATCGAGCGAGTTTAAATCTATATAGATATTTTTCAGGCTCTTATGTTTCATACCAAGCGCGAATTCTTTCATGCGCTCAAGAATTTCCTTTTTCTGTTTAAAGTAGGAATCCATATCGGGGACAAAGCGGTCTATAAGCGGCATGGCGATTATCAACTGTAGATCGGCGCCGGTCCGGTATCCCATAACCTTGATGTCTTCCCCGGAGGCCGGAAACTGCTCCTTAAACCCGGAGCTATTTAAATAATGCTCGACATCTAAAACCATCTTCTCTGTTGGAGATAAAGGGGCGTACCCAACAGCAGCGGAGGTATCATTTGCAAGAGGAACAGCGGTTTCACGCATAAAGATATCGGCAAGCTCGGGTGAGCCTGGTTTTAGCTCGACATCGAACTTAACATCCTTATCGGGGTCGACGAACCTCAGGTTATCCCTTATCCATTTCCTGGCCGTGTTAACCGCGATTCTATCAACCGGCACGAGCTCGCCGTCAAACTCAAACGTTGCCCTGTCGCCTATAACAAGACGCATCGGCTCAATCACCGAACCGCCGCCAAACCTGTGCACGACTTCGCCCGCAACAAGCAAACCCTTGTCGGTGTTATGGTGCAGCACGCGGCCAAAGCGGCTTAAATACTCCCTGCTAAGCGAAACAGATATCTCCTCCATAACGGCGTCGCAGATCGAGTCGGGATGGCCGATACCTTTACGCTCAACTATCTCAACTTCATGATCAAAAACAGGTTTTCCGGCAAGGCTCTCCACGAGGATATTTCTCGTCTTCTTCAAGAAACCTCCAGGTCGGTTTAACGGTTCCGCAGTGTCTAGAAGTAGATACCCATTAAGCTGACCTTAAATAGCGCTAATCGCCTACACTGTTACCCTGCTTTTTGCCCTCGTAAAAATCAATCCAATTTGTGTTAATCCAATCCTTCGCGGCATAGTGCTTTTCCCCAAGTCCCCTTCTGATCATCTCCCGGGCAACTATGCCGCCGCGATGTGGATACTTGTATAGCTGGGGCCGGTTTGAACCGAACCCATGAACGTAGTGGGTCAGTTCATGCGCAACCACAGCCTCGCAAACAAGTTCGGGTATGCCGGGCTCTTTTAAAAACCCATTTATCTTAATTTCGCTAATTGTATTATTTACCAAGCGGATAGAACCTAATCTAGTTCTACATCTTTTACTAAAATGGATAATGACTTTATCGGTTTTTGGAACATCTGGAAAGTACTCCGACCATATCCCATCAAGCTTATCCCTTAGCCACCGGTCGTCTCGCATTGTCATCCTCCGCTTATTGCCACAACAAAATTTGACTCAACGTAAAGTCCTACATTACAACAAGTACAGTAATTTAACTTCGAAATAGTAAGTTTTAATCACCCCTTCCAACATCATGCCGAAAGGTAGACTTACATCAACTTGCATTAAGGGCGGATATTTACCAGCCATTAAAAAGTGATATCGGCTGGCGCATAGCTTCTCCAATACAGTATAGAATGAACGAGATTATAGTAAAAATGCAACAGCAAGCGGTTTCTCTAAATTACAATATATGTATATTTTTATCCGGTCGTAAAAATATTTTATGCGTTTTACCTCTATGAAAGCTGCAACCGCTTCTACATATCCAGAAAAATAAAAATTTACAAAAAATTTTAAAAATTTGGGAACGGGTTTCCGCTTTTTATTAAAACGCACGGAGACAAAGCACGATCTCAAATAATTTTGCCGGATATAGATTCAAATTAGGTTTGGCCGGTGTCTAAGAGGGAACATTAGAGGTGGTTAAAACCTTTCTAAGTTTAGACGGGAGGCATGATGTCGGTATCTCAGATTAGGCTTGGTGCAATATTCGTCGGTTGGATTACTTCCATATTCTTGTTGTTCGCGATAGCTACTGGAGCCGCTGTTGCCGTGGTAGCTCTCGGCGTGGATGTAACCGCTCTAACCCAAAAAATCAGTAGATTTACAGTTCTCTTTCTTAATCTCATCGTTATTTTTGCGATTTTCTTCTCCTTCTTTATAGGCGGATACGTTGCAGGGCGCATGGCCGCCTATGCCGGCGCGCTTAACGGCGGCATGGTTGTTGTAACGAATGTTTTGGTTGCGGCCCTTGCCGTCGTTTTCGTAGTCACCTTCGCCAACAAATTAGGTATTGAGATCACAAACCCCCTGATGAAAACACTCTCCTCACTTGCGGTGGGCATTTTTGTCGTTGTCTCTTTTGCCTTACTGGGAAGCATCCTTGGGGGAAAATATGGCGAGGGATATGTCGACCGTCTTGACCTAGCCCTTGGTGTAACCAAGCCCACACCGGCAATGATGCAGGTTGCACAGACCGCACAAGCCGAAAATAAAACTAATAAGAGCAAGAAGGCCAGCTAATTAGCTCACAGCTCATAGCTCACAGTTGACAGGAAGAAATTAATACCCACACCTCTTGCCCTCACCCTATGAGCTATGAGCTGTGAGCTGTGAGCTATAATGCTGTGAGCTATTTTACGCTTGCATAAAGCAGGCCAGTTCCCTAGTATATTTATGACAACTAAAGTTGCCAGGGATACCAACAGGGTTATCACGCAACGAATTTTGGCGGAGAAGGTGTGGTTTGGCTGAAATCAGGGCTTTCAAAGGTATACTTTACAATAAGGGCATCATCGGTGACCTCTCAGATGTAGTTGCTCCCCCATATGACGTAATCGGCGAAGAGAACCAGAAGAAGCTACAGAAAAAAAATAAATACAACATTGTCCGGCTCATCCTACCCCAGGGTGCGACAAACAACAAGTACGTCCAGGCAAGCGCTCTTTTTAACCAGTGGCTACAGGATTGCGTGCTGGTTAGGGATGTCGAGCCGTCGCTTTATATCTATGAGCAAGAGTACAATGTTAAGGGGAGCCCCAGAAAGAGAATTGGCTTTATCGCGCTCGCCAAGATAGAGGACTTCTCAACCGGCAAAATCAAGGCGCACGAGCGAACCTTGAAAGGCCCAAAGACCGACCGCCTTCGGCTCTTAAGGGCGTGCAGAGCCAATTTTAGCCAGATATTCAGCCTGTTTTCAGATACTAAGCAGGAGATTGATGATATTCTGCGAAAGCACACGAAGAAGAAGCCGCGCATCGATATAAAAGTCGATGGCGTTGCCCACCGGCTCTGGACACTAAACGATCCTGAAGCAATAGAGACGGTTACAGAGCTGATGCGGGACAAACCACTTTTCATCGCCGACGGGCACCACCGGTACGAGACGGCACTTAACTTTAGAGACGAGATGAGGCTTTTCACCGGAAATAAAACCGGGGAGGCCCCCTTTGACTATACCATGATGATGTTTGTAAACATGGAGAGCGAGGGGCTTACCGTCTTGCCCACGCACAGGGTCTTAAAGAACCTGCCCAAGATCAACCATGACAAGTTCCGGGAGAACCTCAAGCATGTCTTTGAGATAAAAGAGTTCCGCTCGATAGCTAAGATTATGTCCGAACTTACAGATAGCGCCGGCTCACATACCATCGGGATGTACCTTGGCAACAGCTCTTACTGCCTCCTTAAGGTTAAGAACGAGGATGAAATCGTAAAGCTGCTTGATGGCAACCAGTCCAGGGCATGGAAACTTCTCGATGTAACCATCCTTCACCAGGTAATCATTAACCGCGTGCTTGGATTTGGGGGAACAAACATAGAAAACAGCATTAAGTTTACCACCGACGAGAAAGAGGCGGTGCGGCTGGTAACCGATGGCGGATACCAGATGGCGTTCTTCTTAAACCCAACCAGGATAAGCAGCGTCAGGGATATCGCCAATTTGGGTGAGATAATGCCACAGAAATCTACATACTTTTACCCGAAGCTTTTATCGGGTTTGGTGCTTAATAAACTTGAATGGTAGATCGTTGAATCGTAAAGTATAGTTGCCGATTTGTCGGACAGAAGAAGCTCCATAAATGGAGCAACTACAATATATAGACGAAAAGCCCCTCAAGGGGGCTTTTTTACTGTTCTTCTTTCTTAAATATCTGGTCAAGTCTTCTTACAATATCGTAGTAAGAGATATAGCCTGCAGCTATCGCCTCGCCGTTCATAAACGTCAACGGGAACGGCAGGTTATGGGTCTCGACCAACTTCTTAACGTCGGGATGAACATCGTCACCATTGATGTCAAAGTAGTTGACGTTTACGGCATCACCGTAGTCGGACTTAAGCGGCTCGATGACCATCCAGCTTATCTCAGCCTGAGACAAACCATATGAGCCTCATCCAAAACCGCCGCATGAACCCCCGTCATTAAATATATCAATCCTTATAGGTCTTGTCGTTGTCTCCAAATTTACCCCTCCTAGGCCTGTAAAGCCCCTTTAACGTGGCTGATTTTTGTCTCAAGATTTGAAATCTCACGATCAAATGAATTACGGTAGGCTTCAATTTTCCCGGCATTAATATGTACGCCGGTTTGGCCAAGTATCAGCCGTCTTTCTATCTGTATGTCTTCAAGACTTTCTTCAAGCAGCTCGAGTTCTTCTTTAAGTTCATCCTTGTCCATGGATTTAATCTTATCCAAGTACTCGTCCATATCCACTTCAATCCCCCCTACCGCATACTTATCGCGCCTGTCGGGCACATCTTCGTGCAAATGCCGCAACCCACGCATAAATCTTCGTTAATCGAATACGACGGCCTTGGCCCAAAGAATGCAAAAACCGGTTCTGTCTGCATCTCGCTTTCAATCGCCTTGGCCGGACATACCCTTCTGGCTGGACATGCGGGCGAGCGGTCGCATCTGGTTTTATCAATTTCTGCTTTCTTTGTTGTTTGCCTTGGCATATAACACCCCTTGAGTATTTTTCTTATTATACCCCCTAGGGTATAATATTAAACACAATTTGTCAAGCGTTAGCTCATCATCTACTGGGGTTCCGCTTCGAGATGCCACCGGGGAAGATTATGCCCCCTGCAGGCTCAGCCCTTCCTTCTAAATGTTGCCTCGATTATCAGTACGACCAAAAGGAGAAGCAGCGCGGCCTCTAGAAACGGGGTCGTTACCTCCCTTTCTAGATATAAGAGCAGGAAATATGCGCCAAGTAACAGCCCAACAACCGCATATCCTAGATTTGCAAACAATCCTATGCGAGAGAACTGCTTGTCACCGCTAAATATATTCTTACGTGCGCTATATGCCTTAAACCCGTACCTGACTCTTATTGCTACGATTGCCAGTGCGATTATAAATAGCACCAGCTCAAGCTCCTTATTTAACTTCATCAAGCCCCCACAAACACTAATTTGGATTATCTACCAATTATACTACTAGAGCGTCAATCATCAATTGACCGATAAGAATTCTTAACTCTATCATACTCCCAAGAAAACACTTTCCCACACAACAGACGCTCGCAATGGTAATTCATAGCTCGCAATGGCAGGTGGCATTCGCAATGACACCAGTCATTGCATGTTGGCTGTTTTTAGGCGGTTTTGCTTCTTAGCTTCCTGATATCGCCGTAGTAGATGATGCGGTTGCGTCCCTGGTCTTTCGCCTCGAGAAGCGCGGCATCGGCATACGCGATAAGCTTGTCTCTGTCTCCGGAGCAACCGGGATAGTCGGCCACCCCGATACTTACGGTGCAGTTGAGTCCCTCATGCTGAGCCAGCTCCTGTTTTACCGCATTTGTAAACTTAGCGCTAATTCGCTCGGCGACTTTTATGGCATCCCGCGCCGGCGTACCGGGAAGAATAATTATAAACTCTTCGCCGCCGTACCGGGCCGCCACGTCGCCAGCCCTTATTGAGCTTCTAAGCGCATCGGCGAAAATCTTCAGCACATCGTCGCCAACCTGGTGGCCATAGGTATCATTTACTCTCTTAAAATGATCGAGGTCCGCCATAAGAACCGACAGGGATTGCTCATTTCGATGGGCACTGTCAAGCTCGGCAACAAACTTCTCTTCGATTGCCTTGCGGTTATATAGCTCGGTGAGCACGTCTCTTTCAGCTTCTTCCTGAGCAAGACACAGGTTATGCTCGATCTCAAGCCACAGAAGCTGGTCTTCATGCTCCTTCTGCTCAACAACTTTTTTTATGGCGTTTACCTGCTGGTCCTTTTGCTTTATTGTTGCCAACAGGTAGTTAATCTCGCCAATAATCTCGTTTAGGGTGCCGTCTATCTCGGGATCGATCCTGCCGTTAAAGTCCTTGCTCCGGTTAAGAAACCTCAATCTTTCAACAACACGGCCTAACGAATATACCGTTTTTATACTGATGAGAGCGAACGCTACGGCGGCTATAAAAGCAATCCACGGCATGATCACCAGCACCAGGCGTACTAAAAACGACTTCTCAATAAATGACTGCTGCAACACAATTACCAGGTTACACAGCATGATAAGCACCAGCATAACGCCTAGCACAGTTACCGTCAGCTTATAAAATCTCTTACTGGAGAATCTTTTCCCCATCAAAAACTTCCGCAACTTATATCACCTAATATATTAATATCGGCAGGGTCACACTTTTTCATAATATTTCTCGTCGGTAAATGCCTAAGTTTTTTCCAATCTAACAGTTGTCTGGTAATAACAGGCATTTTTACCCTCATGGCTCATAGTCGAAGGCATTAAGTGGTTTATGGATTGGCCGAATTTACCCCAGCGACCCTGCTCAATCTGGACAACATTTTCCCTTACGCCCCCGTCATGGTCTATAACCACCGCAATATCGCCCATGGGCGAGACTATGTTAGCTTTACCCCCATCGGAGATCCCATATGCAACCGCCGTCGCCGGGTTAACCTTCGCCCTCGGCGGTAGATCATGTTCCACCGGTAGCACCTGCGAGTGTAGCCACCGTCTTGAATGTGTGGATAAAAGAACCAGCGGGTAATCCACCGAATCGATAATCGGGATTGAGAAGTTGGTAATAAAGTTAAATTTGCCGCTCGGCGTTTTGAAAACCCGATCCGCAAAGGGAACCATCGGGGCATCCGGCACGCGCATAGGCTTTTGCATCAAGGCCTCAAGTGTAATTCCCATACGCTTAAGCGGCTTTATAATCTGCTTGATCCAATAATCCGCACTACCCGCCATACCGCCGCCAATACCTAGTAGCTCGGCAAGCCCCTGATAAATCTCAAGATCGGTCTTGGCCAGACCAAGCGGGCGTATAGTTGGATTAACCAAACCTATATGATTATGCCAGTAGCTTCCGACGATATCGGTCTCTTCCAGGAAGGTGGTTACCGGAAGTACTACATCGGCGGCCTCAGCCGTATCTGTCATAAACTGCTCAAAAACAACCACAAAGTCGATCATCTCAAATGCCTCTTTGACCGAATGTGTGTCCGGCGATTGGTTAAGGGGGTTAGCGCCGTTTACAAAGGCCATCTTTATCGGCGGATCATTTAGTTCTTTTATGGACCGGCCAAGAAGCGGCCTGGGAATTTTTCGTGTGTTTTTCGCAAACTCTCTGCCTTTCACCGACTTGTCGAAGTAGTAGTACTCGTCTCTACCGTGGCTCACGCCGCCTCCGGGGATGCCGATGTTTCCGGTGACGGCCGCAAGCGCATCGATTAAGCGGAAGGTCTCTGCACCCCACTGGTACCGCTGAAGACCCCATCCACAGACAATTGCAACCGGCTTTCGCCCGGCATAAAGGTCTGCGAGCATTTCGATGTCAGATATCGAAACCCCAGACATACTGCTTAGCGATTCTAGGTTAACTCCATCCACTACGTTATGGTAGGCATCGAAATTCTCGCAGCAATTTTCTACAAAACCCATGTCTGCCTTGCCGGCATCCAGTATGACCTTGGCCATCGCAAGCGCCAGGTAGCCATCCATGCCGGGATTGGGCTTTATTTGAAGATCGCAAAACCGACTGGTATCTGTAGTTATCGGATCAATCAACACAACTTTAGCCTTATTGGCTCGGGCTTCTTTCAAGATCGGTATCAGGTGCATATTTGTATCCGACGGGTTCCGTCCCCAGAGGATTATGAGCTGGGAGTTTAAAAGATCTCTCGGGTCGTGTGCAGTACGAAAACCGAAATCTAAGGTTTGCCCGGCAATGCCGGCGCCCCCGCAAAGACTCCCGTCCGCCTCGGTCGCCCCACCCAAGAGGTTAAAGAACCTCTTGTTTAGCATCTTCAGGGCCCCGAGAGAACCGGCCCCCTGATAGTGAAGTATGGAGGTGCTCCCGTAGATCTCAATAGTCTTGTGGATCTTTTCTGCAATAAGATTGAGCACACCATCCCAGCTTACTTCCTGCCAATTACCCTCGATTTTTACCTTCGGCTTTAAGACCCTATCCGGGCTGTAAACACGCTGGATGTAGTTGAGGGCTTTCCTGCAGAGAAAGCTCCGGGTAATCTCATGCTCCCCGGCACCGGTCAAACCGACCAGCCTGTCGCCGGTTACAAATGCTTTTATACCACAGGCATCCGGGCAATCCCTAGTGCAAGTCGTGAAGACGGTTTTGCTTTCAGACATTAGTGACTCCTGCTAAAAATATTGCGAATGCTACCATCATACTATAGTTGATTCCACTCTAGTTCAGAAATAAGCTGTCGGCTTTCAGCAATCAGCCTTTGAAATTATTCTAATTGCTGAAAGCTATTTCGCTTTGAATATTAATCGGATAAGAAACAAGTGTACTTTATATTTATATATCCCAAATTTACACGTTACCGAGGTAAACATAATCCAATTTCTCTTTTGCGATTTCCTCCGCCAGGTGCAATGTCTCAACAGGTGTGGGCTCAGTCGCCACCCTGTAAGATGGGAAGTAGCGCGAGAAGTGAAGCGGCGTATCTTTACCGAGCGAATTTGCGACCCAATCCACGAGCCCCTCAAAATCCTCCCTGGAATCGTTTAGACCGGGGATTATAAGGTTTGTTATCTCGATATGGCAGGACTTTTTTGCCAGCTCGGCTGTCTTTAAAACCGGTCTTAGATGCCCGCCGAGCTTTCGGTAGAAAGGCTCGCTAAATCCTTTAATATCGATATTCATTGCATCGATATATGGCAGGAGTTCACGAAGCGGGGCCTCAAGCACATACCCGTTTGTAACCATCACGTTATACATGCCGGCCTTTTTAACAAGAATAGCGGTATCTTTTGCGTACTCATATGAGGTAAACGGCTCGTTGTACGTGTAGGCAACACCGATATTTCTGCTCGGAATGTATCTTTTTGCAATCTCGACGACTTGTTCGGGAGGCAGCGGCTGTGTGGATTGATCTATCACGTCCTCTACCGAGACGCCGGGGAAGCTATCCTTAGGCTGGGCGATGTTCCAGTTCTGGCACCATGGGCAACCAAGGTTGCACCCAAGCCCGCCAATTGAAAGAATAGTGGAACCCGGGTGAAAATGATAAAGTGGTTTCTTTTCGATGGGGTCAAGGTGGGCCGAACTCACACGGCCGTACTCCATGGCGTAGAGTTTGCCGTCAATATTCTTGCGAATAAAGCAGTTACCAGACTCGCCTGGCTCGACCAGGCAGAGCTGTGGACAGAGCCGACATCTTACATTATTGTTATCCTTCTTCTCGTAAAATAATGCTTCTTTCATAAAACACCCTATATTATTGTAAATTTTAATTTTCAGAACGCAAAGTGTAATGGAACGATTAAGTGTAAATCGCTAGGTTAGTAAATTAAATTGCTCTCCTGACCCCTGGCTTATTAAAAATGGTTTGTCTTCCGCCAAGCAGGGAAATAAAAAGTTAGGAGTTTATCCAAGAGGAGGAGCTATGAAAGTTGCCGGAGGGAAAATGAAGGTCACCCCCGAGGAGGCAATAGGTAAAGGGAAAGAATTTCTTGACGAGCAGTTGGATAGGTTAAGAGCAAC
>CADDYS010000068.1 GCA_902810715.1 bacterium | reverse complement strand
ACATTAAATATCAAATATAACCTGGGCCGACCAGAGATCGTTTCGCTCAATTTTCAACATGTGGTAGCTGCATGCTTTTATTTGGGTCATTAGTTGGTGGCGCCCGAGGTCGAGGGGCTCGCCGTAGGCTTTTGCGTGCAGGTGGTATTCACCATCCCACTCGATTATCTCAAAACGTTTATATATCCTGTATTTTACCTCAAACCTGTAGATCAACTCATTTAACCACTCGACAAGCAGGCTCTCTCTGTCCTCGGCTTCGACATGGATATCCTCGGACAGGGTGGGCTTTACATTCTCGATATCGGTTATAAGGCTAAACATCCCGACAGCAGCGTTTTCAAAAACCTCTTTCAGGGTGTTACCGTAGGCTTTCAAACCTACATCGGCGGTATGTTCTAAAACCTCGAACGCCTGCATCTAGTTCTCCAAAACACGATTTTCCTTATTCAGGCTTAACCTGATTTCCCTCTTTTAGCGCAACTAAAGCCACCGCGCTTACCTTGTCGCTCGCGTTAAGGTTCATTATCTTAACGCCCTGGGTGTTTCTACCCATCTGAGAAATTTGTTTAACTGGCGTTCGTATTACGATGCCTTCGGTTGAGATCACCATTATCTCATGATTTTCCTGCACCATTTTCGCTGCTGCTATTTGCCCACGGCTGGATGTCTCTTTTAAGGTCTTTACGCCTTTTCCGCCGCGCCCTTGAACCGGGTAACTGCCCATCGGAGTTCTTTTGCCAAAACCATTTTCGGTTACTATTAGCAGGTCCGCCTCGTCTCTTGCGATCTCGATCGCTAGTACTTCATCTCCTTTAACAAGATCCATTCCCTTAACGCCGGTCGCCGCTCTCCCCATCGGCCGTACATCGGTCTCGCGGAAACGTATCGACATGCCGAATCTTGCGATAAGGATGACGTCATCGGAGCCCTTGGTGATCTTAACACCTATGAGCTCGTCGCCCTCTCTCATGGTTATTGCAAGTATGCCGTCTCTTCTTGAAGTGTTATATTCCGCAAACGGTGTCTTTTTAATCATGCCGTCTTTTGTCGCCATAATCAGGTACTGGTCCTCTTCAAAGCTGCGGGTCGAGATAACCGCCGCAATCTTCTCATCCGAGGTGAAGGGGAGGATATTTACTATCGCCTGGCCTCTTGCCGTCCTGCCCCCCGTTGGAAGCTCGTGGACTTTAAGCCGGTATACTTTTCCCTTGTTTGAGAAGAAGAGGATGTAATTATGCGTCGACGCGATAAAGAAGTGTTCGACGAAGTCGCCTTCTTTTAGGTTCATGCCCGAGACGCCCTTACCGCCGCGTCCCTGCTGTTTATAAGTGTTTGTTGGCAGGCGCTTTACATAACCGGAGTGGGTAATTGTGATAACCATGTCCTCTTCGGCGATAAGGTCTTCTATCTCGAGTTCGGTGGCCGCCGAGGTGATTTGCGTGCGCCGCTTGTCCGCATATTTGTTTCTTATCTCGATTAGCTCGTTTTTAATTATTCCAAGAAGAAGCTTCTCGCTTGCCAGGATGCTCTTTAGATATTTGATTTTCTTTACGAGCTCCTTGTGCTCGTCTTCTAATTTTTGTCTCTCAAGGGCGGTCAGCCTTTGCAGGCGCATGTCCAAAATGGCCTGCGCCTGGATCTCGGTTAACTTAAACCTCTTCATCAACTTCTCGCGCGCCTCATCCACCGTTTTGGATTGGCGGATGGTCTTTATAACTTCATCAAGGTTCTTTATAGCGATTAAGAGCCCTTCGAGAATATGAAGCCTGTCTTCAGCTTTTTTAAGATCAAATTTAGTGCGCCTGATAACGACGTCTTTTTGGTGATCGATAAAATGTTTGATCACCTGTGGGAGAGTGAGCACTCTCGGCACACCATCAACCAGGGCCAGCATGATAACCCCAAAGCTTACCTCAAGCTGCGTGTGTTTGTAGAGTTTATTCAAGACGACTTGGGCAATCGCGTCCCGTTTCAGCTCAACAACAAGCCGCATGCCGCTTCTATCCGATTCGTCTCTAAGGTCGGATATCTCATTTATCTTTTTTTCCCGCACCAGCTCGGCTATTTTTTCGGCCATCTTCGCCTTGTTTACTTGAAACGGTATCTCGGTGATGATAATTTTTTGTTTGCCTTGTTTGGTCTGCTCTACGTGGGCCTTACCGCGAATCTTGATGCTGCCCCGCCCGGTTGAGTAGGCTTGCCCAATACCGGTTCTTCCCATGATAATGCCGCCGGTTGGAAAGTCCGGTCCTTTAACATATGTCATAAGGCCCCTGGCGGATATCTCAGGGTCGTCGATCATGGCAATTACCGCATCGATTACCTCGCCCAGATTATGCGGCGGGATGTTTGTCGCCATGCCGACCGCAATACCGGCAGAGCCGTTAACTAAAAGATTTGGGAACCTTGCCGGAAGAACCATCGGTTCTTCAAGGGTCTCGTCGAAATTCAGGACAAAGTCGACGGTATTTTTTTCGATGTCCTTTAGCATCTCGGCGGCAAGTTTAGACAGCCTTGCCTCGGTGTAGCGCATCGCCGCCGGCGAGTCCCCGTCGACCGAGCCGAAGTTTCCATAGCCATCGATTAACTCGTAGCGCATGGAGAAGTCCTGCGCCATTCTCACCAACGAGTCGTAGACCGCCGTGTCCCCATGCGGGTGGTACTTACCTAAGACCTCACCGACTATACGGGCGCACTTCTTATACTGGCTGCCAGGACGCATGCCCATATCGTGCATCGCGTAAAGGATGCGCCGGTGAACCGGCTTTAGCCCATCGCGAACATCGGGCAGCGCGCGCCCGACGATAACGCTCATCGCATAGTCAATGTAAGAGCTTTGCATTTCATCTTCTATTTCAATTGTCTCGATTCTGCCTGCAATTGTGGTGGCATCCACTCTGTCTATCTCCTTTAAATATCCAAAAATCGCACGTCTTTGGCGTGTTTCTGAATGAAGTCGCGCCTGGGCTCAACCCGATCCCCCATAAGAATCGAGAAGATCTCGTCGGCAACTATAGCGTCCTCAAGGTTAACCTTAAGGAGCGTTCTTTTCTCCGGGTTCATCGTGGTATCCCAGAGCTGCTCGGGATTCATCTCGCCAAGTCCTTTATATCTTTGTACGCCGGGATTTTTATTTAGTTTTTTAAGATATTCCTCCAGCTCTCTGTCTTTATAGAAATACTTGGTTAGCCCATCGTGGGTTACCTTATAAAGTGGCGGCTGCGCAATATGGATATATCCCGACTCGATCATCGGAAGCATATACCGGTAGAAGAAGGTAAGGATTAAGGTTCTAATATGCGCACCGTCAACATCGGCGTCAGTCATGATTATCACCCGATGGTAGCGGGCGCTCCCGATATCAAATTCCTCGCCAATACCGGTTCCGAGCGCGGTGATTATCGCCTGGATCTCCTCGCTGCCAAGTATCTTGTTTAGCCTTGCCTTCTCAACGTTTAGGATTTTTCCCTTTAATGGAAGGATGGCCTGAAAACCCCTGTCTCTTGCCTGCTTTGCGGAGCCCCCTGCCGAGTCACCCTCAACAAGATAGAGTTCGGATAGCGATGGGTCCTGCACCGAGCAGTCCGCGAGTTTTCCGGGAAGAGCCATGCTCTCAAGAAGACCTTTTCTCCGGGTTAATTCTCTCGCCTTTCTTGCCGCGGCCCTTGCCCTTGCCGCCTGAATAACTTTATTTACAATAAGCTTTGCGGTCTGCGGATTTTCTTCTAAGAACTCATCGAGCCTTGCTCCAGTCGTGCTTTCAACAAGTCCCCTTATCTCGGTATTGCCGAGCTTGGTTTTGGTTTGGCCCTCAAATTGAGGTTCGCGAAGTTTTACGCTTACGATTGCTGTAAGTCCCTCACGGATATCCTCACCGGAGAGGTTTTCCTCTTTTTCTTTAAGTATGCCCTTTTTTCTTGCGTAGTCGTTTATTGTTCTTGTAAGGGCCGCCTTAAATCCAGATAGGTGAGCCCCTCCCTCATGCGTATTAATATTGTTGGCGAAGGTAAAGACGCTCTCGGTATAGCCCGCGTTATATTGCATGGCAATCTCAACCTCGCCGCTGGCCTCTTTATTATCAAAGTAGATAACTTTTTTATGAAGCGGCTCTTTTGTGCTGTTCAGGTGTTTTACAAAGTCGATGATGCCGCCCGAATACTTATACTCTACCCTCTCGTTGGGCTCGACTCTCTCATCGATAAGCTCTATTTTTAAGTCTTTATTAAGGAACGCCATTTCGCGCATTCTCTGGCGGATGGTCTCAAAACTAAAATTTAAGTCCTCAAATATCTCTTTGTCCGGCAGAAAAGTAACTTTAGTGCCGGTTTTTTTTATCTTTCCCGCCACCTCGAGCTTACTTGTCGGTTTCCCATAAGAAAACGACTGCCTGTATATCTGCCCGTCTCTCTGAACATCAACGGTAAGTTTTTCTGAAAGGGCATTTACCACGGATACACCTACGCCATGCAGCCCACCGGATACTTTATAGCCATCGCCGCCAAACTTGCCGCCGGCATGAAGCATAGTAAGAACTATCTCGACCGCCGGCTTGTTATATTTTGGGACGATACCAACCGGTATACCGCGGCCGTCATCGTTTACTTCTATTACGTTTCCTTCTTTAATTTTTACCGTTATATTCTTACAATATCCGGCAAGCGCCTCGTCGATGCTATTATCAACTACTTCATAGACAAGGTGATGTAAACCTCTTGGTCCGGTGCTTCCGATATACATACCGGGGCGCTTTCTTACCGCCTCTAATCCTTCTAATACTGTTATGTCTTTAGCGGTATATGTAGCACTCAACTATATTCCTCTCTTCGTTACGTCTTTGTACGTAAAGAAACGGCTATAAAAGCCGTTTTTATAACTACACCATTATAGCATATTCTGATGTTTTTTGCTGTGAATATCAGTATCGTTGTTTTATATTCCTCCACTTATTTAATTTTTTATCCTTAGTTAAAATTTCTGTGAGCCGCTGTTTAAGATCATCTTGTTTTATATCACAAACCAGCCCATCGATTTGTCTTAATTCTTCAGAGGATAACTTTATCAAGTCCAATTCAGGCAAAGGGTTGTCTTTATCCTCGACGTTGGCCTCTCTTGCGGGCCCGCTGCCGTGTAAAAACCTGATCTCGCGTACAACGTTTGCACCAACCGCCTCGTTTATCTTGTTTTTAATGCTGGTGGAGAGCGCTTTTAACTCGTGGGCCCAGGACGGGTTTTTTGTCTTTACAAAGAGTATACCGTTTTTTATTCTTTGCAAGTCGGTATTCTCTTTTACCGCACGCCCGACGACGTCTTCCCAAACCGAAAAAACCCTTGCCTCAACAAGGGCAAAATTTAAGGCGCTATCTTTATTCATCGCGCGGAGCGTATCCCCTAATCTTTGCATATCAGGATATCGTGACTACGTTGGCCGACATTTCATCCATCCCTTTTAGATATTCAACATGCGTGCTTGTAATAATCGCCTGTATCCCGTTGCCGACCTGCTTTAAAAGCGCCTCCCTTCTTGCGTGGTCAAGCTCCGACATAACATCATCGAGAAGCAATATCGGCAAGTCTTTGGAAAGCTCTTTTATAATTGAGAACTCGGCTATCTTTAGCGCAAGCGAAGCGGACCTTTGCTCGCCCTGCGACCCGTAAATGCGAAGGTCTGTCCCGTCCGTATAGATGCCGACGTCGTCACGGTGCGGCCCGACCAGGGTCTGACCCCTTTCAATCTCCGCTTTTCTTTTGTTTTTTAACTCAGATAAAAACCGCTCTTCGAGCGATTCTGGCGAGTTATTATTTTCATCTAAAAGCTGGTTTTCATAATTTAATTCAAAGGACATGTCGCTTTCAGATATCTTTTTGTAGGACTGGCCTGCACGATCCTCAAGTTTTTTAATTATACCCGCTCTTGCGATAACAATCTTTACGCCGGCATGCACCAGTTGTTTATCCCAGTAATCAATAACGTCTTGCTTCATCCTGCCGACATAGACTTTCTTAAGAAGCATGTTTCGCTGTTTCAGAATTTTTGAGTATTGCTGGCGCCAGTAGCCGTAATCCGGCCTGGTCTTCTCCAAAATCTCATCCAGATACGAACGGCGGTTCTCCGGCATCTCTTTTACTATCTTTAAGTGATCCGGAGTAAAGATAACGGTGAGTATCGGCCTTTCTCTCGCCCTTATTTTTTTAATCCCAACGCCGTTTACCTTAATCTGTTTTCCGCCCGCCTTAAATATAGAAGCCTCGATTATTATATCTCTGTCTTGCCTGTATGCTGACGCCTTGATTAGCGAGAATTCCTCGTTCCACGTTATTAATTCTTGATTGGTGTTTGTCCGGTGTGATTTACCGGCTTCAAGAAAGTAGATTGCCTCGAGGATATTTGTCTTTCCGGTTGCGTTCTTGCCGATTATAAAATTCAGGCCCTCTTTTAGATCGATACTAAAATCGCTATAGTTGCGAAAATTTTTTAGTTGTAGAGTTTTTATATACATAATCGTCAACCGAAAGCCAGACGTAGGTTTACAATATTTTTTCTTCTGGCTACTGGCTTCTGACCCCCGGCTCCTTACCTGTAATAGATATTTTAAGGGAAACGTCATCCAATAAAACTACATCTCCCTCTTTTAGTTTGTAGCCTCTTCTTTTTTCAACCTCGCCGTTTACCTTAACCCCACCGGACTGAATCCTTGCCTTAGCCTCGCCCCCCGTGGACACCAAACCGGCGAATTTTAGAAGCTGATCCAATCTTGTTCCCTGTTTAACGGACACTTCTCTCATCAGGTTATCCTATTCTTACCGGCATCGCCAGGTAAAGGAAATCCTGCGCCTCCACCGGCCTTATTATCCCCGGCTTAAGAGGATTATTTAGCTCAATAAAAATCTCTTCCTCAACAATCGAGCTTAACCCGTCGATTACATATTGTGCGTTAAAGGCTATCTCCATACCGTTGCCGCTAACCTCGGCATCGATATCCTCGACCGCCGACCCGATATCGGCGGTTATGGCCGATATCTGAACTTTTGTTTCATCAATCTTCATTTTAACCAGTGCGTTATTATGGGCCAACAGAGAAACCCTTTTTAGTGCAGACACCAAGCTATCCTTATTTAATTTCACCCTTAATTCACAATTATCTGGAAGCAATTGTTGATAGTTTGGAAAATTTCCTTCAATAAGTCTTGAAACGATCGCAATATTTCCCAGGTTAAAGTAGATCTGGTTTTTAGCCAGGCCAACCTCTATATCACCGTCACCGCAAATTTTAGAGACCTCATCCATACACCTTGCGGGGATAATTACGCTTATATCATCGGCCGCGTTGTTTTCAACCGCCGTCTCGTGTATGGCTAAACGGTAGCTGTCGGTGGTGACCATCTTGAGTTTTCCTTTATTTATCGTCATCAGTATCCCGCAAAGTACCGGTCTTGTCTCATCTTTTGAAACAGCCTTTATAACTTGCTTTACGGCAGACGATAATTTTTTTCCACTGATTAAAATTGTCTTCTCCGATTGCAACTTGGGAAACCTGGGAAAATCCTCCGCAGAATAGGTCCTTATATCAAAAGACGACAGGCCGCAGGAAAGTTTTACGCTTCCTCCTTTTCCATCAATATCCAGGTTGATTTTCGCCTCAGGCAGATTTTTAACGATATCGGCGGTAAGCCGTGCCGGGAGCACGACCGCGTCCTTTTCTTTAGAGTCAGCCGCCATACGGTATTTTATAGAAAGTTCTAGATCGGTTGAATAAAAATCAATATAACCCTTATCTATATTTAAAAGTATGCCGGATAAAATAGGCAGAATACTTTTTGACGAGACGGCTTTCTGGGCGGTCTGCAGGGCGGCGTTTAATTCGCTTTGGGTAAAACTAATATTCACTTGTGCCTCCTAATATTATATTAAAGAAATGTTTAGTAGTAGTAATAGGTACTGTAAAATATGTTAATAACGGCTATTAGTGCGTGTAAAACGGTAAGTCTGGTTGTTAATTAATAAAGAGAAAAATTGTGTAAAGTGTTAAACGATTATTTAATTAACAACAACCCACAGAGTTATGAACAGGTTTTACGTCTTTTGCTTTATGCGGTTTGTTAATTCTTGAACCTGGTTATATACCTCTCTTTGTGTACTAATAACTTTACCGATTTTTGTGTTTGCATACATAACCGTGGTATGGTCTCTCCCCCCAAACTCCTCGCCTATCTTTGGTAGGCTAAGGTCGGTAAGCTCTCTTGCTAAATACATTGCGATCTGTCTAGGATATACGACCGATTGAGATCTTTTATTGCCGACAAGTTGCGACTTGGAAATATTAAAATACCGGCAAACTTCAGATTGAATCGTCTGGATGGATATCGGGCGGATTGCTCTATCAGGAAAAATATCTTTTAACACCTCTTTGGACATCTCCAGGCTAATCGGCGTCTTGTTGAGTGATGAGTATGCAACTATTCTGATAAGAGCCCCCTCAAGCTCGCGGATGTTGGACTGAATTTTTGATGCTATAAATTCCAAAACATCGTTTGGAATTGAGAGTTTTTCAAGCTGCGCCTTTTTCTTTAGAATAGCAATCCTTGTCTCAAGGTCCGGCGGTTGGATGTCCGTAATTAGCCCCGACTCAAACCTGGAGCGCAGCCTATCCTCAAGAGTTGCGATATCTTTTGGCGGGCGATCGCTTGAAAGAACAATTTGTTTGCTTGCTTCATAAAGAGTGTTGAACGTGTGGAAAAACTCTTCCTGGGTGGCCTCTTTATTTTCAAGAAACTGGATGTCGTCGACCAAAAGCACGTCGTTATCACGGTACCTTTTTTGGAAACCCATTATCTTGTCTTTGTCGCGAATCGAGTTGATAAAGTCGTTTGTAAACTTCTCGGACGAGACGTACTTGACTTTAAGCGATGGGTGATGGTTGACCACATAGTGGGCGATGGCCTGTAGGAGGTGGGTTTTACCGAGCCCTACACCGCCGTAGATAAAAAGTGGATTATAGGCTTTCGACGGAACCTCGGCAACCGCCAGCGCGGCAGCATGGGCAAACCGGTTGCTACCGCCGATAACAAACGACTCGAAGGTATACCTTGATCTTAGGGTCGTTGGCTGCGTCTTAAGCTCAGTGCTCTTTGGCCGCTGGTTGTCTTGGGCGATAGATAATTGCTCGGCCTCATCGATCACCACCTTTATCTGAATATCTTCGCCAAGCACCTGGAACAAGGCATCTGCAATCAGGCTGCTATACCTTGATTCGAGCCACTCCTTGGAAAACGAGTTAGGCGACGATATAAAAAGCGTATCCCCGTCGATCTGAGTCGGGCATGTATTTTCAAACCACGCTTTAAATGTATGGGTGTTGAGCTGTTTCTTAATTATCTTTAGGGCCTGACTCCAGATTATATCGAGTTGGTTTTGCAAGAATTATCCCACCTAAGAACCAAGAATTTCATCCAAGTATTCTATTCCCATTGATGTAAGGACTCTCTTGCCTTGCTCATCAGAGGTAATTAAAGATTTCTCTTCTAAGTATATCAAATCCCGGTACGCTGTGCTAAGGCTGATTCCAAGTTCACTTGCTATTTTTGAGGGACCGACCGAACCGAACTCCATAATAAGAAAAAGAACCTGCCTCTGCCGTTTATTTAAATCAAATGATGCAGGAGGCGTGCCACCTGTCAGTTCTTTTTGGGTGCCGGCGTCTCCGGGGACTTTAAGTGTTATCACGGTTCCACAGTCAAGATTATCCTCAACGGTAAGCGCGCCTCCTAAAAAAGAGAGCGTCTCTTTTGTGATCGGAAGCCCCGAGCCCACACCTTTTATATACCTTTTCATCTCGGCCGTTGCAGTTGAAAAGCCGGGCTCAAAAGCCTTCTCCTTGTTTCTAATGCCCGGGCCCTGATCCGATATTCTAACGGTGTTGCCGCTGTCTAAAATACTTATGACAACGTCTTTAAAGTAGGCATGAATAAGGTTTTCAATAACCTCGCGGATTATAGTATAGGGCATGTTGCCGCCGATTTCTTTTGACGACTGGTAGGTCTTAGTGGCCAGGATGTTTATAAACTCCTCATAGTCGTTGGCGCCAAGCTCGACGATGCGCGGGGCGGCGCGTAGTGTATCGTATATGGCAAGCCTTGCGGCGATTTTGCTTTCATCCCGAGTTTGCTCTAGGTTGTCGATAAATCGTTTAAAGTAGCTTTCCATAAATTAATCCTAACTATATCAGAGATTAAATTATCCCCGAAGTTATCAACAATGTATCAATATAACCATAAACCAAGGAGCTATTATTTGCAGCAGTTTTGGAAAATCAAAAGCAAGGTCTTAAAAAAATGAAAGGCCAGCCACGACGTTTTGACAGTAAAAATCCTGCGAGAACACAAAAGTTATCCACAATACTTTCCACACATGTGGAAAAGTATAGAAAGCGATAAAAATCGCCCGTTGAATTCCAAGTAAATGTCGTAGTAGCCAGATATTAACTTTTCAACAGACGATGGTTGCCCAAAAAAGAAAAATCCTGTGGAAAACCTTGCCCGAAGACAGCCCCGACAAGAAACCCCGCGTCATGCAAAAGATATTATAACGCAAAATAAATACCTGATTTCGTAGGTAAACACGCCGTGTTTTACCAGCGTTTTTGTTTTTAACAACCGCTTGTCAGGCTATATTTGGGGCATATTAATTAAATAAACAACAACCAGATAAAGCCAGTAAAAACATGTTAATTAAAAGTTATTAACATTATCCACAAGCGGGCAGCCGAAGGCAAACAGGAGTTCATTTGCTTGACAGTAATGGGCGGTCAACAATATAATATTTGCTGTTCATTATATAAGGAGAAAAAATTGAAGAGAACTTTTCAGCCCAACAACAGAAAAAGGAAAAAGACCCACGGCTTCAGGATAAGGATGAGAACAAAGGCAGGTCGCAGGGTTATCGCGAACCGGCGTCGGAAAAACCGCGCCAGTTTGTCGGCATAAATCGGTGTGATATGCGCAGGGAGGCTCGGATAACTTCCAGCAAGGATTTTAAGGAAGTTTACCGCCTGGGAAAGTCGGTCGCAAACAAAGAGCTGGTGCTGTATTTTCTAAAAAAGGAAAGTCCCCAGACAAGGATAGGGGTATCTGTATCCAGAAAGATCGGATCGGCAGTTACGAGAAACAGGATAAAAAGACTGGTAAAGGAAGCCTTCAGGCGCAACGAGACCGAAATAAAAGAAGGATATGACGTAGTTATCATAGCGAGACAGCCGATAAAGGAGAAGTCTTTTCACGACGTTGAAAAGACTTTTATTGATGTTCTTATAAGGGCAGGATTAAAAAAGGAAAATGAAAAAAATAGCGATATTCTTGATTAAAATATATCAGAGACTGATATCGCCTCTGCTCGTGCCCTCATGCAGGTATTACCCCTCATGTTCGCACTACGCTGTGGAAGCCATTGAAAAATATGGCTTTGTAAAGGGCGGCGTTATGGCGACGGGTCGTGTAATGCGCTGCCACCCTTTTGCGCCCGGCGGGTACGACCCGGTAAAATAAATAAGGAGGCATTATTTTGGCTCAGATTTGGCAAGGCCTAATTAACATATTAAGAGACACATTGTTTTTCTTTCATAATAACATCATCGCCGACTACGGTGTAGCGATAGTACTGCTTACCATAGCGATAAGACTGATAATTCTACCGCTAACAATAAAGCAGACCAAATCGATGTACGAAATGCAGAAACTACAACCAAAGCTCAAAGAGTTACAAGAGAAGCACAAAGACAACAAAGAGAAGCTGCAGAAGGAGATGATGAAGTTCTACTCCGACAACAAGGTAAACCCGTTTGGCGGGTGTCTGCCGCTCATCTTGCAACTTCCAATATTTTATGCCCTGTTTAGAATGCTTCTGACCACAAAAGCGCTCATTAAAGCAACATCATTTTTCGGGCTTTTGGTCCTTGGCAAATCGCCAGGTACGGCTTTAGCAGACGGCACCCTGGTGTTTATCCCGTATCTGATACTGATCGCCCTTATGGCGATCACTACGTATCTGCCACAAAGAATGATGTCGTCCGACCCCCAACAGCAGAAAATGGGGCTCATCATGGTTCCGTTTATGGTAGTTATTGCGTGGAGCCTGCCGGCGGGTGCGCTGATCTACTGGGTGACAACAAACATATGGACTATTGCACAGCAGTATGTAACCTTAAGGCTAGCGAAACCAGCGGAGGTTAGTTAATGGATACAGTGGTGGAGAGAGAAGGCAACACGGTCGAAGAAGCAGTTGAGGCGGCGCTTTTGGAGCTAGGCGTCGACCGTGAAAAGGCAAAAATTGAGGTGCTGGAAGAAAAAGGTAAAAGTTTCTTTGGAAGAAAGAACTCGGGAAAAGCGAAGGTAAGGGTCTCCATTACGGGAGGGGGCGCCGACCGAGCGGTATCTCTAGTCCGGGAAATAGTTAGCTATCTCGATATAGATGGACAGGTAGAGTTGAGCGAAGACGACGATGTTGTCAGGATTGACATAAGCGGCTCTAATTTAGGTCTTTTAATTGGAAAGCGCGGAGAAACTTTAAGCGCGGTACAAACAATCGCGAATATAGCTCTAAAAAAAGCGGGAATTAACAAAAAACTCATAGTTGATGCCGAGAACTACAGGGAAAGACGCGCGGAAAACGTGAAAGAGAAAGCCATACAGGCGGCAGAAAGAGCTGTTAGAACAGGAAGAGCGGTGTTGTTAAACCCAATGAATTCCTATGACAGGAGAATGGCTCATCTGGCTCTGCAGGACAACAGCAAGGTATATACTGTGAGCGAAGGTGAAGATCCTGGGCGGCAGGTTAAGATAATTCCTAGAGGTTAAACGCAAGTTGTTAACAAACAATGAACAGCCCGGCCCCCGAGAGGCCGGGTTTTATTTGTAGTTGCCCGATTCATCAGGCGCGCACTTGAGTCAAAACGGTTAAAGCTACTCCACGCCCCATAAATGTGGCAACTACAAGCTCGCTCCATAAATGGAGCAACTACAATTGATAATTAAACAAACGCTAGATAGAGAACTTTTAATGGTGATTTGATGAGATTTTATGGCAACGACACAATTGCAGCGATATCAACTGCGGTCGGCGAAGGCGCGATAGGCATAGTTCGCCTTAGCGGCGCCGACGCAATCTCTATAGCTGAGAAGGTCTTGAAGCAAAGCAACGGGATGCGGCTCCAAGATAGGCGAAGCCATGGGTTGTTTTTGGCTGCGGTTGTTGACCCACGGGATGGCTCTCGGGTCGACGAGGTTCTGGTATCAATAATGAGGGCGCCAAACACTTATACCCGGGAAGACGTGGTTGAGATAAACTGCCACGGCGGAGCCGTTGCATTGAGAAAAACCCTCGGTTTGGTGTTATCTGCCGGAGCGCGTGCCGCCGAGCCGGGCGAATTTACGAAGAGGGCTTTTTTAAACGGACGGATCGATCTTGCCCAGGCAGAAGCTGTTATCGATACTATAAAATCAAAAACCGATGCCGCACTTAAAGCAGCGATAAGCCAACTAGAGGGCGGCCTGTCTAAAAGCGTAAGGGCTGTGGCCAAAATAGTCGCCGATGTGTTGGCCCAGGTTGAAGCCGCCGTTGATTTCTCAGACGAGGACGTCGAGACACTTCCGGCCGGTGAGCTTCTTACAATGTTGGCAGAGGCACAAGACCGGCTTAAAGAACTGCTTATGACATCGGTTAAGGGAAAGGTGTTAAGAGAAGGGGTCCGGGCGACTATAATCGGCAGGCCAAATGTTGGAAAATCAAGCCTCCTTAACGCGCTTCTTAGAAAAGAAAGAGCGATAGTTACGCCGATCCCGGGAACAACAAGAGACATAATTGAGGAGATCATAAACATTAAGGGCATACCAATGATATTAAAAGACACCGCCGGTATACGAGAATCAAACGACGAGATTGAGAAAATCGGAATTGATTTTACAAGGCAAGCCATTAAAACCTCAGAAATCGTCCTATGCGTGATAGACGGAAGCCGGGAGATCTGTGATGAAGACCTTTCGCTTATAGATGAGATCAGAGGCGAGACGGCAATTTTAGTTGTAAACAAAACCGATTTGCCGCAAACTGCCTCGATTACAAACCTTAATACCCCGGCAAATTTTAAGGCGCGCGTTGATGTCTCTGCCATAAGTAGAGACGGCATAAAAAGGCTCGAAGACAAAATAGAGGAGGTTCTGTTTGAGGGCCGGATAGAGGCTTCCGACTCGGCTATTGTGACCAATGCAAGACATGAGCAACTTCTAGAAAATTCCCTAAAACACATAGCAAAAGCTGCGTTGTTAATTAATAATGAACAACCGGAAGAGGTTATTTCGATAGTTCTGAAAGACTCATTAGATGACTTAGCCGGGGTAACCGGAGAAGCGATAGGCGAAGATATCCTCGGTAGGATATTTAGCCAGTTCTGTATAGGGAAGTAGGGCTTGCGCCAGAAATTCTCGTTTCAGGATTTATTGGCGCGAAATTTTCACGTGAAACCACCATAGGTATCTTGGTGCAGAAAGAGTGCAAGTTATGAACAGCAAGATCAAGGCGCAACAGAAAATATATGACGTCATCGTTATCGGGGCGGGACATGCCGGCTGTGAGGCAGCTTTGGCTGCGGCA
>CADDYS010000067.1 GCA_902810715.1 bacterium | reverse complement strand
GCCTCCATGCCCCACCACGATGATGTTTATCAAATATTTGAAGCCGCTTAAAGCAATTAAGTTAAAAATTTTTTTCAGGCAATGTATTATATTTATTAAATCAAACAGCTTGGATTAGCCGGTTTAGTGTATAATCTACTAAATGTGAGGAGGTGCTCTGTTGCTGAGAAAAAGATTTATGCTTCGTGCAGTAGCGCATTGCTGCGAGGGTAAAATAGCCTGGTCCTGGGCAAGACATTAAAAGGCTCAGGCTTTAAGCAGTTTGTTAAATCAATATTTATAGAATCGGTAAAGCGTTGGTTGGGAGCCAAAAGGTGCTAGCCAGCGCTTTATATCGGTAAATATTACCTGAGGGAGTGCGAAGATGAAAAAAGGTCTTGTTGCTGTCGGTGTCGTAGTAGCGTTGCTTGTTATCATCGGCGGCATACTCGGAGGGTTTTATAACTCGTTTATAACTAAGAGCAAGGCGGTCGATAACCAATGGGCTCAAGTCGAAGCCCAGTACCAGCGCAGGTTTGATTTAATCCCCAACCTTGTCGAGGCGACGAAGGGCACTTTGAAACAAGAGCAGAAGGTATTCGGCATGATCGCCGATGCCCGCACGAAGTACTCTGGGGCAACGACAACCCAGGACAAGATTGCCGCGCAAAAACAAATGGACTCCGCCCTGTCCCGTCTTTTAGTCATTGTGGAGAACTACCCACAGCTTAAGTCAAATGAGACTATTCAGCAGCTCATGGTCCAAATCGAGGGGACGGAGAATCGCATATCGGTTGAGCGCAGGCGATACAACGACCTTGCAACTGAGTATAATACCGGTATCGCGCGTTTCCCAGGAGTGATGTTTGCCGGTATATTTGGATTTAAAGACAAGCCGTTATTTAAGAGTGAAGCCGGGGCCGAGAAATCGCCGAAGGTAAATTTGGGAAATGAGTAAACAAAAATTTCGTCTCGTCTTGCTTAGCATATTCGCACTTGTAATTTTTGCGGCGGGCTCTGGATGGGCTCTTGCAGCGCTTAATTTGCCACAGCCGACCGGCTACGTGAACGACTTTGCCGGTATGCTTTCACCGCAGACAAAAGGCGAGCTTGAGAGCAAGCTTAAAGACTACGAACAAAAATCAGGGAACGAGATAGCTATTGTTACGGTGCCCAACCTGCAGGGAACCACGATTGATAATTTTGCGGTTCGTCTTTTCGAGAAGTGGAAGATCGGTAAGAAGGGAAAAGATAATGGCGTATTGCTGCTTATGTCCAAGGAAGAGCGCAAAACAAGGATTGAGGTAGGCTACGGTCTTGAGCCGGACCTTACCGATGCAGAGTCTTACGGCATTATCAAAAATATTATCATACCCGAGTTTAAGGCAAGAAACTTCGATAAAGGCGTGGTTGGCGGGGTCAATGCGATCATAAAGGCGATTGCCGGGAATGATGTGACGGCTATAGGCGGCAACTCATCCGATGAAGGGTCCCGCATGGGCGGCCGTAGTTTCGTTGCTTTTATAAAGATGGGCTGGCTTTTTCTTGCGGTTATCTTCCCATGGCTTGCCGCTGTTATGGCCCGCACCAGGAGCTGGTGGTTGGGCGGCGCAGTGGGTGCGGTTATCAGTCTAATCATAATGATATTTTCAATTACGGCCGGCGTGATTGCCATCGCTGTTCTTACCCCGCTGGGGCTTTTATTTGACTTTGCAATCTCCCGTGCATTTGATGAACACAAGAAACGCAAGAGTCATGGCGATGATAGCTATATCCCCTGGTGGGCTGGTGGTGGATGGGGACCCGGTGGCTCAGGTGGTAGTTCCGGCGGCGGCTTCGGTGGATTTGGCGGAGGCAGCAGCGGAGGCGGCGGCGCCAGCGGTGGGTGGTAGGTAGAGCGGCGGGGATTTATGACCCCGCAGCTCTTGCCTTCTCGTACTCTTCAATAATCTTCTTTGCGGTATCCCCCGGTACTTCCTCATAATGGTCAAACTCCATGTGGTACGCACCGCGGCCCGAAGTTATCGAGCGAAGAGTGCTTGTGTATGTTGCCATCTCGGCTAAGGGCGCGAGTGCACTTATCACGGTGTTTCGCCCACGCGACTCGCTCCCTAACGGCTTGCCCCTACGGCTTGATAGATCGCCGATGACGTCCCCCATATACTGTTCGGGGACTACGACTTCAACCTTCATAATAGGCTCAAGAAGAATCGGTTTAGCATCCATAAAGCCTTTCTTTATGGCAAGCGAGCCCGCAATCTTAAACGCCATCTCCGACGAATCGACTGCGTGGTACGAGCCGTCGTAAAGCGTTACTCTTATATCGACGACGGGGTATCCTGCCAAGATACCTTGTTCCATGACCTCTCTAATACCTTTTTCAACCGCCGGGCGATATTGCTGCGGCACGACGCCGCCAACGATTCGGTCTACAAACTCAAAGCCTTCGCCCCGGGGTAACGGCTCGACCTTAATCCAAACATCGCCGAACTGGCCGCGACCGCCGGACTGTTTCTTGTGGCGACCCTGCACAGAGGCTTCGCCCTTAATCGTCTCTTTAAATGGGATGCGCGGCGCTGAGAGCTCCGCCTCGACACCAAATTTTCTCTTAAGTCTCTCGGTTATGACATCAAGGTGCATATCACCCATACCGGATAAAACCGTCTGCCGTGTTTCGGTATCTCTTCTCACGGTAAGAGTGGGATCTTCCTCGGCAAGCCTGTTAAGCGATATACCAAGTTTTTCCTCATCGGCCTTGGTTTTTGCCGCCGCCGCTACCGAGATGACCGGCTCCGGGAACTTGATAGCCGGGAACATAACAGCTTTTCCTTCCTCGGTAAGGGTGTCGCCCGTCATCGTATCCGCAAGTTTCGCGACGGCGCCGATATCGCCGGCTGGAACGTCTGTAACATCCTCCTGTGTCTTTCCACGAACGACGAATACGTGACCGACCCGCTCTTTTTTGCCACGGCTTGCATTGGCTATATTGGAGTTAGATTTGAAGTCTCCAGAGAAGACCCTGAAATAGTTTAGTTTACCGACATACGGGTCGGCAACCGTCTTAAACACAAATGCCATAAGCGGCCCTGATTCGGTGGGTTTTACCTCGATGTCCTGTTCGGTTTTCGGATCGACTCCCTTGATCGCCCCGCGATCAACCGGAGATGGCAGGTAATCAACTATTGCATTTAAAAGGGCCTCGACGCCGGTTGCAGTAAAGGCCGAGGTACACGTGACGGGAATAACTTGCCCGGTCACGATTGCGGTCTTTAAGCCGGACATAATTTCAGCTTCAGTTAGCCCACCCTCTTCCAGGTACTTCTCCATAAGGGTGTCGTCGCTTTCAGCGATGCGCTCGACCAGAGCCTCGCGGGCCGATGCCACCGCGTCGGCCATATCGCCGGGAATGTCCTCAATAGAAGTTTTTCCGCCGTTTGTCACATAGGCCTTCTGCTTAATAACATCAACAGTGCCCTTGAAGTTAGCCTCACTTCCTATCGGGAGCTGAAGCGGGGTGACTTTGTCGCTGTAGACTTCCTGAATAACTCTTAGAGTCTCGTTAAAGTTGGCATGTTCTTTGTCCATCCTGTTGACGATTACCATTTTGGCAAGGTTATACTCATCGGCGATTGTCCAGGCCCTTTCAGTTTGGACTTCGAGCCCGGACACGGCATCAATCACGATTGCCGCGATATCCACAGCGCGAAGCGCACCGTACACCTCGCCGATAAAGTCGGCGTATCCGGGCGCGTCAATGACGTTTATCTTGTGGTTCTTAAACTCACAGGGTGCGAGGGAGGCATTGATTGAAAATTTTCTTCTTATCTCTTCGGGATCATAATCTGTTACAGTATTGCCCTCATCGACTTTACCGAACCTGCTGATCGTCCCTGTGGTATAGAGCATGGCCTCAGCAAGAGTGGTCTTACCGCTTCCACCATGACCGACCAGGCCCAGGTTTCGAATGTTCTCCGTTGCGTATTTTTTCAACAATATCTCCTCCCTTAAGCTTCTCAAATTGAGAGCTACAATAAGTAATTTACTTAACCACAGCAGCGATTAAATGTTAAGAATATAGTAGTGGGGTTCGATCCACTAAAGTACAGCGATTACATGGCATTATAACACGGGCATTATTATACAGGAATAATCCAAAATTATCTAAAATGAATACCGCCGTCTTCGCCTTCGTTGCCGCCACGGCCAGAGCAGTGTCAGCGCAAGGCCCGATATAAAGCCTCCGACGTGCGCGAAGTAGGCGACTCCACCACCGCCCGGTGTGCTGATAAAGATCGAGAAAACCTGAAGTAAAAACCAAAATCCGATGACGAGAATCGCCGGGATTCTGACAATCTCAATAAAAAATATTATCGGGATAACTGTTAGGACCCTGGCGGTCGGAAAGAGTATGAGGTAGGCCGCAAGCACGCCCGATATCGCACCGCTTGCCCCAAGGTTTGCCACTACGGACATTGGGCCTACCGCTATTTGTAGGGCTGAACCCGCGACACCCGATAGGAGATAAAAACCTATAAACTTGATGCGCCCGAACACGTCCTCGATGTTGTTGCCGAAAATCCACAGGAAGAGCATGTTAAAGCCGACGTGCAACGGCGAGGGGCTGTCATGCAAGAACATAGATGTAATAAGTGTCAGGTAAGTCGGCTGGATCGAGTTTGAAGTTACCGGATGGCCGGTAACAATCGCCTTAGGAAAAAGAGCATATCGGTTATAGAACTCAATAAGCGCGTTTTCTCCGGGTAAAAACAACGTATAAATATATATGGCTATGTTAATGACAATCAAGGCGACAGTTATAATTGGGAACCGCCTTGTAGGATTGTCATCCCTGATTGGTATGAGCATCTTTCCTCCGCTATTATTTATCCTATATGATATTCCCCTTAAAGCAATAGGATAACATGAAGGCGAGAGGATCAACCGATTGGCTCTAATTAGAGGCAATAGCTAGACAATGTAGCTCAGCCCTTTAGGGCTGATAAAAGGGATATACATATACCGTTTGCCAGGGCTAAAGCCCTGAGCTACATAACAGATTATGGTTAAGGGATAATTTTTGATTTTTTAATTAAAAAGGTATCTTATATTTATAAGGAAACTTTACAAGATAGTTCCAAGATTTTCAGGTGGACGATATGCCAGAGCTTCCCGAAACCGAGACGATAAAAAGGGAACTTCAGAATACCGTGGTGGGTTTGAAGATAACAGGTGTTGAAACTCCGGTACCGGTGGTGCTACGTGTGCCCCTTGATGAGTTTAAACACAAGGTCGTGGGCACCGTGATTACCGGTGCGGACCGGCGTGCCAAGAACATTATCCTTCATCTTTCCTCCGGCGAGGCACTTCTTTTTCATCTTATGATGTCCGGAACCTTTCTTTATCTGCCGAAGGATGCCCCTAAGCGGGAGAAAGCTCAGGTGATCTTTGAACTGGATAACGGCTACGAGCTTCGCTACCGCGACCCTCGACTGTTTGGGTATATTAAGCTTCTTAAAGAGGGGGATATCACAAAAGCCCCCGAGTTGAGCCATCTAGGGCCCGAGCCTCTCTCGGGTGATTTTACACTTGAGAAATTTAAAGAGATGTTAGGAAGAAGGCCTCGGGCCAGGATAAAGGCGCTTCTTCTAGACCAATCCTTTATCGCGGGGATCGGCAATATATATGCCGACGAGATACTTTTCTACGCGCGCGTGCTACCCACGAGGCCGTCCGGCTCGCTTACCGATGAGGAGGTAAAGCGCATGTATGAGGGCATGCGCAATATCCTAGCTAAGGCCATCGAGGAGCGGGGGACGTCTATTATCTCCTACGTGGATCTTTTCGGAAAGAAAGGTAACTATACCAACTTCCTGAAAGTACACGCCCAGGCCGGCAAACCATGCCCAAACGGCTGCACCGGCACCGTTGTTAAGACTGAGGTCGCGGGCAGGGGAACCTATTACTGCCCAGAATGCCAAAAATAGCATATTAGCTCACAGCTCACAGGGTGTGGGCAAGAGATGTGAGTATAAATTTCTTCCTGTCAGCTATGAGCTGTGAGCTATTATGGTTGCGACCAGGCATTTTCTTTAGTAAGATAAAAGACAGATTTAGAAAAAAGGGGATAGACTTAGATGATTGAAACTGGAACGCTTCGAGTAAAAACCGGCTTGGCTGAGATGCTAAAAGGTGGGGTTATTATGGATGTGACCACACCCGAGCAGGCAAAAATCGCTGAGGATGCCGGGGCTGTCGCTGTTATGGCCCTCGAGCGTGTTCCCGCCGATATTCGGGCTTCGGGCGGTGTTGCCCGCATGGCCGACCCGACGGTTATTGAGGGGATCATAAACTCTGTATCAATTCCGGTTATGGCCAAAGCCAGAATTGGGCACTTTGTCGAGGCGCAGATATTAGAGGCGCTTGGAGCGGACTATATCGATGAGAGCGAAGTTCTAACTCCGGCCGACGAGGAGCATCATATCAACAAGTGGGATTTTAAAGTACCGTTTGTCTGCGGCTGCCGAAACTTAGGCGAGGCGCTTCGGCGTATATCCGAAGGTGCGGCGATGATAAGAACCAAGGGCGAGCCGGGTACAGGTAATATCGTAGAGGCGGTCCGCCACATGCGCTCGGTAAATGAGGGTATCAGTTGGCTTAAAGGGCTTCGTGAGGAGGAACTGTTTGCCGCGGCTAAAGATATTCAGGCCCCTTACGAGTTAGTAAAATGGGTGCATGATAACGGCAAGCTCCCGGTAGTTAACTTCTCTGCAGGCGGTGTGGCCACCCCGGCCGATGCCGCCTTAATGATGCAGCTTGGCGCGGAAGGTATCTTTGTGGGGTCCGGAATTTTTAAGAGCGGGGACCCGGCCAAGCGGGCAAAAGCCATCGTGCAGGCGACAACCCATTTCACAGATGCCGGTCTTCTTGCGAAGGTATCCAAAGACCTTGGCGAGCCGATGGTTGGAATCGAGATAAGCCAGATTCCAGAAGCCGAGATGATGCAGGAGCGTGGCTGGTAATTGACGAAAATAGGCGTGCTTGCCCTGCAAGGTGCAGTACGCGAGCATATATATCATATTGAGGAGGCCGGTGCGGCCGGCAAGATAATAAAGTGGCCGCACGAGCTTGATAGGGTCGCGGGTTTAATTATCCCCGGCGGCGAGAGCACAACGATTGGCAAGCTTATGGTTGAGTACGGCTTCATCGACGCCATCCGTGATTTTCATGCAAAGGGCAGGCCGATTTACGGCACCTGCGCAGGTATGATTCTTCTTGCAAAGAGAATAACCGAGGGCGACCAGCCGCTTCTATCTCTTATGGACATCGAGGCAAGGCGCAACGCCTTTGGCCGGCAGCGCGAGAGCTTTGAGGCCGACCTCGACATAAAAGGCATCGGTGCTTTTAAGGCTGTGTTTATCCGCGCCCCATGGATAGAGTCGATAAGCGATGGTGTCGACGTTATGGCTGAATTTGATAATATTAAGGTAATGGCAAGGCAGGGTAGTCTTCTTGTTTCAGCATTTCATCCCGAGTTAACAGGGGATTTACGGGTACATAAATACTTTATAGAGATGGTAAGGGAGGTCTGATGTCAGGGCATTCTAAGTGGGCAACAATTAAGCATAAAAAAAGCAAAGAGGATGCCAAGCGCGGAAAACTCTTTGGGAAGCTGAGCCGTGTCATTATGGTCGCTGCTCGCAACGGTAGTAACCCCGATATGAACGCGGCACTTGCTAACGCAATAGAGAAAGCAAGAAGTTACAGCATGCCGGCAGACAATATCGAGCGCGCTATTAAGAAAGGCGCGGGTGAGCTGGGTGCCGATAACTACGAAGAGCTTACCTACGAGGGCTTCGGCCCGGCGGGGGTTGCGATTATGGTCGACGTCATGACGGATAACCGCAACCGCACGGCATCCGATGTTCGGCACATCTTTACCAAGTACGGCGGCAATCTCGGGGCGGCCGGCTCTGTAGCCTGGATGTTTGATCGCAAGGGTATCATTGCCGTCGATAAAAGCCATCCGATAGGCGAGGATGAGCTCTTCTCGCTGGCCGTCGAAGCAGGTGCGGAGGATATGACCAGCGAAGATGATCAGTGGCAGATAACAACCGAGCCGACCGAGCTTAATTTTGTTAGAAACATAATTGAAAAGCACGGAATCCCGATTGCACTTGCCGAGATCGCCTTGATCCCGAAAAACCCGGTTAAGTTAGATAAAAATGAAGCTTCTAAGGTGCTCAAGTTGGTTGATGCGCTGGAAGATAATGACGATGTTCAGGATGTCTTTAGCAACTTCGATATAGAGGCCGAGATTTTAGAAGAGCTTACGTCTTAAGAGGACAGGGGATGATAATACTTGCTGTCGATCCCGGGACCGCCACAACCGGCTACGGGGTTGTTGAATACAAAGGAAACCGTTTTAAGCTCAAAGATTACGGGATAATATCAACCGAGGCCAAGCTTGCCTCAGAACTTCGGCTGCAGGAGATATACGGTCGTTTAAGAAACCTTATTGTTAGGCACAAGCCGGACTGCTTTGCGGTCGAGCAGCTTTTCTTTAACTCAAACGCGCGAACGGCGATAGCGGTTGGGCAAGCACGCGGTGTCTGTCTTTTAGTTGCAGCAGACGGCGAACTTCCTGTTTTCGAGTACACGCCGCTGCAGGTAAAGCAGGCGGTCGTTGGATACGGCAGAGCTAACAAAACGCAGGTCCAGCAGATGGTAAAGGCGGTACTAAACCTAAACGAGGCTCCAAAGCCCGATGATGCGGCCGATGCGCTTGCGCTTGCGATCTGCCACGCGCACTCGTATAGGCTAAACGGCATGGCCGGGAGAACATAGATGATAGCATTTCTTAGAGGAAGGCTTGAGGATAAAGGAATAGGCTATGCCGACATCGATGTAAACGGGGTTGGCTACCGTGCGTTTATGTCAAACAACTCCCTTGCCGCTATGCCGCCGAAAGGCGAGCCGGTTTTTGTCTATGCATACACGTATGTACGTGAAGATACGCTTCATCTCTTCGGCTTTGCATCGGCCGGGGAACGCGGGCTTTTTGAGAAGCTCATCACAGTTAGCGGCATCGGCCCAAAAGTCGCGCTTGCCGTACTTTCCGCATTTGATGTGGATTCACTGAAGCAGGCGATAGTAAATGAGGACATCGCGCTCATAACGTCCATCCCCGGTATCGGCAAGAAAAACGCGCTGAGGTTGATTCTTGAGCTTAAAGAGAAACTGACCTCGCCCGAGACAGGTTTTATTCCGGCGGTCTTGGCAAAAGACCGGTCCGTCTACGAAGAGGCAAGAGGCGCTCTCCTAAGTCTTGGGTACTCGCCCGCCGAGGCCAATAAGTCCTTAGAAGGATTTGCAGCCGATGGTGACAGGGTCACAGTTGAGTCTCTTGTGAAGCATGCTTTAAGGAACCTAGTAAAAAGCTAGCTTGTTTATCATGGTGTGAGTTTTGGCTAAATTATAAGTACGCCATTGTAGTTGCCCGATTCATCGGGCTGGAGAATTAAAGAAGGATTTGTTTAGAAATGAAAGATAGAGACTACAAGACAGTAATGGTTATAGTCGAGATACCAAAGGGAAGCCGTAACAAGTACGAGTACGATGAGAAACTTGGACTTTTTAAGCTTGATCGAGTGCTTTTTTCTTCTGTCCATTATCCGGCTGATTACGGATTTATCCCTGAGACACTTGCCGAGGACGGCGACACCCTGGATGCACTTGTAATAATCACCGAGCCGACTTTTACGGGGTGCGCGATTGAGGCAAAGCCGGTTGGCCTGTTTAAGATGTGGGATGAGCATGGGCCGGATCATAAGATACTCTGCGTCCCGGTTGCCGACCCGATCTGGAACTATATCGATGAGATGGAGGAAGTTCCGCCCCATTTTTTAAGCGAGATAAGCAACTTCTTTGAGATATATAAGGAACTTGAGGCCAAGGTAACCGGCATTGAAGGCTGGGAGCCGAAGGAAAGCGCATTGGCGGTAATCGAGGAATCATTTCTAAGATATAAGAAGGCGCAGGCGGAGAAGAGAGTATCTTAAGAACCGGTGAGCCGGGCATTGTAGTTGCCTGATTTATCAGGCGCGCACTTGCATAACCCGTAGTTGCCCGACCCACCGGGCGTTAGGTAGGTATGGAATCAAACATGGACGATAGAATTATTACAACGGCGTTTATAGAGGAAGATGTAGACTACGAGCGCACGTTGCGCCCGAAAAGACTTGATGAGTTTATAGGGCAAAGGTGGGCCAAGGAGGCTTTGGATCTATTTATATCCGCAGCAAAGAGCCGGGATGAGGCCTTGGATCACGTTCTTTTAAGCGGGCCCCCGGGCCTTGGCAAAACCACACTTGCCGGCATTATCGCAAATGAGCTTGGCGTTGGGATTAAGGTGACATCCGGCCCGGCAATCGAGCGTGCCGGAGACTTGGCGGCAATCCTAACCAACCTGCAGCCGAACGACGTGCTGTTTATCGATGAAATACATCGCCTGCACCGCCAGGTCGAGGAGATACTCTACCCGGCGATGGAGGACTTTGAGCTCGATATTATAATCGGCAAAGGTCCATCGGCAAGGTCCTTGCGACTTGAGCTGCCGCACTTTACACTGGTCGGCGCAACCACCAGGCAGGGGCTTATAACATCCCCGTTAAGAGACAGGTTTGGGGTTACCTGCCGCTTCGATTACTATGGCGAAGATGAGCTTGATGCTATCGTAAAACGATCGGCGGCAATCCTTGGGGTTAAGATAGATGAGCCCGGCTCGCTTGAGATTGCGCGGCGATCCCGGGGCACCCCGAGGGTTGCCAACAGGCTTCTAAAGCGAGTTCGCGACTATGCACAAATAAAAGGCGATGGGTATATCACTAAGGATATCGCGGATAAGGCGTTGGCGTTTCTTGAGGTGGACCCGCTTGGCCTGGACAGGCTCGACCGGCAGATACTTTTGACCCTGGTTGAGAAGTTCGGCGGTATTCCGGTCGGGTTAAACACGCTTGCAACATCTATAGGTGAAGAGCCCGAGACGATTGAGGACGTCTACGAGCCTTATCTCTTGCAGCTTGGGTTTATCCAGCGCACCCCACGCGGAAGAGTAATAACAGAGAGAGCTTGCAGCCATCTCGGCATAGCTTATCCTAATTCAAACAGCACGTTGTTCTAATTTTTATCATTTCCTATTTATGTATATGGTGATTAGTGTTTTTCGAGTTTATTGATAGCGATGCTTATGCCGTCGATTATGACGATTATCATTAAGAGGTGAAAGCATGAAAAGACAACCAACACATCCCGGAAAGATTATAAGAGAAGATTATTTGAAACCGTTATCCTTAACTATAAACGAGCTAGCGTCGATTCTTGGTGTCTCAAGAAAGACATTATCAAAGATTATAAATGAAAGAAGTGCTGTTACTCCGAATATGGCACTTCGTTTATCTCGTGCTTTTGATACTACCCCTGATTTTTGGCTTAATCTGCAAAAGAATTATGATTTGTGGCAGGCTGAGCATGAATCAAATGAATGGCAGAGGGTAAAACCACTCTCATCTCAATTACTTCACTCACGTATATAGGACAGGTAAGTCAACACCTTTCTGCATTCTAAACAATGTTAGCTAGTTCCCCTAGGGTGAAACGAGGAACGAATGAGCAAGTTCGGTCGGATTCCGTCTGAACGGCGGCATGGGAATGAGGTATTCCACAATGGCGGTCGCCAGCTAGGCTTTGATCTTCTCAGCTTCTGGCAGTGGAGCGCTTCTGATGTCGTGAGCAACGTCATACGTGGTGTTCTTGCAGAGTACCTGATCGCAAGAGCAATCGGGGCAGCAGACGGCATCCGCGATCAGTGGGCTGCCTACGATCTCCTGGACCCTCGAGGTATCTCGATCGAGGTGAAATCGGCTGCCTACATCCAGAGTTGGCATCAGGACCGTCCTTCCATCATTTCTTTCAACTGTCCCAAGACGCTTGGTTGGGATCCTGACACTAATCAACAAAGTATCACTAGGCAGCGGCAGGCCAAGGTCTACGTTTTCGCACTCCTTGCGCATCAGGATCAGATGACACTTGATCCGCTTGATGTGTCGCAGTGGGAGTTCTATGTCGTTCCAACGGCTACGCTTGATGGAAGGGAACGCAGTCAGCATTCCATCACGCTGAAGTCCCTGCGTGATCTTCATGGCGAGCCCGTCGTGTACGCCGACTTGAGGCGTACAATAGGAGAAGCGGCGGCGGTACATGACGCCATGGTCGCGGGGGAAGTGAGACCTAGCTAACCAGCACGTCGAGCGGACAGTGCTCGGCACGTCATTTGTTTTGAGTTGAGGGCGAGCGAGCCTGCACACATTTCCTGACTTCCGCACTACCTAATTAGCAGAGAAACCACACCCAGCTCTAGCTGGGATAAAGCAAAATAGAAATAGCAAAATGGGTGTCCCGTTGCTAAAATAAAGCATGTTTGTGCGAAAGAAGAAGAATAAAAGCGGTTCTATCAGTGTCCAAATTATCGATAAGACAGGTGGATCGTATCGAGTTATCAAAACGCTCGGGTCAAGTCAAGATATTGATGAGATAGAGCGCCTGGTTCAGCTGGGTACATCGATTATTAATAAAGGCGATGACAATCAACCCCGCCTTTTTGCTGTTAAAACAGAAGCCGAGCAAGCAGTAGAGACCTTCTGCCAAAGCCTTAGCAACAATAATATTCGTACCATCGGCCCCGAGCTTATCTTCGGCACTCTTTTCGACCGTATCGGCTTCAGCGCTGTAGAGGACGAATTATTCCGTCACATCGTTATTGCTAGGCTTGTCTATCCAACGAGCAAACTTAAAACAGTCGATTACCTTATGCGCTATCAGGGAACAACGGTAGCGGTTGATGCAATTTACCGCTTTTTAGATAAACTCTCTGATACTTACAAAGAAACAGTTCAAAAAATAGCGTTTGACTACACCAAGAAGCGACTGAAAAATATCTCGGTCGTCTTTTACGACATGACCACCCTGTATTTCGAAGCCGAAGATGAGGATGATTTAAGGAGAATAGGCTTTTCAAAGGACGGCAAGTTTCAAAACCCCCAGATTATGCTGGGGCTTCTTGTGGGAGAAGAGGGTTGCCCCATCGGCTACGATATTTTTGAAGGCAACACGTTTGAAGGGCACACCCTTCTTCCCGTGCTTCAAGGGCATCCAAGAAAAGTACGGTTTAAAAAAGCCGATTCTGATTGCTGATGCCGCTCTATTATCCAAAAACAATCTTAACAATCTGTCTGCCCAAGAATATGAATTTATCATCGGTGCTCGGATAAAGAACGAAACCGTGGCGATTAGGAACGAAATCCTCAAGCAAACCAGAGACATAAAAGACGGTGAGGGTATTGCGATTAAAAGACCCGACGGCACCCGGCTCATCGTTACCTATTCGGATAAACGCCAGAAAAAAGACGCTTACAACCGCGAGCGGGGCTTAAAGAAACTTAAGATACGCGTCAAGTCAGGCAGGTTAACAAAGCAGAGCATTAACAACAGGGGTTACAACAAGTTTTTAACACTAAAGGGGAGCATAGAGGTCGAAATAGACGAGGGCAAAGTCAAAGAAGACGAATGCTGGGATGGTTTAAAAGGCTATATTACCAACACAAGATTAAAACCGGACAAAATCGTAGAAAACTATTCCCATCTCTGGCAGATCGAAAAAGCGTTTAGAATATCAAAGACCGACCTTAAAATCCGACCTATTTATCACTACCGTAAAAAGCGTATTGAAGCCCATATCCTAATAGCTTTTGTTGCTTATACGATTTACAAAGAGCTAGAAAGGCTGCTTGCAAAATACAATGCTGGCTTTAGCCCAAAAAGAGCCTCCGAGCTTACGCATACTATGTATGCATTAGAATGTGTCTTGCCATACGCGCCTGGGCTCCAAACTATTATTCTTAAAATGGACGAAGAGCAACAAATTCTCTATAAGATCATCCATGGCTAGGGTGTCCCAACGCGGAAGTCAGGAGGGAACGCAGTCAGCATTCCATCACGCTGAAGTCCCTGCGTGATCTTCATGGCGAGCCCGTCGTGTACGCCGACTTGAGGCGTACAATAGGAGAAGCGGCGGCGGTACATGACGCCATGGTCGCGGGGGAAGTGAGACCTAGCTAACCAGCACGTCGAGCGGACAGTGCTCGGCACGTCATTTGTTTTGAGTTGAGGGCGAGCGAGCCTGCACACATTTAGGTATCGCTTATCCTAGTTCAAGCTGTATGTCGTTCTAATTCCCTTTCTCTTGAGGGAGGTACTAGGGGAGCAATGAGTCTTAAACTCGGTTACACGACCAACGACAGCAACATCTGTCTCGGCTGCTACCTTACGGCGCGGTCACCTGTCGGAAGGGGAGCCACGCCGTTTACGTCCGTGCCCGGATTAGTGCATCTCTTGAGCGGCATCCAACAGATCGCTCGCCTTCAAGTCGCCGGAAGCCGCGATGAGGCTGTACTCTATGCCGTCGACGAAGAACTTGACTGCGGGCGGCACCTCGTGCGTTAGCTTCCCGAACACCTGAGTCCCGCCCTTTTGGACGCCGTACTTCCGCCCCCCGGCTTCCACGACGCCGTAGGCCTGCTTTCTGCCGTCCGAGAACGATCCCACCGGTATGTCCTTAGGGTTCTGGAGCGTCTTGTTCTTGTCTCCGGAGGGTGTCGCGAAGAACTTCACGCCCGAGTCGTAGAGTATCCCGATACCGACCAACTCCTTTGGCGCTCCCGCCTCCGTCAGACAAATCTTCGTGGCCTTGCCGAGCACCTTGCTCGACGGGATGAGGATACCTTCCGCCGCTTGTG
>CADDYS010000066.1 GCA_902810715.1 bacterium | reverse complement strand
ATTAAGCACATTGTAGCACCTAAAAATTGTATCGCCAATAAAACAAAGCAAAGGCCGCATGGGTTAAGTTGACTTAACACAGCTACGGCATTATATGTGTCAATTATCGGTAAATTATGGTAGTACCTTTAGGAAGCCAAAAGGTGAAAAGTTATGATATCATCCAAAATTAGGGTGTCCCAATGCGGAAGTCAGGAAAGAAGGAACCCGCCAATGAAAGTACTTCATGTAAACAACGTCGCTAATGTGCCCGAGAGTTTGGTAAGAGGGCTCATAAAAATCGGCATAGATGCCCGCCTATATCAACCTTATACAGGGATTGACAAACAGGGTCGGCTTAAAAAATTAGGCGTAATAGCCAATAGGATGTCTGATATACGATCATTGGCCAAGCAAGTGCGCAAAGAAAAGTATGACATTGTCCACATCCATTACGCTTATTTTGGCCTTTTGGGAATGCTCGGCGGTTATCCCTACTGGCTACATTGCCACGGCACCGACATACGGCGAAATCTCGATCACCCGATATACGGCAAGCCGACTACTATAAGCTTGGCAAAGGCTAGGCATGTCCTCTACTCCACACCCGATTTAAAAACCTTTGCGGACAAAGTAAGGCCGGATGCAGTTTTTTTACCCAACCCGATACAGACAGACCTGTTTAAGCCAAAAGACTATTCGGAATCCCGCGGAAAGATTCTTTTAATCAGCCGCATCGACAAAGTTAAGGGAATAGATACCGCGCTTGGCGCGCTGGAGAAGTTGAAATCGCGAAACCCTTCCGTTAAGATCGATACCTTTGCCTGGGGACCGGACCTCGACCGGTTTAAGGAGAAAGATTTCATCAATTTCATCCCCCGAGTAGCCCATGAAGATTTCGGCAAATTGATTTCAAACTATCAGGTTGTTATTGGCCAATTTAGCCTTGGTATTATGAGCATGTCGGAACTCGAAGCAATGGCGTGTGCACGACCGGTTGTTTGCAGCTTCAATTACCAGAATTGGTACGACGAAGCCCCTCCGCTAATGCAGGCAAAAGATGAGGATGGCATCGTCTCGCAGATTGAGGAATTACTTGCAAAGCCTAAGCTTTGCGAAGAAATCGGCCTTGCCGGTCGGGATTGGGTGGCTAAGTATCACGATTACATATCGGTTGCAAAAAAACTCGCAAAAATGTACGAAGACCGGTGAGCCGGTAGCCCTATCTATGCTTGTTGCTGTCATTTGTCATGTAGGCAAAGTCCCTTCCCACAACAACAACGACGTTGATTGAATCGGAGGCAGTCCCATCGGTGTTTACATGTCCAAAACCAAGCTCGGATTGAACCCTTTTTCCTAAGTCCTCCTTCTCTGTAGGCACAATGATCTGGGTCTCGTAGTAGTTGAAACTCGAAGCGTTTCCGATGTTGGTGACCTTAAAATTAAGTGAGGAGAGTTTGTCGCCCATTTCCTTTGCCATACCCGGTTTTCCGCTGCCGTTTTGCACCTGTATTCGGATATTCTTGTTCTGTTTCTCCTCCTTTGTAAGTTGTGGCGGCAGGTCTTTTTTCATACGATCAAAAAGCCAATCGGTTTGATGTTTATCAATAATGACATAGCTTATGTCACCTATCGTCTGGCAATCGCCGGTTAGTGTTGTCATGTTGATATTTTCGCGCCCGATCGTCTTCATCTGCTGCCCGTAAGAGACCATCTGCGTGATACCAAGACCCGAGTCGGTTCTAACGTTGCGCGACACTATCTCGGCAAGTTGCAGTATCTTCGTGACGCTGCTTGGCCTCATTAACTTATCCATAACTGCCCTTAGAAACTGCTGCTGGCGCCCCATCCTGCCAAAGTCGTCATCGACATGGCGAACCCGCACGTAATTTAGAGCTTCTCTGCCGTTGAAATGATGCATGCCGGGGTCTAAGTTAACAACTTCGCTATCGAAGTGATCGCGTATCTTTTTCTCGACATTAATATTGATACCGCCGAGTGCGTCCACGATTTCCTTGAACCCTTGAAAATCAACAATCGCAAAGTGGTTGATCTCAAACCCTGTAAGCTTCTCAACTGTTTTTATAACCAGCATTGGCCCACCTAGTTGGTAAGCGGCGTTTATTTTCTGCTTGCCGTGGCCGGGAATATCAACCCTTGCATCCCTGGGGATTGAAACCAGGTACGCGATCTTCTTCTTGGGGTTCATCCGGAATACCATTAAGGTATCGGAGCGGCCGGGGTCTTCTGGATCTCCCCTGGTATCGCTGCCAAGAAAAACAAAAGTGACAGGCTTGTCGTTGGCAGGTGGTGGTAGTTGGATTTCCTCTCCGTTGCGGCCGTAAGCTTTATCTACATGATGCATCCTTCCCTCAAGGAATTTTGCGTAGACGAAACCCGTAGCACCCACCAACAGAAATATTAAAAGCGACCAAAGGAAAAATACACGCAAATATCCAGTTTTTTTTGATTTGTCGGGTGATACTTGCTTTCTTGCATGTTTGCCTTCGTACAATAAAACCTCCAAACGGTAGCCCAAACAAGATTACCAAAAAAATAAGCGACTCTCAAGTTCTCTAAATTAAGCCGGCTGGCATAAACTTAAGTTTAACACTACAGTCCTTAATTTTCCTCTCTATAGTTTTCCTCTCTAGGTTAATTTAAACCCCTACCCGCGACACCGGATTAGACAGGCTTTGGCGGTATGGTTGTCTTTCCCTGATATGATAAGATATATAAAGCCAGCAGCACAGCCAAGTATTATTCACGGGGAGAAAGATGCTTAACAGGTTCCGCTCGATAATTGAATCAGGCTTTCTTTCATTTGTGCTCTTCTGGTCATTCGTAAAGTTCTACAACTTGCTTTCATTACCTGAGACTCTGGTGACCGTAATCCTTATAATGACCGCCCATTACTTGACCACCGTCTTTTGTGGCTACTGGGCCGGATGGCGATCCAAAAACGATGGTTGGCTTTACGGAATTATAGGATATATCCTATTTAGAGTCCTGGCTTTGAAATTTGATGTGCACGCCGTGTTGCCATTCCCCCTTCATATCAGGCTGCTCGGTTTCATACCCATTCTCGCGCTTCTTATGTTTGGGGGAGTCATCGGCGAACAACGTGCACGCTATGCGTCAGTAAACCAGCGCAATCAAGTCATCTACCCGGTGATTAAGAGAGTTTTGGATTTTGTTTTAAGCACCTCCGCCCTTCTTATAATCGCCCCTGTAATGCTTGCAATCGCATTTGGGATTAAGCTTACTTCACCCGGCCCCGTCTTTTTTCACCAAAGAAGAATCGGCCAACACGGGCGCGTAATTCATGTGATTAAGTTTCGAACTATGAGCGAGGGCGCCGATAAGATGCTGGATCGCCTGGAGCTACTTAAAACCCAGGAAGATCAGGCTTGCCAGATAAAAGACGACCCAAGGGTCTTTTCTTTTGGCAAGTTTTTGCGCAAGAACAGCCTGGATGAGCTACCACAGCTTATTAATATTGCTACAGGAGAGATGAGCTTGATTGGCCCAAGACCGCTGGTGTCTGACGACCTGGAGATATCAGATGGAGCCACTTTAAAGAGGCTGGAGGTAAAACCGGGGCTGACCGGTCTTGCGCAAATTAGCGGACGAGGAAACCTAACGCCCGATGAGAGACTGCGGATGGATATCGACTACGTGGAGAAACAATCGTTCTTTCTTGACTTAAAGATAATCCTGCTAACGATTTGGCGCGTCCTCACAAGACACGGCGCATATTAGCTCTCAGCTCTCAGCTTATAGCTCATAGCTCACAGGATGAGGGCTGTGGCTTTAACTTTGCTACCGCCTTCATTTTATCCAGCAAAACGTTGATATCGCGTCTCTCACCTTGCCCGTACGCCTGTTTCTTTTTGATTTCGACCTTACTCGGGTCTTCAAGCTTCGCCATCTTGCCCTCGGCTATCAAGTGCGTATCTATCGCGCCCATCTTCCCGGAGAACAGCGTATAAACGGGTGTATTTAGCGCGACCGCCTCGCGGTTCATCGTACCGCCGGCGCTGATTACCAAATCCGAGTAATAGATCAGGCTTTGCGCATCTACGGCGCGCTCAGGGATAAAGACATTTTTAAAGCCAAGCTTTTTTACTTCTTCGCGCTGCTCCGGTATCCTTGGCAGCAAAACAACCTCAACGTCGCCGCGCTCTGCCAGCCTGCGCAAAACATCCATAAAAATCGGATTGTGGAACCTGTGATAAAGCGCCACATCCGGTGGAGTGCGCATGACTACAACCACCTTATTAATATCCAATCCAATCTCTTTAATAACCGACTCATCGGGTTTAAAGCCGGCAAGATAGTATTCCTCTTTAAGACCCGGGTACTTGTCGATTTTTTTATCGGTTGCCCCGTACTTGTAGAGAGACTCTGACGGGATAAGATCGGGGATCAATGCCTTTGTCGATACCCTGAGGTTTATGTGATGCATGGCCTTTGCGAACTCGTAGTCGAACATGGTCACATGCGGTATGCGGAGGAAATATGAGGCTAGCGCGCAGTCGTTTGAACCGTGGCTTACCGCAAGGTTGAATTTTTTGCCGGCGGCAAAGCCGATAAGCCTGCTTGTGCGGCTGAGAAGCCCGAGGGCTTTACGGTATACCTCCCTCCCCCGATGTCTGCCGATCAGCGTATACTCAATGCCAAAGCGATCTAGGAGCTGGGTGGTCTGGGCAAACTCGCGGGCGGTAACAAGTACCTCGTGGCCTTGCTCTTTAAAAGCTTGAATAACGGGGCGAAAAATAAGGACATGCGGTGTATTGGTTAAATCAATCCAAACCCGCAACTTTTTATCGCTGGAAGGATTTTTTTTCAATTCTTATGCCTCTTCCCTTATGTTTTCTGCTCTCTGGTCCCTGGTTGTTAAGCATTGGGCGATATATAAAGAGGCCCTCCCGTCGCCAAAGAGCTTAGGAGGCTCCCCGGCGGGGCTAAACTCAGCTATCTGACTTAGCAGGAGGTCTTTGTCGATATTAACCAGGGTATTCCATCCGCACTCAACTGTCTCAACCCATTCGGTCGTATTGCGAAGCGTAATACACGGGACGGCGAAGAAGAAGGCTTCCTTCTGCACACCGCCCGAGTCGGTGAGAATTTTAGACGCATTTTGCTCAAGCTTTAAAAAATCAATGTAGCCGACGGGGTCGACCATCCTTATGCAGGAGCCGCTGACTAAACTATCCAGGCCGTTATCTGCGATTACCTTTCTCGTCCTTGGATGGATGGGAAAAACTATCACTTGCTCTGATTCGGCAAACGAGCCAAGAAGAACTCTAAGATTTTCAGGATTGTCGGTATTGGACGCCCGGTGGATTGTCGCCAGCATGTAGCCTTTAGGCTCAAGGCTAAGTCTCTCAAGGACGCTGGAGTTTTTTTCGGCAAGCTTGCCGAAGTGAAGGGCCGCATCGTACATGACATCACCAACCAGCTCAACGCCCTTTGTTATCCCCTCGCTTTTCAGGTTGTCAACGGCGGTCTGCGTTGGGCAAAACAGTATATCAGAGATGTGGTCGGCAATTATTCTGTTTATCTCCTCGGGCATATTTTTATCAAAAGACCTTAAGCCCGCCTCCACATGCGCAACCGGGATGTGAAGCTTTGCCGCGGCGAGGGCACCGGCAAGTGTCGAGTTGGTGTCGCCGTAGATTATTACAATATCGGGTCTTTCGTTAACCAGAACCGGCTCCAGGCGGAAGAGTATCTCGGCTGTCTGGGTCGCCTGGCTGCCCGAGCCGGCATTGAGGTTATAATTCGGCTCAGGTATACCCATCTCTTTGAAGAACACTTCGGACATGTTGTAGTCGTAATGCTGGCCGGTGTGGACCAGTACCTCTTTAGCGGTTTTTCGTATTTCGTTTGACACGGGTAGGCTTTTAATAAACTGCGGCCTGGCACCAACGATTGTGGCTACCTTCAATCTTTAATTGCTTCCTTTACTATATCAGCTATCTTCTTCATATCCTCAGTACCCAATTCAGGATACAACGGTATCGCAAGCGTCTCGTGTGAGGCGGCCTCGCTTACAGGAAGACCCCCCTCCTTGTAACCAAGGTCCTCATAGGCATCCTGCAGATGAAGCGGGACTGGATAATATACACCGCAGCCGATCCCATTTTCTTTTAGCGCGGATTCAACATCCGCTCTGTTTGGAACCTTTATTATGTACAGGTGATAGACATGCTTGACATGATCGAGCTCTTTTGGGGTTACGATTTTTGTACCCTCGAAAAGCTTGTTATAGTATTGGGCTTTCTCTCTGCGGGCGTTATTCCAGTTATCGATATACCTTAGCTTTACTGAAAGTATAGTGGCCTGCAATGCGTCAAGGCGGCTGTTGTAGCCAACCAGGCTGTGATGGTATTTCTTGGGACTGCCATGTTGTCTAAGCAGCCTTATCCTGTCGGCGAGGTCTTTGTTGCTTGTAACAACCATGCCGCCATCTCCGGCCCCGCCCAGGTTCTTGCTTGGGAAGAAACTAAAGCAGGCGGCGTCTCCAAGCGAGCCCACTTTTCGGCCACGGTAATCGGCCCCGATTGCTTGACAGGCATCTTCAATTACCTTGATTCCATGCCTGGTCGCAATATCATTTACTGCATCCATCTCCGCCGGCTGGCCGAAGATATGTACGGGAATTACCGCTTTTGTTTTAGAAGTTATCTTGGCCTCAATTTTATCGGTCGCCAAGTTATAGGTTTGCGGGTCGATATCAACAAACACCGGTGTCGCCCCAAGCCGTGAGATCGACTCAGCGGTTGCAAAAAAAGTAAACGGGCTTGTAATAACCTCATCTCCGGGGCCGACCCCTATTGCGTCAAGAGCTAGCACAAGGGCATCGGTGCCGTTTGCCACACCAACGGCATATTCTACACCACAGTAATCCGCTATAGCGGACTCAAACTCTTGGACTTTTGGGCCAAGTATGTATTGCCCACCTCGAAGCACATCCAATATCTCAGATTCTAATTCATCTTTTATCGAGCTATATTGTGCTTGCAGATCTAATAATGGAATTGACATGTAATTCTCCGATTAATCTTTCAGTTTCTCTTCCTCAGAAACATCTCTTACCACCTTTGCCGGGACACCCATAACAAGCTTCCCAGGTGGGATATCTCTCGTGACAACCGAGCCTGCGGCGACAAAAGCCTCCTCGCCTATCGAGATGCCGGGAAGAAGGATTGCATTCCCTCCAACTCGAGCCCCCCTTTTTACATGGGCGCCCCTCATATATTTAAACCTCTCCTCAGTTCTTCCCATAAAGTTATCGTTTGTGGTTGTAACACAGGGCGCGATAAAAACATGATCCTCCAGCACCGTATAGGCGGTTATATAAGCATTTGACTGCACCTTGGTATAGTTGCCTATCTCAACGCCGTTTTCAACGCAGACGCCCCGCCCGATAAGCACGAAATCGCCAATCCTGCTGTTCTCTCTAATCGAGGCAAGGTCTGCCACCATCGTGTTGTTGCCGACAGTAGACCCGGCGTACAGTACCGCCCCTGCTCCTATAATACAGCCCTCTCCAACTTCAAGTGGCGCCAACGGTTCGCTGTAAGACACTGAGCTGGTCTTTGCAGGATTAGGCTGCTTGCCGACCACTGCCCCATCGCCAACTACTGTTCCCGCGCCCAGCCTGGTTCCCTTGTGGATGACGCAGTTATGCCCTATCTCAATATCTTCTCCCAGCTCAACTCCGGCAAGGATAACGGCGTTCTCGCCAATCCTTACCTTCTTTGAAACTTTGGCGGTTTCATGGACAAATGTGCTCAAAGCTTAAACCTCCGCTACTTTGATAGGTTTACCGCCGCTTTTAAGGGACTTTTGGGCCGCCTCAAGCACCTTTACAACGCGCAGACCATCAAAACCATCGCTTCTCGGCCTCTTGCCGGTCTCAATGGACTCGATGAAGTGCTCGCACTCAGCCCTAAGCGGCTCTCTCATTTTAATGCTGGGAATCGTAATATCGCCAAACCTTAAGGTTAGGTCCTCGCCGTACAATTTGTAGTCGGGGTCGGCGCCCACGCCCTTATCGTAGATACGCACTTTCTCGGCGCTTTCCATATCATCAAAAACAGCCATCTTCTTGTTTCCGACAACCGTAAGTTTCCTGGTTTTATGTGGGTCGAGCCAGCTCACGTGGATGTGGGCCATGACTTTATCCGTGCAAGATATCGAGCAAAATACCACGTCTTCAACACCATCGGTTATATATGATTCTCCCCTTGCAGATACCTCAACAGGCTCTTTATCCCCCAGGAGATAAAATATAATCGATATATCATGGGGTGCGAGGCTCCAGAGTGCATTCTCGTCTTTTCTTACCTGTCCCAGGTTAAGCCGTTGGGTGTAGAGGTACAGGATATCCCCCAGCTCACCGGATTTAATAAGACCCTTGACGAACTCGACCGCCGGGTGGTACTCAAGCAGATGCCCTACCATCAAGGTTAGCCCTTCTTTATCTGCAATATTTATTAAGTCCCGGGCCGTATCGCTGCTTAGGGTAAGCGGCTTTTCCACCATGACGTGCTTTTTAGCAAGAAGGGCTTTTTTAGCAATCTCGTAGTGTGTAACAGCCGAGCTTGCGACCACAACTGCATCAATTGATGGATTGTTAAGCAGGTCATCTACCTCTTGTGTAACCGAAACATCCAGATAAAGCAACTTTACTTTCTTTAAGTTATCCGGGCTAAGATCGCAGCAGACAAGTAGATTGCTCTGCGGCATCTGCATAAAGTTTCGTACCAGGTTCGGTCCCCAGTACCCGTATCCGATGACTCCGACGTTAACCAACTCTATCCCCCTAAATGCGAACGATGTGGCTGCCCACAAAGTTCTTAAGCTTGTTCCTGGTGTCCACGATGAGTCTCGCATTGTCGGCAACCATGTTATAATCGACTCCCGTATGATCGGTTACAATGACTACACAGTCGCTCTCGGATACAATATCCGGCGTAAGCGTCGCCGATTTATAGATCTTCGTGCCGATGACCTTCTCATCGACGTATGGGTCATGGATTGCAATCCTGGCCCCAAGTCCCTCTAGCAGACTTATTATCTTAATAGCCGGGGACTCCCTGGTGTCCCCTATATCTTTTTTGTAAGCAAGGCCCAGGATAAGAATCTTTGCGCCGTTTACGCTTTTTTCATATGAGTTAAGCGCCTGACTGATCTTAGACACAACATAATAGGGGATACTCTCGTTCGTCTTTCCGGCAAGCTCTATAAACTCAGTATGAAAATCATACTGACGTGCCTTCCAAGACAGGTAAAACGGGTCGATCGGAATACAGTGCCCGCCAAGTCCCGGCCCTGGAGTAAACGGCATAAAGCCGAAGGGCTTGGATGCAGCCGCCTCGATTACCTCCCAGATGTTAACCCCCATGCGGTCGCTAAGCAGCATCAGCTCATTTACAAGCGCGATGTTAACACAGCGGAAGATATTCTCAAGAAGCTTGGTCATCTCGGCGGCTCGGGTCGAGGATACCGGAACGACTATCTGTACGAACTGCGAATAAAAAGATCGCGCAAGCTCGGTACACTGCTGCGTTATGCCGCCGACAACCTTCGGCGTGTTGTGAATGCCGTAGGTTTTATTTCCCGGGTCAACCCTCTCGGGAGAGAACGCAAGGTAAAAGTCTTTGCCGACGGTTAATCCGCTTTCTTCTAAAATTGGAAGAACCACTTCCTCGGTCGTCCCGGGGTAAGTCGTGCTCTCAAGAATAACAAGCTGCCCGGGTTTTAGATATTTGCCGGCCTCGTTTGCGGCGGAGCGCACGTATGATATATCGGGCTCGTGCATCTCGCTTAAAGGCGTCGGGACGCAGATGCTTATAACATCAAGGTCTTTAATAGCTGAGAAGTCGGTGGTTGCGCTAAATCGGCCTTCGTCGACAGCCTTTTCCACGGCAGGTGATTCTACGTCGGGGATGTAGCTCTCCCCGACGTTTATCTTCGATGCCTTCTCTTTATCAACTTCGATACCTACAACACTAAAACCGGATTCGGATATTGCGATCGCCAGCGGCAGGCCGACATAACCCAGGCCGATGATCCCAATACGAGCGGTTTTTGATGTTATCTTATCGATTAAAGACATCTATTAACCCTTTCCCAAAAATACAGTGCCAAGTTAATTAATCTTTTTGATGTCCTCTACTTCAAGCACAAGCAATTTCTCCTTATGGCAACCTTCTATCGATATTAGCGTTTTTTCTGATTTTAATCAAACGCAACAGCGTTATAATGCCTGTATACTTGACGAAAATGATCTACTGATTTATGCTACAGTGGTGCCTAAAACAACGCTAGAATACATTGTGCTCAAATACCATTTAAACCATGAAAAAAATTCACATAGTTCTCATAATAGTCTTTGCTCTTCTATTCATATCGGGCGCTTCCTTGGCCGTTTACTGGCCACAGCTATTCCCTCCTAAAAAAGTTGATTCCAAGCCTGAGGTAAAAAACACGCCTGAAATTGCTATACCCGAAATACAAACAGCTGCACCCGAGGCCTTTTGCCCCCTTGACGACGAGAGCACGACTGCCCAGAATAGTCTCCGCCGCCCGCTTGCCGTGATGATTGAGAACCATCCCGACGCGCGGCCGCAAACCGGATTGACCAAGGCCTGCATAGTTTACGAAACCGTTGCGGAGGGCGGCATAACCAGGTACATGGCAATCTTTCTCCATAACGATGTGGACAACATCGGCCCCGTGAGAAGCGCAAGGTCATATTACGCCGACCTGGCTAAGCAATACGATGCTATCTATGCCCATTGCGGTGGCCCGACCACCATTTATAATGTGATAAGAAAGCTTGGTCTAGCTGATCTAGATCAGTTTGCTAACGACAACGCATACTGGCGTATTAAAACACGCTACGCCCCGCATAATCTTTATACTTCAACCAACAAGCTCTATAAAGCAGCGGCCGATCATAAATATAAGGCCTCATCATCCTTACCCAAGCTTAACTTCAAAGACGATAGCTCTATGGATATGCGCCCTGCCGGCGCATCCATAGACATTAACTTCTCGCACCCGGAGTTTGCAGTTCATTACGAGTACGATCGTCAGATCAACCAGTATAACCGTTTCATAGCCGGAAAACCCGATATCGATGCCGGAAATAACCAACAGGTGTCGCCAAAGAACATTATTATGCAATACGTGTCGATCTCCAAAATTGCCGGCGATATAAAGGGGCGGATGCAGGCCAACCTGATGGGGTCCGGCAAAGCGATAATTTTTCAGGACGGGATAGTTAGCCAGGGCACTTGGCAGAGATCATCCGTGAGTAGCTTGACCCACTATTTTGATGCAAACGGCAACGAAGTTAAGCTAAACCGAGGACAGACATGGATTGAACTGGTGGATCCGTATGATATGAAATTCACGTATCAGACTGCGCCAACAGGTGCTACTCCAACTCCTTCAGGCAACTAGATCTCTGCTGCCCTATCCAACCCCTTAATTATCGGTTCCCAACGACCTTTAGCGCGTTTGAGGGTTCCTTCTCTCCTATTCGCTCTATGTCTGCACCGATCGCCTTTAACTTATGTTCAAAATTTTGGTATCCCCTATCTATGTGATAAACATCGAGCACCTCAGTTACACCCTCAGCGGCAAGCCCCGCCACGGCAAGGGCCGCACCACCCCGAAGATCCGGTGCCGTAACCGGCGCTCCCATCAGCTTAGATATACCTTTTATTATTGCATGACGACCCTCAGTTCTTATGTCACTCCCCATCCGGTTAAGCTCGTTTACAAACATAAAACGGTTCTCAAAGATGTTTTCCGTAATTATGCTGGTGCCGTGGGCAATTGAGAGAAGTGCCATAAACTGGGTCTGTAAATCCGTTGGAAAGCCGGGATAAGGAAGTGTTGCAATATCGATTGGGTTGATTTCAGAGCCGCCCTTTACACGGATTTCTTTATTGCCGGATATGGTTACGGTGGCTCCGGTGTTTTTCAGCTTGCTTATTACAAGCTCGAGATGCTTGGGAATGGCGTCTTTAATAACGACATCGCCTCCGGTAATTGCTCCGGCAACCAGAAGTGTCCCCGCCTCTATCCGGTCCGGCATAACAGCATACTCGACTCCGTGAAGTGACCCGACTCCTTCAATTCGCATTGTGGGAGTGCCGGCTCCTTCAATTTTAGCGCCCATCTTATTTAAGAAATTAGCAAGGTCTACAATCTCCGGCTCCCTGGCGACATTGTCTATTGTTGTAACACCCTTGGCAAGCGTTGCCGCCATTAAAAGATTCTCTGTTGCGCCCACACTCGGATAGTCAAGTGCGATCTTGCTTCCGGCAAGCTTTTCGGAGACAGCCTCGATAAATCCGTGCCCCACCTCGATGCGGGCACCGAGGGCCTCCAGGCCACGTATGTGCATGTCGATCTTGCGGGATCCAATATTGCAGCCGCCCGGCATTGCAACGCGTGCCCTCCCAAGCCGCGCGAGAAGCGGCCCCAAAACAATTATGGAGGCGCGCATCTGGCTCACCAGCTCATAGGGGGCTTCCGCGTAGAGCGAATTACCGGGTTTGATATCAACGGTGTCGGGGCCGCTATAACTTACAACCACCCCAAGTCTCTCTAAAACCGCAGCCATAATCGTTACATCTGTGATGATAGGAACATTTGTTAAAGTGGTGGGTTCTTCGGTTAGCAGTGCCGCAGCCATGAGTTTTAGCGCGGAGTTCTTGGCCCCGCCTATTTTTACCTTACCTGTTAATCTATTTCCACCTTTAATAACAAATTTGCTGCTCATATACTACTTTCTAGTTAACTTTAACTACAGTATATAGTTCCCGACAGTGGAAAAACAAAACTAAAGCGGCACAGGCTCTGCCCTTACGCTTAGTAGATTAAGGCATAAGAACCTCGCCTGTTTTACCTGATAAAAAGAGAATATAGGAGAATAATTTAGCGGTCAACCAAATAGGACTTTATTATCTAGCCCTCTGGGCGACTTTAAGTCTGAGAAGCGCTTTTCTAAGGCTTATTTCAGCCCCCAGCAGTTCTTCATCGCTTGCCTTAGCTTCGGCCATTTGCCTCTCGCGTTCCTCTCTCTTCTTCTCGGCCCGTGTAACATCAATCTGCGAGGCAAGCTCGGCTACGTCGGCCAATACGGTTACCTTATCATCTCGAAACTCGAGATAGCCTCCCATAACCGCGATATGTTCCTGCTCGTTGTCATTTTTAGCCCTGAACTCGCCGATTTCAAGCGGCGTGACTATAGGTACGTGGTGCGACATAATGCCCAGCTCACCTTCTACGCCGCGCACCACTACCATATCCACCTCTCCGCTATAGACGATCCGCTCAGGGCTAACCACTTCGCAAAATAGCTTATGATCAGCCATTTATATAAACCTCCAAATTTAAGAAGCTACTTTGGCCATCTCATCGGCCTTTGCAATAACCTCATCGATTGTTCCAACCATATAGAAGGCCTGCTCCGGTAATGCATCATGCTTACCGTCAACAATCTCTTTAAAGCCGCGGATGGTCTCGGCTAGCGGTACATACTTGCCCTGTTGGCCGGTAAACGCCTCAGCAACGTTAAACGGCTGGCTCAGGAATTTCTCGATCTTTCTGGCCCTTTGCACTGCTAACTTGTCTTCCTCTGATAGCTCATCCATACCGAGGATGGCAATAATATCCTGAAGCTCTTTGTACCTTTGCAGGATCTGCTGCACCTGACGTGCAACGGTGTAGTGCTCCATACCGATTGCGCCTGGCTCAAGAACCCTTGAAGTCGAGTCAAGCGGATCAACCGCCGGGTAAATACCGCGCTCGACAATTGCCCTGGAAAGAACTGTTGTCGCATCAAGGTGTGTAAACGCTGTTGCCGGGGCCGGGTCTGTCAGGTCGTCCGCAGGTACGTAAATTGCCTGTACGGATGTAACCGAACCCTTACGGGTAGATGTAATTCTCTCCTGCAAATCGCCCATCTCAGTTCCAAGTGTCGGCTGATAACCTACAGCGGACGGCATACGTCCAAGTAGAGCCGATACTTCAGAGCCCGCCTGTGTGAAGCGGAAGATGTTGTCGATAAAGAGAAGAACGTCTCTTCCCTGATCGCGGAAGTACTCTGCAATAGTAAGACCGGCCAGCCCAACACGAAGACGTGCGCCAGGGGGCTCATTCATCTGGCCGAAAACAAGGGATGCTTTCTCGATAACACCCGATTCCTTCATTTCAAGCCACAGGTCGTTGCCTTCACGTGTGCGCTCACCTACACCGGTGAATACTGAATAACCACCGTGTTTCGTAGCGATGTTGTGGATTAACTCCATGATAAGAACGGTTTTGCCTACACCGGCACCACCAAACAGACCGATCTTACCGCCCTTTACATATGGTGCCAGAAGATCGATAACTTTGATTCCGGTCTCAAAAATCTCGGTCGTCGGCATTAGTTGGTCAAACGCCGGTGGCTTACGATGTATGGGATAACGCTCGCTAACATTAACCGGACGATCATCATCGATTGCCTGACCAAGTACGTTTAGTAGCCTGCCTAGAGTTCCCTCCCCCACCGGGACGGTAATGGCGCCACCTGTATCTACAACTTCCATACCTCTTACAAGACCATCGGTTGACGACATGGCAACCGCCCTAGCTTTGTTTCCCTCTAAATGCTGTTGCACTTCAGCTATAACCTCAACCTTACCGCGTGGCGTATCGGCCGAGATCTTGAGCGCGTTGTAAATCGGCGGGAGTTCATTAGGTTCAAACTCCACGTCAAGAACGACGCCAATGATCTGAACTATTCTTCCTACGCCCATATAAACTTTTCACCTCTTTACCTTTACATAAGCTCTTAAATATATGGCTCTTGATTTCTAAACCATCTACTAGTCTCTAGT
>CADDYS010000065.1 GCA_902810715.1 bacterium | reverse complement strand
GCTCTATATCGGCTTTATTGGCAACACCTACTATTTTATTAACAACAGAGCCGTCTTTGCCGATAAAGATCAGCGTGGGAATGTAGACCACACCGTACTTGCCGGTGATACTGGCATTTTCGCTTTTCGCGAAGTCGTAAAACTCAAAGGGTACTTTGCCTGCATTTTCGGTCTTAACCTGCTCAACTAGCGGTTTTATCTCCCTGCAGGACGGTCAGTAATCCGCGTGGAAAAAAAGCACTTTGGGGCCGACGGCAGCCGCCTGCTGGCTTTGCTTGCTCTGCTGGCCCCCCGAGCAACCCACAACCAGCGCAAATATCAAACCAATTAAGGCTACGATGCCGAGGATCTTTAGCGTGGTCTTTCTTTCGGACAAAGCTTTCTCCTTTCGACAGATAAACCCGCGAAAATACTACTTACTATGCTTTATAGTATAACATGCTAATCGATACCAGGCACAGTATAAACAGGTATAGTATCAGGCCGCCGGCCTGACCTCACTAGAATCCTCAGCCGCCGGTAGAACAGCCACCTCCACCGGATGAATAACCGCCCGAGTAGCCTCCTGAGTTTCCTCCGGATGCGCGTGCCGGTGTATAACCGTAGAAGTCACGGTATACCTGTCTTACATTGGCACCGCCGCAGCTAGGACATACCTTATCTGTATCGCGAACCATCCTCATTAAGAAGAATTCAAAATCTTTGCCGCAATCGTCGCAGGCAAATTGATATGTTGGCATTTATTTCTCTCCTACAAACCAAATTGACGAATAATCTCTTCCTTCGGCACAGCGCCAATAATTTGGCCTGCAACCTGGCCACCCCTGAATAACAGGAGGGTTGGTATGCTCATTACACCAAACTTTCCTGCCCACTCGCGATGGTCATCAACATTAAGCTTGGCGATCTTCACCTTGCCGTCGTACTCGTTTGCAATCTCCTCAAGCCTTGGTGCAATTATCTTACATGGTCCACACCACGGAGCCCAAAAATCAACTATAACCGGTTTATCGGATTTCAACACTTCGGTATCAAATTGAGCATCGCCTATGCTAACGATATTGTCTGACATCAACCAATCACTCCTTTTATCACTATTTATACCCCCCAGGGGTATAAATGTCAATAGCAACGCCAAATTTTTTGTCGGAATTTTGATAAAATTCGAACCAAGCTTAGCAGAAACGACTATTCAAGACCACTGCCGACTTGCCCTAGCTTCCGGCCAATCGACCAATATGAATCTGCTGCGTACGAGACAGGCCGCAGCTCTTCAACATTTATTTTATCTCCATCTAAAACCGATTCATCAACGTGGGTTGCCAGAGCGCGTCCTATATAGAAGTCATGCGACCCAAGACGCACCACGTCTTGGACCTTGCACTCAATGCTGATGGCAGCCTCAAGGACGGTCGGGGCTTTGACCTCTTTGGCCGGATGCGGTGTAAGTCTTGCCTGCTCGAACTTGTCGAAATCCCGCCCCGATGTGCTGCCCAAACGGTCCATCTCTCTTACAAATCCCTCCTGCATAACGTTTACTGTAAACTCACCATTGTCCTCGATCAGCTCGTGCGAGTAGCTACCGGCGCCAATACCCACGCCGATATACAATGGATCAGTGCATAGAACGCCTACCCAGGAAGCGGTAAAAACATCGGGTACATTACCCTTGTTTGCCACAGCCACCAGGGTCAATGGGAGCGGCATCAACCCGATTATGCCGGAAACGAGCTTCTTCACCATAATATCATGCCTCCACAAATACAGCCTTTGACCAAGTTTTTCCCTTTTTAGAAAACATGTAACCATAAAAAAAGCAACCCAACCATGCAGGTTTGGTTGGGTTGTGTGAAATCGTTTGATTAAGGTTTCTTCCCTTTAGGGCTTATTTCAAATTATTCTTTACGTAATTCGCTATGGTCTTGATCTGGTTGTCGGAGAGTTCACCGCCCTTGAACGCCGGCATTGCTACATTGCCATCCTTAGTGGCGCCGTTTTCTATCTGCTTTTGGATCTGCTCAACTGTAAGGGACGTTCCCCTGATGCTGGGACCAACTATCCCGCTACCGTCGCCACCATGACAAGGACCACAGTTGTTAGTGAAGAGAACTGCTGGGTTTGCCTCATCTTTTACGCGCCCTTCCTGGGCCTGCTCCTGTGGCGTTAAAGAGCGTCCTCCCGATTCGCCACCCTTTTTCTCCGTGGCGCCCCCGGAACATCCAACAACTATAAAACCCGTAACCGCCACCATGAGCAAGAGTGCTAATATACTTGCCCATTTTTGATATTTGCCTTTAACTTGCCTCAAAAGATTCCCTCCTTGCTCACATGACAGTGACTTTGCTTATATATTATCTAATATATAAATTACCCTATTACAGCCCTGATTACCAGTAATCGGTAATATTATATCAAGAACGACGTCGTTAAATACCATTATTTAACATCATACGCTATATAAATAATAAATTATTTGGGCTCCAATTTAAAGACTTCTTTTGGAATAAGCGCAATTAGTTTAATCCTGGCATCTTTAACCGTAAGAGGCAACTCACCGAAAGGCATGGAATCTTTTTGTTTTAGCTCTTCGATCAGACGCGCTATATAAGGAAGTCTTAAATCCACCCCTTCCATGGTGTGAGTGCTGGCAAATGTCTCCTTCGGGGTACCATTCATTACCAGCCTGCCCTCTTTCAGCACGTAAATGCGATCAAGGAATAAAGGCATAAGGTCAACCATATGTGTGGCTATAACCACCGTGATGCCCTGCTCCTTATTTAATCTGCCCAGCACATGGAGTATGTTGGATTCACTTTTTGGGTCTAACCCCGCAGTGGGTTCGTCAAGAAGGAGTATCTCGGGCTTCATGGCCAGCACACCCGCAATGCATACCCTTTTCTGCTGGCCAAAGCTCAGGCGATGTATTGGTTTTTTTGCACAGCTTTGTAGGTCTACTAGATCTAATGCTTCTTGTACCCTGCTTACAACCTCATCTTCATCCAAACCCTGGTTTCTAGGACCAAATGCGACATCCTCTTCTACGGTCGGTGCAAAAAGCTGGTCGTTGGGATTTTGCAGGACGAACCCTATCTTGCTAGAAAGCTCGGGGCGACCCATCTCGCTTATTGGCCTGTTGTCTATCGAGACCGAACCCGGTTTGGGCTTAAGAAGCCCCACGATTGTTTTTAGAAGGGTTGTCTTTCCCCCACCGTTTGATGCCAGAAAGCCTACAAACTCACCTTTTTCTATAGATATAGAGACATCGTCAAGAGCTTTTGTCCCATCCTCATATCTATAAGACAGATTCTTTGTCATCAGGTAAGCCATTAGTTACCTCCAGCGAATGGCTACAAACAGCAGGAACAGGTAGGTTACTGCCATTAAAAAGCCGGCATGCATATCAACCGTTGTAAGACGGCCAGGTCGCTTAACATAGATTTCACCGTTGTAACCGCGAAGGGTCATGGCATCATAGGTGGCATTTGCCTGATCATAAACCCTGGTAAATAAAGAGCCCACAAGAATTCCCCAGGATCTTAACCCGACCGTTATCCCCTTATAGCCAAGTCTTAACCGCTGAGCGTCCATGATGCTTTGGGCCTCGTCTACAAAAACAAAGATGTATCTATAAGTGAATGATAATATCTCAAGCCATCCGTCCGGTATCCTGAAAAACTTTAGTGCACCGAGCAACCGGTCGACCGGGGTTGTCATACCCAAGAAAAGCAGTAGCGATGTACCCGCGATAACGCGACTAGCTATTAGCAAGCCCCTGCTTATCCCCTCTTTATAAATCGCCACCTTAAATCCAATTAAATCAAATGAATAAAGCGGTATTTTACCGAATAAGATGCCTTGTAGGACAATAATAACAGCAACTATGACAAGGGAGCCGGATAGGCGCACGATAATTATTCTAAAGGGTATCTTCGCTATCAACAGCACGCAGATACACAGAAGCGTTATAAGGGATAGGATAGCGATATTCCTGATAAGAAGGCTGAGGGCAAGAGTTAAGAGCACGAATAGTAGTTTTACCCTGGCGTCAGCCTGCGTAAAAATATTTGTTTCCTGTGCAAAGTAGTCGGAAAACAGCTCGATGTTATGATTTTTCACTGGTATCTCCAGATCCCTGGTTTTTGCCGAACAAAATTCTCCAGTAATATCCAAGGATAAAGCCACCCAGTACACCGGCAAGTAAAAATACGAATAAGAGAAGGTCTCCCTGATCGGTGTTGATTAGAGGCTTCCAGGGAGATCGTCCCGCCTTCGCGGCATAATGCTCAACTACGGATTTATCTACGCCTTGCCAACCAGCGCCCAACGCAATAATTCTTTTATTAAGTGGCTTCCTTCTCTTATTAAGTAGCTTTCTCATAAACCTCGTATCCCGGCGAATCGGTCTTTTCTGAAATTACCCCAAGCCTTATTAAAATATCTGGTCTGCGATTCATGACGAATACAAAAAAGCCCGCTGCCGCAAATCCTTCCAATATCCCAATGGGAAGTTGTGTCGGGATAAACGCAACCAGTATGGCTTTAAACATCCCAAAGAACTGTCCCTTGCTACCAAGACCCATCGCCAGCTCAAAAGAGGTCGCTGTATAGGTCACCCAATCGGATACAAGCCCGGCCATAAATGCGGCCATTGGCAGCGGCAGCTTAAGTTTCGTTAGCACTTTAAAGATAAAATATCCGGAGAATGCCCCGGCTACTCCCATCGAGAAAATATTTGCTCCCCAGGTGGTAATCCCACCGTGTGCTAGAAACAGGGCTTGTATCAAAAGCGATACCGAGGCGGCGACAACGGTGACAAACGGGCCTACTAAAACCGCCGCCAATCCGGTTGCTGCAGGATGCGAACATGTACCCGCTGTAGGCACGGGAATCGGCATGGCCGATACAATAAATATTGCCGCAGACACCATACCGATAAGCGGCACAAATGCCGGTACTTGCCTACTTTTCTTTTTTATCTCGAGTAACCCCTTAGCAATAAAAGGTATGGTAACTAAGTACCAGAGGCCGGCCCACGGGAGGGGAAGTATTCCCTCTGAAATATGCATGGCATAGGCGGGTGTTGGGACTGCAACCGTTATAAAAACGGTAAAAACCAGAACGACTAGGTATCGATTTGGGACTTTGGTTTCTTTATCTCTCATTGGTATCCACCCCAGACCTCGAGAGTGGTTGCTGTCTGTGATCCCGGGCAGGTCTCCTGGCTTCCGGATAATCGCTTAACCATCGCCTTCCCAGCTTGCTCAGGATGTCTGCGCTATTATTAACATCCCGGCTGGCCAGTGGCATAACGTGGCTTGCTCCCCGGTTACAGTGACGGGCTCGCGCTGGATTTTCACCAGCTTCCCTCTTATTCCCCGGCCAAGCATTCAGGCTTAGCCTTAAGAACCCGGAATCTATCAAATTTTGGGCAAGTATAACATATAACAACTTTAGGTGTAAAATAACCTGTTGCTTATCTCACCTGCCGAGTCTCCAGCGAATCCTAAAAGAGTTTACGACTACGGCAAGTGATGATACAGCCATTGCAACTGCAGCCCAGATGGGAGTGAGCTTGCCGGAGACCGCAAGCGGCAATGCAATAAGGTTATAGGTTAACGCCCAGCCCAGGTTTTGTAAAATTATCGCATGGGCGCTGCGGGATAGACGAATAAGAATCGGCAATGCCCTTAAAGGGCTTTTTGAATCCCTAGATATTATTACATCTGAGGCTTCAACAGCCATCTCAGACCCAGAAGCCAGAGCTATTGCGAGGTCAGAGGAAGCAAGAGCCGGTGCGTCGTTCATACCGTCGCCGATAAAAGCCACACGGCCGCTTGTGCTGCGAAGATCTCGTATCACTTGCTCTTTTTCATGGGGTAAGATGCCCGCTTTTACGTCATCGATACCTGCCTGGACAGCTACAGCACGGCACGGCCCAGGAGCATCACCCGAGATGATAATCGAGCTTATGCCTAACTCTTTAATATCTCCAATAACTGCGGAGGCTTCAGTGCGAATATCGTCTGATAGGATTATAACTCCGATCGCTGTATCACCGACGGCAACCCATGTGACCATATTGCCCGCCTCCTCGGCTTCTCTTGCCCGGTATAACAGGCTCTGAGGGGGTTTTATGCCGTGCTCTTTAAGTAGTCTAAGACTTCCGACCATGGCTTGAGATCCCTGATTGATTCGCCCTATGATTCCAATCCCTTGCAATACCCGAACTTTATCGGCGGATAAATCATTTACTCCTTGCTCGGCTGCATAACGCGTAATCGCATCCGCCAGTGGATGAGTGGCTTTAGACTCGAGTGCGGCGGCTATCCGAAGTGGATCAAGCAGTTCGGGGTCGAGCATATTGTTGGCGACATTGCTCTTAATCTCCTCGTTTGGGATTATCTCTTTTATGCCGACTTTTCCCTGAGTTAGCGTGCCGGTCTTATCCATCCCAATAACTGTTATGCCCCCCGCACGCTCAAGCACATCGGCGCCTCTGATAAGTAGATCGATTGAGGCAAGCCGCCCTATGGCGTTTACCGCAACCAAAGGTGTCGCAAGCGAAATCGCACATGGGCAGGCGACCACTAATACAGCCACAGCCCTTTCAACTACTTGAGAAAATGTTAGGCCTGAGAATAGGCCGATCAATATCGTAGCGGCGGCAACTGCAAGAATCACAGGCCCAAAAACACCTGCTATGATATCGGCCCACCGCTGGAGGTTGGTCTTGGTAAACATAGCGTCTTCAACAAGGGCGCCCATCCTTGCAAGAAGCGACTCGTCTCCCGGTCGGACAACCCCAATCGTAAAGCTGCCTGAGATCACAATTGTTCCCGCCCAAACTTCATCACCCACAGCCTTTTCGGCAGGCAGTGGCTCGCCGGTCAGCATCGACTGATCGACAACAGCAAAGCCATCTTCTACAACGCCATCGATCGGTACGCGCTCTCCAGGCCGAACTAGCACCCTGTCCCCCACAAACACTTCTGAAAGCGGCGTTTTCTCGACATCACCACCCGGCTTTATAACCCAAGCGCCCAGATCCTCCCTGTTAATCAACAAAGATATCAAGCCAGAAGACTTCTGCTGAGCTAGAGCCTCAAGCCAGCGCCCAAAAAGGACAACCACGGTAATCATCGCTGCAGAATCAAAATAGGTAGGACCGTGTCTCGTAATTAGCGACCATATGCCTACCAAATAAGCGGACCAGGTACCGAGAAACACCAGGCTGTCCATCGTAATACGCCCGACCCTTGCCGCCTGCCATGCACCTTTTATAAACACGCCGCCCGGGTATATAAGGACAAAAGTGGTAAGCAGACCAACCAAAATCGCCGGGTTGCGGGCGGCTGAGTATTGTGCATGCAGATAGGCGGGGTAGAGCATAAAAAGCGATATCCACATTACCCACATCGAGGAGACCGCTCCGGCGAAGAGGCGAACAAACAGGTCGCTAGCCTCTCTACTATCCGCACCGAGCATACCGGATGCCTTATCCGGTTTATAGCCGAGAAGTCTAACCCTATCCCACAAGACATCGGTACTTAACTTACCCGGTTCATAGGTGACACGCGCGAGGCTGGATGCAAAGCTTACTTCGGCGTCGAGGACGCCGTCGATTCCAAGTAGCGCGCGCTCAAGGATGAGACCGCAGCTTGAGCACCACATCCCATCAACACGAAAGACGGCACGCCGGGAGCCCGCAGCACGAGCTATGGCTGATTTTCGCGAAGAGGGACGGCCTGCAGCCGATTGAGAGACTAGAATCTCGGCAAGGCCGGCTTCCTTTGCCACGCTCCAGACACGGGCGCACCCCTCACAGCAAAAGACATGTGCATCCTTATCTTCGGCCGGCTCTTTGCGAACCGGCCGTGCGATTATAGGGAGACCGCAGAGCTCGCAGACTCGCTTGTTTTTGGCAGATTCATCTAGCGTAGATGTGTAAACCTTACTACTCACATGCATCACATGCCCGTTTTAAGAAAGGGGATGAAGCGAATTATGGTCATGATACCGATTACGGTTATAATGACGGCCCCGGCCTTTAGGAGGATACCTCTAGTCTGCGCACCCAGCAGACCGCTTACAAATCCGAACCCCCCAAGACCGGGAACCGTCCCTAAACCAAATGAGAGCATAACCGCAGCCCCAGTAGCTGCTGATCCACTGGCCAGAGCGCGAAGCTCGATTACGGCAAGCAGTCCACAGGGGATAAATCCCATCAAGAGGCCGAGGGGAAATGCGGCAATAGTGCCGCGACCTGAAAGCACAGTCGCGGCCCTTGTAAACCAGTTGGAATTATTGCTGTTGCCTACCAACGTTACAGCCTTGCCACCCCAGCCCAGAGCCATGGATATACCTACGCCTATCATAAGCGTGCCGGCAATAACCGGAACCCAATACTGGTAGGGGCGTGTAGCTTCAATAAGGGCGGGCAGCGTACCGAGTGCGCCGAACACCGCCCCTATTAAACTGTAGGTAATTAACCTGCCGCTATGGTAAAGCACCTGAAATCTGGATGCTGCTTTAATTTTTGGCTTTCCCGCACAACCGGCAAATGAGCATGCAGCGACGACTCCACCACACATCCCCATGCAGTGCCCAAATCCCCCGGCCAGACCCGCAAGAAAGACCATCCAAAGAAGCTGCATATTTCTAGTGCCTCATGAAATATATGACGATATAACCTATCATCCAGACGATGAAAATACCGATGAACAGCTTAAGGGCCAGAGGAGGGTCGCCGTGTGCTTCCTCCAAGCCTTCTCCGTACTCGTCAACGATTCCAATCGGCGTTGGCTGTATATCTGTCAAAGGCATTTCTTCTTTGCTGGCGGATTTGCGCCACCAGACATTGTTGACAACCAGGTAGGTACCTATAGCCCAAAAAGCGAATATCCCGACCGCCTCGAGGAAATTCCACCACTGCAAATTAGTCGGCATTTCGGGCCCTCCTTAATCTTCTTTCCTCATTTATATCTTCCCATCCAATGGGCTCTATATCTTCTGCGATTATTTGAGCAGCTTCTGATAAATCATTCCATTGGCCACTTGAATAGGACCACAGCATCGCCAGCACCGCCGCAAGTGCAAACATCACCGATACAAAGACCATCAAAAACTCTGCTAATCCCATATCGCTCTCCTTTCTACTGTCCGGACTGCTCCGCTGGAGCCGGCGATAGTGTCTTTAAATAATTTACGAGATTCCAAATCTCGTCATCTTCTAGGATAAGACCAAACGGCATCATCGGTGTATGGTCAAACCCCTGGCTAATGGCATAATAGACGAAGTCGTCGCCACCTTGTGCGATTCGGGGGTTATTTGCCAACGGACCGGCTTGTGTACCGAGTTCCTTCGTCATGTCACCAAAGCCCTGACCATTGTTACCATGACACTCGGTGCAATGTGTCTGGAAAAGCTTTGATCCTTCTGTAATTGAGTGCTGAAGCTCTTCCGCATCACCGCTATCGGTAATCGGGTTGGTGAGTTCCTGGAACTCGCGCGGAACAGAGTAATCAATGTTAGCAGGTGGCTTTGGATGTGTGTAGGTATCCTGCACATACTTGATTACATCCCAGCGGTCCTGGTCAGACAACAGCAATCCCCACATTGGCATAGCAGAATTGCGAACGCCCGCAGTAAGCCTCCAGAACCAGTGTCCATCGGTCATCATGGACTTATCCCTGACGTCTTCATCTGTGAAGTTGGCGGGTGGCGGCTCGAGATTGTTGCCATCTATTCCCTCGCCTTGGCCTCCATAACCATGGCAGAGCACACAGCGAACCGCAAAAATCTCACGACCGTGCTCGTAGTTAGCGTTCTTTGGCACACTCATCCCGTTATACTTCTTGGGTGTCTCCGCATCCTCGGGCTCACGCCCCTTGGCGGGCAGCGCCAGTATGTCGCGAACATAGTTGGTCACTTCCCAACGCTCCTTGTCGGTAAGAAGGAACTTCCACTGGGGCATGGCGCGATACAATATACCCTCCGATATGCGCCAGTACCAGTCACCATCCGAAAACTGAGAGTAGTGATCCCTGTCCCTAAGATCTGGCGGCTCAGGTACGAGCTTCGGTTCACCTATTGAGTCCGGACCTCTGCCAGCACCTGAGTACCCGTGACACGGCGTGCAATTTATCGTGTATAGTTTCTTGCCGTTATCTATTAGCTCAAACGTTGACTCCTTGTCGTTATTCGGAGTGATCCCAAGTGGGTCTTTTACGTCATATTTCTTCGGCAAATCTCCCTCGTCCTGGTAATGCGGTTCAGGACGCATGAAGGAGTGACGCACATATAGCGCGACCAGCTCACGGTCCTTTTCCGAGAGAGAGTTCTCCCACTGTGGCATAGCTGTACCTTGCACGCCTTTACTTATTCGCCACATTTCAAATCCTTCGGGATAACCGCCGTACTTGGGCTGACGCAAATCAGCCGGACGCTGATATAACTTGTGACTATACGGACCCTTGCCATTTCCAGCACATCCATGACAAGTTACGCAATGGGTCACGAAGATCTCCTTGCCCTTGTTCCAGTTCTCTTCGGTGACCGGTAGTGGGTTTTTCCAATCGGCCCATTGCTCGGGTATCATCGCGTCTACCTGAGCCGAGCGCTCAGTACCAAGGCGATTTAAATAGGCCACAATCGCCTCTAGCTGGTGCTGCGATAGAAAAGTGAAGCTCGGCATAATGGAATTTGGCGTGAACTTGCGTGGTTCTTTAAGGTGATCTATCTCCCACTGGTCGCCTCGCTTATATCCAATATTCGCAAGGTCGGGTCCTGTTCTAATGGTTCCTAACTGATGAGGCTTGTCATAGTTGAAATCGCCAGACTCGCTTGGTGGGTCGGTGACTGTATCAAGCGGTCTGGTAAATTGGCTATGACAATACATACATCCATTGGAGATGTATAATGCACGTCCCTCGGCCTCGAGCTTGGTGTATGGGCGCGCATTAAATGAGTCTTGCGGGTTAAACACCAGGTATGGAAGGAGAACTACGACCGCGATAACCGAGAGAACAACGGCAAGTCCGCCTATAACAACAACTTTTGGGGTCATTTTCATGGTCTACTCCTCCCTCCTTAAACTCCAACCATATCGGCCGGCACTTTATCTTGCGGTAGCAAATCTGCTTCTCCTCTAGCTTGGTGGCCGAGCATAGTGCGCGCGATATTATAAAAGAATACGAGTTGTCCTGTTATTATTACGCCCCCCGAAGTTGCCCTGGCTATATAGTATGGTCGAAGACTAGCTACTACTTCACTTGTTGGGATTCCTCTTGACCACATGCTCGCCTGTACTAGTCCAGCAGCTGTAAGCACCGAGAAAAACCCCACAAAGCCAAGTACCGTCATCCACCAGTGGACAGAGGCAAGGCGGTCGCTGTAGAGATAACCATTGTACATACGAGGTATCATATAGTACATGCCTGCCATTACCGCAAATGACGCAAATCCGAGAAGTGCCAGGTGCGCATGCGCAACCGTCCAGTTAGTAAAATGAATCCACTGATTGACAGATCGAAGGGCCTGCGATGATCCCTGTACGCTTACGAGCAGATACCAGATCACACTCATGACTGCAAAGCGCAGCGGGATCGAGTAGTAAAGCGCCCTCCAAGACCCTCGCATGGTCAAAAACATGTTACTAACAAACGCCGCCACTGAGATAAACAAACCTACGGATGATATAATCGCGACCGATTTTAACCACTCCGGAACCGGGGATTGCAGAATATGGTGAGTGCCAACCGCAGTGTAGAAGAAGGCCAGCAGCCAGAATGCTATTAGTGCAAGTGAATACCCGTATAATGGTCGTTTAATCTCCTTAGGTATTACATAGTAAAGAATTGCAATCGATCCCGTGGTAAACCATAATCCAAGGACGTTATGTCCGTAGAACCATCCCCATATCGCATCGTTTAGACCGGTCAGCGAACCTGTTGGTGGATTCCAGATCACGTTGCCAATAGCATAAACAATCGGAAACCAAATCAGGGTCCCCATGATGTACCAGTTGCTTACGTATAAAGGTTTTTCGACCCTCGCGGAAATCGTCTTAAAAATGTTATAAGCTGTCAGGATTAATACTGCCATTATGCCGATATCGATTGGCCAGGCGAGTTCCGCATACTCACGTGCCTGCGTCCAACCAAAAACAAGGCCGACCAATCCAACAAGAAGCGCAACGTTCCAGAGCACCATAACAAAATTTCCGAGTTTCTCGGAATAGATCTTGCGCCCGGTAAGACGCGGTACTATATAGTACCAGCATGCGACCATGCCCATCGATATCCAGCCAAAAAGAAGTCCATTTACATGGGCTTGGCGTATCCTCGAAAAGACAAGCCAGGGGATACCATGTGCAAAATCGGGCGCAATAAATTCAGTGGCCTGGATAAAGCCAAGAGAAATACCTATAGCCATCCAGGCCAAGGCGGAAACCGTCATCCGCCGGGCAGTGCTCCCTTCCTCACTAACCATATCTAACTCCTTTCATAACTTAATTACACCTCCTAATATTTCGTACGAATATACCTACACATGCCCTATATGTAGATAAGACTGCCCTTAAAGGCAGTCCTTTTAAGCAATTTAAGTTAGGCATAATATGCCCAATTTCCCACGTATTAAACCCAAGTTAGGTAGACGACCATGTACTTTCGCTGTGCAACCAGCCGGTAGCAGAGGCCGATGCTAAAACATAAAGGTCTACAAAAGCGTGGTGTAGAATTTCTTACTTATGAAGATAAAAAACGGGCAGACCATCGTCTTTCTAGGAGACAGCATCACCAAGGCCAACCTTGGTAGTAACTACATAACAGCCTTGGATCGCCTTTTTGCCAAACACTCCATTAACGGAGATTTTCAATTTGTAAATGCGGGAAGAGACGGCGACATGGTCGATGACCTTATCAACCGCCTGGAGAGCGACGTGCTCACGTACAACCCCGACTGGGTTGTTACCCTTGTTGGTATCAACGATGTTTTTTACGAGTCGATCCTTATGGCTAAGCTCTCGATGAGTAGCCCCTTAAGAAAACCATCTGCACAGCAGCATATGGTCGAGCACTTCAGGGAAAACTACTCAAGCCTGATTGGTGAGCTAAAGGTAGAAGTAAAGAACCTGGTTATCTGCACTACCACCGCGGTTGAAGGAGGTATGAGCCAGGGGATTAAGGAAAAGCTCGCCTTAATAAACGATACCATAAGAGCACTTGCAGATGAGAAGGATTGCGAGCTTGTCGATCTAAGCCTCACCTTTAAAGACCACCTGGAGGAGTTAAGAAAAGAGAACCCCCGCAAGGAGTTCCTGCTTACCGCAGATGGAGTGCATCTCAACAAACACGGCGCCCACTTAGTAGCTGAGAGATTATTCGAGTTCTTTACAGAAGCTTAGAATGACTTAAGGAGCGTCTCATATATCTGGATAACTGCCGGGCCTATGATAACAACTAGTAGCGCCGGGAATATACACAGAATCAGTGGAAATATTATCTTAACCGGGGCCTTTTGGGCCATTTCCTCTGCTCGTTGCCTGCGCTTTATCCTAAGCTCTCTGGCCTGTACCCTTAAAACCTTACCTATACTTATACCAAATACTTCTGCCTGAAGCATCGCGAGTATAAAAGAGCCCAGTTCATCGACCTGCGTCCGCTCGCCGAAATTTCTAAATGCTTCGTCTCTTGCCGTACCCAGTTGCATTTCTTGAAGCAACCTGTAGAACTCCTCAGAGAGCGGCCCCGTTGTGTTATTTACAACTTTGTGTAAAGCGGCATCAAATCCCAACCCTGCCTCGACGCTTATTGTCAGCAGATCCAATGTATCCGCAAGCGCAAGCTTTATCGCCTTCTGGCGAGCTGCTATTTTTCTGCTTAACCATAGGTCAGGTAAGAAGAAACATCCGACAGCAAAGAGCACACTCAGGACCACCTGCGAGGCACTTCTTCCTACAAATGTCATGAATAATATAGCAAGTACGCCCCCTCCAATAAGCGAGAACCCTTTGTAGGATAAGAACCTGTCAGCATCAAAATCCTTGGAGAGCCCGGCTAAAACCAGCCGGGTTCGGATGTTGTCCAAATAACCAATCGGCGTAAGCTTCCTTCCCACGCGAGTAAATATCCTGGTAAGAGGCAGTATGACTCTATTTAAGAAAGGCTCGGAAAGCTCATCTTGAACGACAGATACTTCCCCATAGACATCTAATTTCTTCAATGATTTCTTTATATGCATTCGATTGCTCGCAGCCATAGTTGTCGATATACTAAGTAAAAAGGCCGACATAAAAAGCGATGTAAACGATAAAAGCAACATGCTATCTGACATCTCGCAACCTCCTAAACCTCAATGCTGACCACTTTTTTAAGCCAAAAGCCACCGACTGCTAAAAGCAACGTCGCAGCTCCCATCATGGCAAATCCAAGCGTATTCTTAACCAGTAGTGATAGATAATCGGGGTTGGCAATCATAAGCAACAAACCAACTCCAAAAGGCAGCAGGAATAATATAAGAGCCGATAGCCGCCCCTCAGCGGTGAGCACCTTTACCTGCCTCGAGACCCTATCGCGCTCGCGAATCGTATCGGCGAGTATCTCAAGTATCTCGGCTAAGTTACCGCCGACCTCCCGCTGTATCTTGACCGCCATTACCGTCCAGTCAAAACTGTCACTTGCTACACGCTTTGCCATATTATCAAGAGCCTGCTCAAGCGGAAGGCCGAGCCTGGCCTCGGTCAACACCCTCTTAAACTCAACCGACATCGGAGGCGAAGTCTCCTTAACCGTCATATCTACCGCCTGCAGGAAGCTATATCCTGCTTTTAGCGCGCCGGCGATTAGAGATAGCGTATCGGGAAGCTGATCGTGAAACTTATTCTCCCGCTGCCTGATCGAGCGTTTAAGTGCTAAAACGGGAAGCACTCCCGCGATTAAAGACAACAAGATCAATCCGATCGGTCCGGCAATGATATAGCCG
>CADDYS010000064.1 GCA_902810715.1 bacterium | reverse complement strand
AGTTTCTAGTATCTAGAAGGTTTTATCTAGTTTCTAGTTTCAAGTTTCTAGTCTCTAGAAGGTTTTATCTAGTTTCTAGTCAGGACCGATAGGTCCGGTCTAGTTTCTAGTATCTAGATAGGCCCGATAGGGCCGGCCTAGTTTCTAGTATCTAGTATGGGGAAGGAATAAGTATGGCGGACAAGAAAGCTGCACCAAAAAGTAGGGGTTTTGACTCCATAGGGAAGTTCTTCAAGGATGTAAGAATCGAGCTGACAAAGGTTATCTGGCCCGGGAGGGACGAAGTTGTCTCGTCCACAGTCGTCGTCCTTGTTGCGGTAGCTTTCTTTGCGATATTTATAGGCGTTATCGATTTAGTCTTTGCGACAGTTATAAAACTAATCTCAGCATAGGAGGTAGAGCCGTAAAAGGCTCTAATTATTAAATGGTGAAACAGTGGTACGTGATACATACGTATTCGGGTTACGAGAATAAAGTTAGGGCCAACCTGGAGCACCGGATATCATCCATGGAAATGGAGGATAAGATCTTTGAAGTGGTTATCCCCACGGAAGAGGTTATGGAGATCAAAGGCGGCAAGAAGACAATAACGGAGCGAAAGGTGTTCCCCGGCTATATCCTGGTCCAGATGGATTTGGACGACGACTCGTGGTACGTGGTCAGGAACACACCCGGCGTTACAGGGTTTGTCGGTTCAAACGCAAAACCGACGCCGCTCTCTGTCCAGGAGGTCGACAAAATTCTTCAGAGGCCTGCGTTCGAGAAGCCGAAGCCAAAAGTTGAGTTTGAAGAGGGAGAGACCGTCAAAGTTATCGCGGGGCCGCTGGCTGATTTTACGGGAACTATTGCTGAGGTAAATGTTGATCAAAGTAAGGTTAGGGTTATGGTTTCTATATTCGGGCGTGAAACGCCGGCCGAGCTTAACTTTGACCAGGTGGCAAAGCTTTAATGTAGGTTTTTGGGAAAGGAAGAATCCACGTGGCTAAGAAGATGATGGCTAAAATTAAGCTGCAGATACCTGCGGGCCAGGCCAACCCGGCGCCACCGGTAGGTCCGGCTCTGGGACAGCATGGTGTAAACATTATGGAGTTTTGTAAGGCGTTTAACGCTCAGACTTCCGATCGCACGGGAACAATTATCCCGGTAGAGATTACCGTTTACGAGGACCGCTCATTCAGCTTTATTACAAAGACCCCGCCGGCAGCGTTCTTACTTAAGCAGGCAGCCGGTATTGAGAAGGGGTCAGGCGAGCCTCATAAAAGTAAGGTTGCCAAGATAACCAAGGAACAGGTGCGCCAGATCGCGGAGACAAAGATGCAGGACTTAAGCGCAAATGACGTAGAAGCCGCGATGAAGATAATCGAGGGCACCGCAAGAAGTATGGGGATAGAAATTGCCAGTTAACTGGCAATTTCTAGAGAATCGAAAATAGAAAATAGAGAATAGATTCTATTATTGAGAGATAGGTTTGGAAGTGAGAGTTATTTGGCTTAAACCTTTTTCGATTCGGTCTATTTTCTATTCTCTATTTTCTAGAAGACCACCGGTGGTCTTCTAGTGGGAGACCATAAAAAGTCGCTATCACCACAAGGAGGAATGTTAAATGAAACAAGGAAAGAAGTACCGCGAGGCACTCGCAAAAATCGACCGGGGGAAACTTTATTCTCCGCTTGAGGCAGTAAAGCTCCTAAAGGAGCTTGCAAACGCCAAGTTTGATCAAACCATGGAGATACACATTAGGCTCGGTGTCGATCCACGAAAGGCCGACCAGCAGGTGAGAGGGACTGTCTCTCTGCCGCATGGGACCGGTAAAACCGTTCGTGTTGCTGTGTTCGCCCAGGGCGAGAAGGCAAAAGAGGCCGAGACAGCGGGAGCCGATATCGTCGGGGCAGCCGATCTTGCCGAGAAGGTCCAGGCTGGATTCTTCGATTTTGACGTTGCGATAGCAACGCCCGATATGATGGCGACTGTTGGTAAATTGGGTAAGCTTCTTGGACCGCGCGGTTTAATGCCTAACCCAAAAGCGGGAACTGTTACTTTTGATGTAGGTAAAACCGTAAAAGACGTAAAGGCCGGTAAGATCGAGTACAGGGTCGATAAATTCGGTATCGTCCACTCGGTTATCGGAAAGGCATCCTTCCCGGTTGAGAACCTGATTGATAACTATCAGACACTAATTGAGGAGATTATCAGGGCTAAGCCAGCGGCCGCTAAGGGCAAGTATATCAAGAGTATATCTTTAAGCACGACCATGAGCCCGGGAGTTAAGGTTGATACAACCAAGACCCGCGACCTCATGGAAGAAGAAGCAGCCAGCTAAGAAGCAGCCAAATAGCCAATTAATTCTTATTGGCTCTTGGCTGACCAATGTTCTAGACCCAAATATCATTGGCTATTTGGCTGACCCGCACATCTAGACCTACAAAACATTGGCCATTTGGCTTGTAACACGGCGGAGTTAAAAATTACTTGACGTTGAACAGGTAACTCTGATATAAAGTAACAGTTAATTAAATAAAGATGCCGAAGACAGTAGGCGCCGTAAAGGCTTAATCAGATGCCTGCCGAGGTGTAATAAAATCCAATTTTTTCTCAATTGGCAATTAATACCCTCTGTCGTCGGCAGAGGGTTTTTTAATCTTTCGCCAGTGCGGAAGGAGGTTAAAGATGGCTCGCCCAGAAAAAGAAGCTACTGTACAGGAAATTAAGGAAAAATTTGAACGTGCTAAGAGCGTCATTCTGACCGATTATCGTGGTCTTAGTTTTGAGCAGATAAGCGAACTTCGTACAAAACTGCGTGCTCTGGGAGTGGAGTACAAAGTGTTTAAAAACACGCTGGCTAAAATTGCAGTCAAGGAACTTGACCTGGAAGCCCTTGATCCTTATTTAGTCGGCCCTACAGCCATGGCCTTAAGCTATGAAGACCCTATCGCATCGGCTAAGACTCTTGCCGACTTCGCCAAGGTTACCAAAATTCTTCAACTTAAAGGCGGGGTTGTTGAGGGTGCCGTTGTCGATGCGAAAAAGGTTGAGAGCCTGGCCACTATCCCGCCAAAGGAAATCCTTTTGGCAATGTTTATGGGCAGCTTGAGAAGCCCGCTCTACGGTCTGGCCCAAAGCCTAGGCCAGATTACAGCCGGCTTGGCAAGAGCGCTTAACCAGGTAGCACAACAAAAAGCGTAAGAAAGGCCAATGAAACGAGGGTCTAGGCACGAGGGTCCGCCAAAAGGCGAAAAGGCCAAAAGGTGAAAAAATAAAAATCCCCTTATGGCCTTTTGGCAGACCAACATTCTAGACCTACAAAACAGTGGCCTTTTGGCCAAAACTAAGGAACGAGGCACAAACCTCAGATTAAGGAAAGTTTTAAAGAAGATAAAACGTAGGAGGAGAAAATAAATGGCAGAGACGAAACTTACTAACGAGCAGATACTTGAAGCTATAAAGAACATGACTGTTCTTGAGCTTAATGATCTAGTAAAGGCGATTGAAGAAACATTTGGCGTATCGGCAGCCGCTCCTGTGGCCGTCGCAGCCGCTCCGGGTGCCGCCGGTGCTCCAGCCGCCGCAGAAGAGGAGAAGACCTCATTTGATGTTATCCTTACGGGCGCCGGAGACAAGAAGATCCAGGTCATCAAAGAGGTTAGGGCTCTTACGAGTCTCGGTCTGAAAGAGGCTAAGGATCTGGTCGATAGCGCTCCGAAACCGGTCAAGGAAGGTATCACGAAAGACGAGGCTGAGAAGATCAAGGCCCAGCTTGAGGGAGCCGGGGCATCCGTTGAACTCAAGTAAAATCGCTAAACTAAACCAGATTTAGCTCTTGAGCTTTCTAATATCTAATAGTATATTTGAGTGGGTGGGAGAAATAAAACTCCCACCCACTGAATATAATTTTGTTTGGCCTCTATTTGTGTTGACGCAGCATAGAGATTCTGCTATGCTGTTATTTTGCATTTATATGTTTCCACATTACCAATTAAGGAGTGATTTCGTCCCTTGCGAAATGATTTAGGTTTAAGAACTAGGCAAAGTTTTGGCAAAACCCCCGACATTTTGGAACTCCCAAACTTGATTGCAGTACAAGTAGACTCATTTAAGTGGTTTGCAGAGGAAGGCTTGGCCGATGCTTTCCGTGACATCTCCCCAATCGAAGACTTTACAGGCAACCTGGCGATTGAGTTTAGCAAGTTCCGGTTTGGTGAGCCCGAGCACAGCGTAAGCGAGTGTAAGGAAAGGGACATGACGTATTCGGCGCGGTTGGATGTAACCGTAAGCCTCATAAACAAATCGACGGGAGAAATTAAAGAAGAGGAAGTCTATATGGGAGACTTCCCGATAATGAGCGACAAGGGAACATTTATTATCAACGGAACCGAGCGTGTGGTGGTAAGCCAGCTGGTGCGCTCACCGGGTGTCTACTTCGATCGCGAGGTTGATAAGCACTCAGACAAGATACTTTACTTTGGGAAAGTAATCCCCAGCCGTGGCGCGTGGCTCGAGCTTGAGACAGATAAGAGAGACGTCATAAGCGTTCGCGTTGATCGCAAGCGCAAGCAGCCTGCCACAATCCTTTTGAAAGCACTTGGCTTTGGATCAAACGAGGAGATACTTAAGCTCTTCAACGACGCCGACCCTATAAAGCAGACGCTGGAGAAAGACCTCACCGAAACGCGTGAAGAAGCTATGGTTGAACTTTACAAGAGATTGCGCCCGGGTGAGCCGCCGGCAATTGAGAGTGCCCGAGCCCTGATCGAGAACCTGTTCTTCAATCCGCAGAGATACGACCTTGCCAAGGTCGGGCGGTACAAAGTCAACAAAAAGCTCGGCTTAAAATTACCCGAGAACACGACGGTTCTCACCCGAGATGACATACTTGCGACCGTTCAATACATGGTGGCCTTAGTCGATCCGTCCATGTTTACGGACCGCTTTGATTTTATTACAACCGATGATATCGATCACTTTGGGAATAGGCGGGTTCGCTCGGTCGGTGAGCTTATACAGAACCAGTTCCGCATTGGTCTTGCAAGAATGGAGAGGGTTGTTCGTGAGCGTATGACCACGCTTGATGTCGAGACAATGACGCCAAGAACCCTTATCAACATCAGACCGATCGTGGCCTCGATTAAAGAGTTCTTCGGGAGCAGCCAGCTTTCGCAATTTATGGATCAGACCAACCCGCTTGCGGGCCTCACCCATAAGCGCCGCTTGAGCGCGCTTGGACCGGGTGGTCTATCAAGAGAGAGAGCCGGTTTTGAGGTACGAGACGTCCACCCGTCTCACTACGGCCGCATGTGCCCGATTGAGACACCGGAGGGCCCGAACATCGGTCTTATCGGCTCGATGGCGACCTATGCGAGAATAAACAAGTTTGGCTTTATCGAAACTCCATACCGCAAGGTCGAAGACGGAAAAGTTACCGATGAGATTCATTACCTGACAGCAGACGATGAGGATAAATACATCATAGCGCAGGCCAACGCCCCGTTTAACGAAAAAACAGGGAAATTCTTGCAGGACAAAGTCTTGGTAAGAGTCCGCGAGGAGATCGATACGGTCGAGCCCAAGAAGGTTCACTTTATGGACATCTCCCCAAAGCAGACGGTATCGGTGGCCACGGCAATGATCCCGTTCCTTGAGCATGACGATGCCAACCGTGCGCTTATGGGGTCCAATATGCAGCGTCAGGCCGTTCCGCTTTTAAGGACTGAGGCTCCGGTTATTGGAACCGGCGTTGAGCACCGGGCGGTAAAAGATACCGGTGAGATTATCGTGGCCGAAAATCCCGGCACGATAACCTACGTCTCGGCCGATGAGATTATCGTGGAGAAGAAAGATGGTCACGTTGATGTATATAAACTATCCAAGTACCGCCGCTCGAACCAGGGGACCTGTATTAATCAGAAACCAATAGTTTTTGAGGGCCAGAAGGTTAAGAAGGGGCAAGTTCTTGCCGACGGCCCATCAACCGATAGAGGAGAGCTTGCCTTGGGAAGAAACCTCCTCGTTGCGTTTATGCCATGGGAAGGCTATAACTACGAGGATGCCATTATCCTAAGCGAGAGAGTAGTTAAGGAAGATGTCTTAACCTCAATACATATAGAGGAGCACGAAGTTGATGCCCGTGATACTAAACTCGGCCCCGAGGAGATCACCCGCGATATTCCAAACGTGGGTGAGGAAATCCTAAAAGATCTCGACGAGCGGGGCATTATCCGCGTCGGTGCCGAGGTCAATCCGGGCGACATCCTGGTCGGCAAAGTTACGCCGAAAGGCGAGACCGAGCTTACTGCGGAGGAAAGGCTCCTGCGTGCCATCTTCGGTGAGAAGGCAAGAGAGGTAAGAGACACCTCGCTTAAAGTGCCACACGGTGAAAGCGGCACTGTAATCGATGTTAAAGTCTTCTTACGCGACGAGGGCGACGAGCTGGCGCCGGGCGTTAACGAACTTGTCAGAGTCTATGTGGCCCAGAAGAGAAAGATAGCCGAAGGCGACAAGCTTGCCGGCCGCCATGGAAACAAGGGTGTTATCTCAAAGATCCTGCCTGAGGAAGACATGCCGTTCTTGATGGACGGGACGCCGATTGACGTCATTCTTAATCCGCTGGGTGTACCGAGCCGAATGAATATCGGACAGGTTCTTGAGACGCATTTGGGATGGGCGGCCATGATGGGCTGGAGCGATGGTGGTAAGAAAAGCAAGGAGCCGGTGTTTGTTGCCTCACCGGTCTTTGATGGAGCCGACGAAAGCGAGATCGAGGGCCACCTGGCCAAAGCCGGTCTTCCGGTGACCGGTAAGGCTAATCTGTTTGACGGGAGAACCGGCGAGCCATTCAGGGAGCCGATTACGGTTGGATATATCTATATCTTGAAACTCCTGCATCTAGTGGATGATAAGATTCACGCAAGGTCAACCGGGCCTTACTCACTAGTCACGCAGCAGCCGCTCGGCGGCAAAGCGCAGTTTGGCGGGCAGCGTTTTGGTGAGATGGAGGTCTGGGCGCTTGAGGCCTATGGCGCGGCTTATACCCTGCAGGAACTGCTCACGGTTAAGTCCGACGATGTGGTCGGCAGGGTCAAGGCATATGAGGCAATAGTCAAAGGCGAGAACATCCCCGAGCCGGGGATTCCTGAGTCGTTTAAGGTTCTCATCAAAGAGATGCAGAGCCTATGCCTTAATGTCGAGGTTCTATCCGAAGAGGGCGAAGAGATCGAGCTCAAAGAATCCGAAGAGGATGTCTTTAAGACGGCGGAGGAGCTAGGCATCGATCTTCGCGGCGAAGCGACTTCCATACACGAGGCTGCGGAATCGCCTTTATCTGAAGAATAAAATTCTGATCTAGGAGGTTAACTCTTGTTAGATATTAACAACTTTGATGCCTTAAAAATTGGGCTCACCTCACCTGAACAGGTTCGCGCATGGTCTAACGGCGAGGTAAAAAAACCTGAAACCATCAACTACCGTACGCTCAAGCCGGAAAAAGACGGTCTTTTCTGCGAGAAGATCTTCGGTCCCACCAAGGACTGGGAGTGCTACTGCGGCAAGTACAAGAGGGTACGGTTTAAGGGTATTATCTGCGAGAGATGCGGTGTAGAGGTGACGCGCTCTAAAGTTCGCCGTGAGCGCATGGGTCACATCGAGCTTGCGGCGCCGGTATCGCACATATGGTATTTCAAGGGCGTTCCCTCAAGGATGGGGTATCTCCTCGATATTACTCCAAAGGACCTGGAGAAGGTCATCTATTTTGCGGCCTATATTATAACCGACGTAAACGAGGAAAATCGGGAGAAAGATATCCCGGCACTGAAGGTCGAGCTGGATGAAGAAATAGAAGAGATCAAGAAGCAGGCCGAAAAAAGGCTTGCCGACCTTGAAAGCCAAAGGACCCGCAAGATCGGTATCGCCCGGGGCGAGATTCAGCCGGAGGAGGGCGAGACCCTGGAGGTTGCCGATGGTGCATCGCCCGAGCAGCAGGTTAAAAAGATCGAGTCCGAATACAAGAAGCATGTTAAAGAGGTAAATACAGAGACTAATCGCAAGATTGATTGGATAAACAAGGTCTTTGCTACTTTTGAGGCCCTGCAGCCCAAGCAGCTCGTCGGAGACGAGCGGATGTACCGCGAGCTAAAGTCGCGTTACGGCGAGTACTTCCACGGCGGCATGGGCGCAGAATCGATCAAAGAGCTTCTGGCAAGCATCGACCTTAACTCGGGGACGGTAGAGCTTCGTCAAACAATTAAGACCTCAACCGGGCAGAAGAGAAGCCGTGCGGTAAAGAGGCTCAAAGTCATGTCTGCATTTAAGAGGTCGGGTAACCGGCCGGATTGGATGATCCTTGAGGCCATCCCGGTCATCCCGCCGGACCTTCGTCCGATGGTCCAGCTCGACGGCGGCCGTTTTGCGACATCCGACCTAAACGATCTATACCGCAGGGTTATAAATAGAAACAACAGACTAAAGAGGCTGCTTGACCTCGGTGCTCCTGAGATCATCGTAAACAACGAGAAGAGGATGCTCCAGGAGGCGGTCGACGCGCTCTTTGATAACGGTCGACGCGGCAGGCCGGTCACCGGCCCTGGAAACAGGCCGCTAAAGTCGCTAAGCGATATGCTTAAAGGTAAGCAAGGTCGCTTCCGCCAGAACCTGCTCGGGAAAAGGGTGGACTACTCCGGGCGATCGGTTATCGTGGTCGGCCCTGAATTGAAGCTTCACCAGTGCGGTTTGCCTAAGGTCATGGCGCTTGAGCTATTCAAGCCTTTTGTGATGAAAAGACTTGTCGATCTTGGGCATGTCCAGAATATAAAGAGCGCGAAGAGGATGGTTGAGAGGGCCAAACCTCTTGTTTGGGATGTTCTTGAGGAAGTCATTAAAGAGCACCCGGTTATGCTCAACAGGGCGCCGACACTTCACCGGCTGGGCATTCAGGCATTTGAGCCGGTGCTTGTTGAGGGCAAGGCGATTCAGATACACCCGCTTGTCTGCACGGCGTTCAACGCGGACTTTGACGGCGACCAGATGGCTGTTCACCTGCCGCTGTCCGTTGAAGCCCAAGCTGAGGCAAGGGTCTTGATGCTCTCATCAAATAACGTACTTTCGCCGGCCCACGGCCGTCCGCTGGTTACCCCGACCCAGGATATGGTTCTTGGTATCTACTACCTGACTGCACAGCGCGAAGGCAGTAGAGGCGAGGGCCGGGTCTTCGGCAGTCGGGATGAGGCCGTTCTTGCATTTGAGTCCGGAGATGTCGATCTGCAGGCCAGGATTGAGCTAAGAGAAAAAAATGGGAAAGGCGAGCGCACAAGACTTGAAACCACAATCGGCAGGATCATCTTTAACCGGGCCATGCCGGAAGACTTTGAATATATTAACTACGAGGTTGGAAAGCGTGAGCTTTCCAGGATAGTTGAGAGATGCACTGCCGAGCTGACCATGGGCGAGACTGTCGCGACTCTCGATAGGATAAAGGCGATCGGGTTCCACTACGCAACCCGTGCCGGCATTACCATCAGTATCGGAGATGTTAAGGTGCCGGGCAACAAGTGGGAGATACTTGATGAGCCTGAAGAGGCTGTTGATAGGATAGAGAAGCAGTACAGGCGCGGCCTGATCACAAACGAGGAGCGCCATCAGAGAGTGGTCGATATCTGGACCAAGGCAACTGAGGACGTATCGGAGGCGATGGAGAACAACTTCGAGAAGTTCAACCCTATCTATATGATGGCAAACTCCGGCGCCCGCGGTAACTTAAAGCAGCTAAGGCAGCTTGCCGGCATGAGAGGCCTGGTCGCCAACCCGAAAGGTGATATTATCGACCGTCCGATCAAGGCTAATTTCCGTGAGGGCCTCTCTGTTCTTGAGTACTTTATCTCCACTCACGGAGCGCGTAAAGGTCTGGCGGACACCGCGCTGAGAACCGCCGATTCGGGGTACCTTACAAGGAGACTTGTCGACGTATCCCAGGATGTTATTATCCGCGAGATCGACTGCGGAACCGAGGAAGGCATCCCGGTATCCGTTCTTGACGACGAGGGCGAGGCCAACAAGAACGCTCTAATGGGCAGGGTTGTTCTCGAGACGGTTGTTCATCCGGAGACCAAAGAGGTTATCTTAGCCAGGGGCACAGAGATCAAAAACGTTGACGTCGGTCGCCTAAAAGATGCCGGGGTAAAACAGGTTATGGTGCGCTCGGTGCTCACCTGCCATGCCAAGTACGGTGTTTGCCGCCAGTGTTACGGCTGGAGTCTGGCAAACGGACGTATAGTTGATATAGGTGAGGCCGTCGGTATTATCGCGGCGCAGTCCATCGGTGAGCCGGGAACACAGCTTACCATGCGTACCTTCCATACTGGAGGTGTCGCAGGTGAGGACATCACCCACGGTCTGCCCCGTGTTGTCGAGCTTTTCGAGGCAAGAAAGCCGAAAGGCGAGGCGCAGATCGCCGAGATCAGCGGTACCGTTGAGATCAAGGAGACCGAGAAACTAAGAAGGATTGTCATTCGCGCAGGCGAGAACAAAGAAAGAGTATATCAGGTATCAAGGCGGGCACGCCTGAGGGTGGCAGATGGTGATAAAGTGCAGGCTGGCGACCAGTTGACTGAAGGGTCGCTTAACCCGCATGATATCCTGCGCATTTCAGGTCCACGGGCGGTCGAGCTTTATATGGTTCGCGAAGTCCAGGAGGTCTACAAAAGCCAGGGCGTCGATATCAACGACAAGCACATCGAGCTTATTGTTCGCCAGATGATGCGAAAAGTCACAGTAAGCGAGCCGGGTGATACCGATCTTCTCCCGGGCCAGCTTGTTGATAGGTTGGTATTTGAAGCGGAGAACGCGCGTGTAAAAGGCGAGGGCGGCGAGCCCGCAACGGCTAAGCAGACGCTTCTTGGAATTACAAAGGCGTCACTTGCAACGGATAGCTTCCTGTCGGCGGCGTCCTTCCAGGAGACGACAAGGGTTCTGACCGATGCGGCGATTTCGGGTAAGAGCGACCCGCTGCTTGGGCTTAAAGAGAACGTCATTATCGGCAAACTCATCCCGGCTGCTACCGGTATGAGCAGGTACCGTACGGTTAAAATTAAGTCAGTCGGCGGAGAAGAAGAGCCCGTGACGGAGGTTTACGAGACCACCTTCCCAGAGGGGGTTCCCATCGGTGAAGATATGGAAACCCTTATGGAGGAGGGGCCTTCTTTGGTAGGAACAGTTGAGTTGGCTGAAGAAATAACCTCTCCTGAGACAGAAGATGTTGACAGCGAGGAAGAAGACTGATATATTTATCTGCTGTGACCTATAACTACGTACTAATTTAATTGCCAGGTTCCGTATCTTAAAGAGGAAGTAGAGTCGGAGCTGTAAAATTATAGCTCCGACTTTTAATAGGTCGGTAGTTAGGATAAAGCTTGATTGGTAAGAAGGAGTGTAGATAGTTGCCGACAATTAGCCAGTTGGTCAAAAAAGGCAGAAAAGAGAAGCCGAGCAAAACAGCAACACCGGCGCTGCAGAGCGCGCCGCAGAGAAGGGGAGTTTGTACCCGTGTCTATACAACTACTCCGAAGAAGCCGAACTCGGCTCTAAGGAAGGTTGCCAGGGTGCGCTTGACCAACGGGATGGAGGTCACCGCCTATATTCCGGGAATCGGTCACAACCTTCAGGAGCACTCAATCGTGCTTGTTCGTGGCGGTCGCGTAAAGGACCTGCCGGGTGTTCGCTATAAGATTATTAGGGCGGCTCTTGATGCAGCCGGCGTAGCCGACCGCAAACAGGCACGCTCAAAATATGGCGCAAAGTCAGCCAAGTAAGAGAGCCAAGTAGCCACTGAGACTTGGCTCTAGAAGTGCGGGTCAGCCAAGAGCCAATAGGGATTAATTGGCTATTGCCTATTTGGCTATTGGCTTACAACAGATATAAAAAGGCTCGAGTAATTACGTAAAGACGAGCTTTTAGTGAAGATGAAATGATGGAGGATAAAGATGCCGAGGAAAGGACCAGTTACGAAGCGGGATATAATCCCCGATCCGGTCTATAATAATAAGCTTGTTGCCCAGTTGATAAACGCGGTTTTAAAAAAGGGCAAAAAAGGCGTTGCCGAGAAATCAGTTTATGATGCTTTTGATATTATAAAAGAAAAAACCGGCTCTGACCCGGTAACGGTTTATCGCAAAGCTATGGATAACATAAGGCCGGTTCTTGAGGTAAGGCCGCGCAGGGTTGGAGGCGCAACGTATCAGGTTCCGGTTGAGGTTCCAGGGCATAGGGCTACGACTCTTGCGCTTCGCTGGTTGACCGGATATTCTCGCGCTCGCAGGGAGAAAAGGATATCCGAGCGACTGGCCGCAGAGATAATGGATGCCGCAAACAATGTTGGGGCATCCATTAAGAAGAGGGAAGACCTTCAGAAGATGGCCGAGGCCAACCGTGCCTTCGCTCATTATCGCTGGTAGCTAGAAACTAGAAACTAGATACTAGAGACTAGAGTTGAAGGTCTAGAGTGTGGGTTTAAAGAATAAGAGATCTATAAAGATGGTTTTATCTAGTTTCTAGTTTCTAGTATCTAGTATCTAGAAGGTTTTATCTAGTATCTAGTTTCTAGTCTCTAGTCTCTAGAAAGGATTCATAAGTTTATGACAGAAAGATTTCCGTTGGATAAAATAAGGAATATTGGAATAATGGCGCATATAGATGCCGGTAAGACAACGACTACCGAGCGGATACTTTACTATGCCGGCCGAACGCATAAAATCGGCGAGGTTCATGAAGGCACGGCCGTTATGGACTGGATGGTCCAGGAGCAGGAGCGCGGGATTACCATTACTTCTGCTGCTACAACATGCTATTGGGATGGCCATCGGATTAATATTATAGATACGCCAGGGCACGTGGACTTTACCGTAGAGGTGGAACGCTCACTTCGCGTGCTCGACGGGGCCGTTGCGGTCTTTTGCGCGGTTGGTGGCGTAGAGCCCCAATCCGAGACCGTCTGGCGCCAGGCCGATAAATATCGCGTACCAAGGATTGCATACATTAACAAGATGGATAGAACCGGCGCCGATTTCTTTAATGCGATGCAGATGATGGTAGATCGTCTGGGCGCTAAGCCGGTTGCAGTGCAGCTCCCGATAGGGAGTGAGGACAACTTTGCAGGTATTATCGACCTGGTAAATATGAAAGCTATCGTCTACAAAGACGACCTTGGCACGACTTTTGAGAGTGAGGAAATCCCTGAGGAGTACAGGGTCCAGGCGGAAGAATACCGACAGCATCTGCTCGAGGCTGCCGCGGAGTATGACGAGGAACTCCTGGTCAAGTACCTGGATGGCGAAGAGATAACGGCGGATGAGATCATAAACGCTATTCGCAAGGCGACTCTTGACGTCGCGATTACTCCAGTTCTCTGCGGTGCGTCCTTTAAGAACAAGGGTGTCCAGCCGCTGCTGGACGCAATAAACGACTACCTGCCGTCCCCGCCGGATGTTCCCCCGGTTGAGGGAACGGTGCCGAATAAAGAAGATGTAGTGGTAACACGCGAGGCATCTGATAAAGAGCCGTTTACCGCGCTTGCTTTTAAGATCATGGTCGACCCATATGTCGGCAAACTCACGTTCTTTAGGGTTTATTCGGGAGTTCTAAAGACCGGCGAATCGGTGCTTAACGCGTCAACCGGAAAAACTGAGAGAATCGGCAGAATATTGCAGATGCACGCAAACCACCGTGAGGAAAAAAATGAGGTTCGTACAGGCGACATCGTTGCCGCAGTAGGTTTGAAGCAGGTCACCACCGGAGACACGCTATGCGATAAAAACCATCCGATCATGCTCGAGTTGATGGTTTTTCCCGAGCCGGTTATCTCGGTTGCCATCGAGCCTAAGACCAAGGCCGATCAGGAGAAGCTCTCTACGGCACTGGCTAAGCTTGCGGAAGAGGACCCGACGTTTAGGGTCAGGACCGACGAAGAAACCGGACAGACGATCATAGCCGGTATGGGCGAGCTGCACCTTGAGATTATTACCGACAGGCTTATGCGTGAGTTTAAAGTAGGAGCCAACGTCGGGCGACCGCAGGTGTCCTACCGCGAGACTATAAGAAAAATAGCAAAGGATGTACAGGGTCGCTACGTGCGGCAGACCGGTGGTCGCGGCCAGTACGGTCATGTCGTTCTCGACCTCGAGCCAAACCCGGGCGGTGGCTATGAGTTCGTGGATGGGATTGTCGGCGGCAAGGTACCCAGGGAGTTCATCCCCGCTGTTGATAAGGGAATTCAGGAAGCTATGACCGCCGGCATTATGGCCGGATATCCGGTTGTTGATATAAAGATAACGCTCCATGATGGTTCATACCATCCGGTAGACTCTTCCGAGCTGGCATTTAAGATCGCGGGTTCCATGGCATTTAAGGACGGCATGAAGAAGGCGGGCCCGGCGCTGCTTGAGCCTATTATGGCGGTTGAGGTTGTAGTCCCTGAAGAGTATATGGGCGATGTCATGGGCGACTTAAGCTCGCGCCGTGGCCATATTATCGGCATGGAACCGAGGGCCGCCGCCCAGGTTATCAGGGCGGATGTTCCGCTTGCCGAGATGTTCGGTTATGCGACCGATTTAAGATCAAAGACTCAGGGGCGTGCTACATACACGATGCAGTTCAAGCAGTACAACGAGCTCCCACCAAGCCTTGCCGAAGAAATTGTAAGCAAGGCCCAGGGTGAGTGGTCAATCGCAGCGGGAAGCTAACTAGAAACTAGAGACTAGATTGTAGGTCTAGAGAGAAAGCAAGATTGCTTCGCTTCGCTCGCAATGAGAATAAAGGGCAAGCAACCTTAGTCTAGTTTCTAGTATCTAGGTGGTCGAGTCTATGACTATAGATTTTTAAGTACAATTGTCTAAGAATAAGAAAGTTAAATCTTACAGGGAGGAACAAATATGGCCAAAGCTAAGTTTGAGCGAACCAAACCCCACATGAATATCGGAACCATCGGTCACGTAGACCACGGCAAGACAACGCTAACCGCCG
>CADDYS010000063.1 GCA_902810715.1 bacterium | reverse complement strand
AACGAGAGACCAACGACTAGCGGATAATATCAGTATGGGCCCTTAGAAATGCTGCTGTAGCCGGCGCGCTGTCGGGATTATCTTCGAAGTAGCTAAAGAGCTTTGATAGGTCATCGCCTGCATCAATATCATACCAGATGGGCATCACTTTTACGTTTAGTGCTTTGCTTCGTGCCCGTTCCATCGTTTGCGAAAAAACCCTATTCGTCGACCACTCGATATTTCTAAATAAGTTTGCATGGGGACCGCCCAGGCCAAGAAGATAGTAGCCGCCGTCCTCACAGGGGCCGATAACAATATCGTAGTCGTCCAGTAACTTAAGCGCATCCTCTATGTAAGACCTTGGCAGGTGCGGTGAGTCGGCACCTATAAATATTAGCCGATCGGCATCTTTAAAAAGAAGTTCCATCAAGTAACTAAGCCGCTCGCCAAGACCACCATAGCCCTGGTCGATCAGTCTGTAATTAGCAGGTGTTATCTCGGCGAGAACCTCTTTTGCCCCCTCTTCATTTAGCCCGTCAACAGCGAGATACTTTTGCGCACCTGATATAGCGGCAACCTTTTGAACGGTGTCTTGCAGAAAGCAGGAATATAGCTTGGCAGCCTCCATGAAAGAAAGCGGGGGGCAGAGTCGTGTTTTTACTCTACCCGGAATCGGTGCTTTGGCAACTATAACAATAGCCGAGCGGTTTGTGTGCGCATCCATCGAAAATCCTAAGCTGCTGGTCTTAATCTTATCTCATCCATCAGCGTTTTGCAAAAAGCCGGCAGATCCTCAAGTATACGACCTGTGATTAAGTTGCCGTCAACCCAGACCGGCTCGTTTTCGTACTGGCCGCCGTGGGTTTCAATCTCGTAGATAATCTCCGGCGAGCCGGTGACCGAGTGGTTTTTCAAAATGCCGGCATCCATAAAGTACCGCACGCTTAGGCCGATTGCCCCAAGTATCGTGCCGATATCGTGCTCATACCGGATTAAATCCTGGAACTCTTTGCTCTCCCTTAAGTCGTCGTGCACAGACCCATCGCTTACAACAATAGCGTCAAAATTAAAGTCGGGGATATTATCTATGCCGATGTCCGGCTTTATAAGCTCGTTTCCCTTATTATCGATCAGCTCTATATCCTTTCTTATTGCACCGATAACTACAGTGATGCCTGCACTGCTTAGGCAGTCCTTAATCTCGTGAAATATATCTGCATCAAAGTTATCCCCTAAAACTATTGCAACCCGCCTTTCTGCTCCGATCATGGCTCATCCCTCCAATACTTGGAATGTTCCCTGGATGTAGATTTATTAACGAAGATAGCCTTCATCCCTAGGAATACGTGGCGTGTTGTTGGTAAAATATAAAAACCAAGTTGCAGCTTTGGTCGTTAAAGGATGGCCTATGAACAGGTTTTCAAGAATTATACCTCTGATTCTTCTACTAGTACTCGGCCTCCTTGTTGGCGGCTGCCAAACAAGTGGTCGTACTGGGCAGTCAGGTCTTGCGCACGTCATGCGGGTTATCGATGGCGACACCATAGTCGTCAATTTAGACGGCAGAAATTATAAGGTGAGATTTATCGGGATAGATACTCCCGAGCGCGGGCGCCCCTACTACTGGGAGGCAACTCAAAAGACTAGAGAGATGGTCTTGGGTAAGGATGTGCGCCTTGTAAAGGACGTAAGCGAGACAGATAAATACGGCAGGCTCCTTCGCTATGTTTATGTTGATGATAAGTTTGTTAATGCAGAACTGGTAAAGCAAGGGTACGCGCTACAATTTACACTTCCGCCGGATGTTAAATATGCGGATCTCTTTAGGAAACTTGCGGCCGAGGCAAGGGAAAAAGGAGTGGGCTTGCGGTCGTCTAATACAGCCGGCCTACCTTCAAATTCAAATAACGCCGGTAAACAGGATATAAAATTTATTGGAAACGCCAACTCACAGGTTTTTCACTATGCTAACTGCCCGTATGCAAAGAAGATCGCGCCAGACAACATTGTAAACTTCCCGTCATCTGAAGACGCAAAGAGTCAAGGATATCGGCCCTGTAAGACATGTAATCCTAAGTAGCTCTTAGCTGACAGCTCACAGGGTGAGGGTAAGAGATGAGGGCAATAACTTTTGATATATTACTGAGATTGCCACGGTCGTCTTCGGCTCCCTCCTAAGAAAACACTTCTTCTGCCAAAGTGTTTTCTTTCTTAAATTACCCACTTTCAGTGGGTCGGGTGCTCGCAATGACAGCTCCTACTCACCTATTAATAATGGTATGCCAGTTTTTTCTCGCGACCCAGGGCTTCGTTGATCTCATCCATCCTCATGGTTACGTCGATTAGTTCTTGCTTAGCCTGCCACACCTCGGGTGTTGCGCAGAGGCCTTCGCATTCACTGTTGCAGCGAAGCTTGCCCTTTAGCTCGCCAGCTCTTTTTTCAAGCTCTTTATATTCGTAAAGCAGTTTTTCTGCCGTCATTTCTTTCGCCTCCTAAATAACCCTACCTCTAGTATAATATTGTTCCCGGTCTCTAGTATAATATATTTCCTAGTATTATGGTAGGTATTTTTAGGTTTAGCGCACTATTAATATAGCAGGGCTAAAGTTCAGCCTCTTTTTCAGTCCCTTCAGGTCTTCGGATTAGAACTGATACTCCATCCTGCATCAACTAACCATAAGACTTCTTAAATAGCCAAAGAAGAAAATAGAGAATAGACCAAATAGAAAATGCTCTTAGTAACTTTATCCTCATCTTTCTAACTTATCCCACAATAATTCAATCTATTTTCTACTTCTCTATTTTCTATTCTCTAGTACAGCGTCAGTTCTCTTTTGATCGATAAGCATTCTTATCACCAATAGGTGGTCTGTAAAGTAAACCGTTAGTTTATTTGTGACGTTGTACTAGGGCGCCAATGCCGATTGCTGAAAATGCTATTAAAATGAAACTGCCAAAGAACGGTAGGAATATAGATAAGCCGACCAGCAATGCCCCGATTGCCGTCTGTTTTACAAAACTATACTTCTCGCTAAGCGAGCGTCCAACTGCAACACCGATCACGTGCGCTGGGATTATTGCCGGTATCAGTATGAGTATACCCAGAACAAGACCCAGTAACGCGACCACCGGAAAACCGATGAAAATTCTAACTGCGTTGATTACCAAGAACAAAACGGCAAGCGTGGCCGAGCCAATAAGAACTGCCGCAAGCGTTCTATCAACGACCGCGTTGCCGGCCCGCTTAAGCAACTCCGGGCGTGCCTTTGCAAAAAGTATCGAGGCACCTATGAAGATTCCCAGGGTCAATAACATAAAAAATAAGCGCATTCCTGTGCCGATCAGAAAGTTCGGCCCGAAGCCCCTCCCAGGGCCGAATCCGTAAGCGCGCGGCCCAAACTCAGACCCATGTGGGCCAAATCCGCGCTCCGGTGGTGGGCCGAATCTATGGTCTGGTGGACCAAATATCGATCGCCCGGCCGAGATCTTTTTACCCGAAACCACCGCGTTGTCGGCAACGTGAAGCCGGCCGCCAATCGCTACAGCATCTCCCTGAATCTTCCCACCGGAATAAACCGTTAGGTTGCCGTTTCGCACGATAACCGAACCCTTCACGTCCCCATGTATGCGCGCATCGGCGTCGATTACCAAGATATCGCCCTTGGTAGTTTTACCAGTCTCAATCGTTAAGTTTTTGTCCCTTGAGACCACGGAGAAGTTATTTCTAGGTGCCGGTGGACGCCACCCTCGCGAGATCACTCCGGGATGCTTGGTAAAAACTGAACCGATTACCGCCAAAATGGCGAGTGCTATTATAATTGCTAAGATTGCCTTCCTGTTCACTTTCTATCCCTTCCATGGACGCTTAATCTATTAAACCGGTGATACATGATAGCGTCGATCGTGACAACGCCGATGGTAAGCGTAAACAACAGCATGGCGTAGGCAAACGGGATGTCCACCGTGTCAAGATCGTAGCTCAAGGTATCGGCCACCACGCCGAGCGAGTTACTGCTAAGCCAGTTTAGTAGAACAGACAGCACGATTGCCACAACCATGGCAACCGCTATATCTTTGATGCTTTTTTGCACACGTTTTGTCTGCAACCAACCCAGAGAACTAACTGCACGCTCTGCAACTGCCTCAGCAAACCCTGCCGGCAGACCCACTGCGGGCTCACTTTCTAGAAAAGCAAACACCGATCGGATTTGGGCATACTGCTCCCCGCATTGTGCACAGCTTTTAATGTGTGATAAGGCCCGTTCGCGATCTTGCCCAGCAAGCGCATTGTCGGCTAGCATTTGTAGTTCATTATCGCTTAAGCACATCATAGCTTGGCCTCCTCATGTGTCCTTAACAACTTAATTCTTTGTCTTGCTTCAAATAGACGACTTTTAACCGTCGATATCTTCTCGCCGGTCACCCCGGCGATCTCCTCGTAAGTAAGGTCTGAGATATGCCGCAGCACTATTACCTCGCGCTGCTCCGGCGTAAGATGGCTTAGAACAGACTGCACCTCATCCAAAACCTCAAGACGGGTGAACTCGCTTGGGCTGCACGATAAGTTATCGTCTAACGCCTGTCGCTTAGCCCATGCACTTGTAAGTAGATTTCTTGCGAGGTTGAGCGCGATCGTCGCCAGCCATGGCATGAGCGGCCGCTCATCATCGAATTGATCGAGGTGAGTATAAGCTTTAATAAAGGTCTCCTGCGTGATGTCGGTTGCCTCTGTGTGATCATTTAGCATGCGGTAAACTATCCCGAACACCCGCTTTTCATAGCGGCGAACGAGTTCTGCAAATGCGTCACCGTCCGCCTCGCGAGAACGCCGAATTAGTTCGGCATCAGTCCTTTGCAAAGAATTTCCCCCACAACTGCAGCTTATATCGGTCGACCTCTTCATAATATAGTACAGTAGGGCGATTGTAAAAGTTGTTAATTATTATTGCCCTCCGAGTCCCGCAAACCTTCCACCGATCGAAACCATGTTTGCAGAAACGCTGCCGTCGGAGTTCTCCGTGCCCACAGCGAAGACTTGCTCGCCCTTCTTTAAATCATCTTTGCTGCCGGTCGCAGCTTTACTGATCTCTGTTTTACCTGAAAGCATAATGATCTTGGTGCTGCCATCGCGCATTTTGATAGTTATACTTTTATCATCCTGGCTGATTATCTCACCGGCAACCGGTCTTCCGCCTTGAGCAAACATCCTGCGGTTGCCATTCGCGGCACCGCCCTGCCCGCCTGCGCCTCCCATCATGCTACGCCACTGGCCGTTTGGACCGCCAAACGCCGGCGTCTGTGATTTCTGGTACGACATACCTCCGTAGAAACCACCCCCGCCAAACACTATAGCAGCCACAATAACTGCCGCGACTGGATTTTTTACATTCACTCTAAAGTCCACCTCCAATTAAAATCCCTTATAATAAAGATATTTTATCAACAGCCTCGCCTTATGTTTATTCAAAGCGCAGCGCCTCGATAGGCGACAGTTTAGCCGCCTTCTGCGCCGGATATAGACCAAAAATAATGCCTATCCCACCCGAGACGCCGATTGCCAACAACACAGATGTCAAAGAGAGCGTAAACGGCAAGCTCATAAGGATAGATACGACATACGAGAGCATTATTCCTAAAATCATCCCGAGAACCCCACCTACAACTGTAAGAATTATTGCTTCGGCAAGGAACTGGGTGACGATATCCTTTTTCCTTGCACCAAGGGACTTGCGAAGCCCGACCTCACGCGTACGCTCGATTACAGTCACCAGCATAATGTTCATAATGCCGATACCGCCAACCAGAAGCGAAATCATTGCGATACCGGAGAGAAGCATAGTAAAAGTCCCCGTTATCTGCGATGCGGCGCCGAGCATATCTTCTTGTGACATTATCGTAAAGTCGGCCTGCATGGGATTTGAAAGCTTGTGGCGGGCCAGGAGAAAATAACCTACCTCATCTCTTGCCTGACTCATCACCTGTTCACTCTTTGCGGCTATCGATATTGAGCCTAAGTAATCGACACCAAAAAGGAGCTTCTGTGCTGTAGTGAGCGGCACAAAAATGATATCGTCCTGGTTCATGAAGCCGCTTCCACCCTTAGATGCCGTCACACCGATAATCCTGAAAGACATCCCGTTGATCCTCACAGATTGGCCGATTGGATTTGCACCGTCACCAAAGAGGTCGCTTACAACCTGCGGACCCAAGACGGCAACTTTGCCCATGCTATCGACATCTTGCTGTGCGATAAACCTGCCCGAGGCCACCGTAATCTTTCTCACGTCGGCATAGGCGGCTGTTGATCCCAAAATCTGCGTGTTGGTGTTATTGCCGCCGGCGACTACTTGCGCCCTGCGCGAGAGCTCCGGTGACACATTCGCTACTGTCGTGACTTGAGGAGAAGTCATAATCGCCTTGGCATCATCAAGCGTGAGGCTAGTCCCGCCGCCCGATGCCCCGCGAACAGCTCCGCTCGACTGTGCGCCCGGCATCACGGTAAGCAGGTTTGAGCCGAGCGACTGTATCTGCGATTGCACCGCCATCTGGCTCGACTGGCCCAGCGACACCAGGGCGATAACCGCGCCGATCCCGATAACGATTCCAAGAGTCGCAAGAGCTGTGCGCATTTTATTTAACATCAGTGCCTCAAGGGCGGTCGATAAAATCTCAGAAAGCTCCATGGGTATTACTCGTCCCCTCTTTTTACCCTGCGATGCTTATGGTTGGTGCTATCCTCAACGATCTCACCATCTCGCAGGTAGATAATCCTTCTTGCGTGCTCGGCGATCGGGGGCTCATGCGTGATAACTACGACTGTGTGTCCCCGATCACTTAACTCTTGAAAGATAGCTATGATTTCCTCCCCTTGGACGGTAGCTAAATTACCCGTTGGTTCATCTGCTAAGATAATCGCCGGGTTCATAGCGAGCGAGCGGGCTATCGCCACGCGCTGCTGCTGACCGCCCGAGAGCTGATTTGAAGTGTGATTTATGCGGTTCCCAAGGCCGACCATCTCGAGTAGCTCGATTGCCCGGTTGACGCGCTTTTCCCTCGGCATCCCCGCGTACATCATTGGAAGCATCACATTTTTTAATGCTGTCGTTCTTGGGAGAAGATTGTACGCCTGAAATACAAAGCCGATTTTTTTATTCCTGATAACAGCCAACTCATCATCTGAGAGCTTCCCTACTTCTTTACCATCCAAGATATATGTCCCAGATGTCGGTGTATCGAGCGCCCCGAGGATATGCATCAGCGTCGACTTGCCGCTTCCAGACGGGCCCATAATTGCTACAAATTCGCCCTTTTCGATCCCGAAGGAGATATTGGAAAGCGCGATCGTCTCCACCGAGTCGTTGCTATATATCTTAGAAATGTTATCGACCTTAATCATGCTTTATTACTCCTTGAGCCGGCCCATGGTTCTAACGACCGCCGCCGAAGCCTCCCGGACGCATCATCGCGCCGCCGCCGAATCCCCTGCCGCTGCTACTAAACGGTGATGATCCGCTGCTAACCTGCTGGTTTCCAGATACCGTGCCTAAGACTATCTCATTGCCTTCTGACAAACCGGAGATAACCTCGACCTGAGAATCGGATGAGAGGCCAAGCTCGACAGGGACCTGCTGCGTCCGGCCGTTCTTCAAAATCGTAGCCATTGTTGTATTGCCAACAGTTTGTGATGAACCTGTTGGAATCATTAATACGTTATCCTTGGTCTGTGTAATTATGCTCGCATTGGCAGCCATGTTGGCCAAAATATCGTCAGATGTAGTGTCGAACTGTATTGTAACCGGATAGGTCGTTACTCCAGAGGAAACCGTGCCGCTTTTATCGATACTTGTGACCTTGCCGGTAAACGTTTTTCCGGGTAGTGCATCAAGAGTGATCGTCGCTTTTTGCCCTGTTTTTACTTTAACAACATCAATCTCGGAGAGACTGAAGGTCGCGGTTGGGGCACTACCGCTATTAATTGTCGCCACCTTTTGGCCGCTGGATGACGTGCCGGAGGTGCTATTGCCGCTGCCCGAGGAGGCACTTTGAGCCGAACTGCCGGAGCTTGAAGCACTACTCCCTGCAGAAGAGCCGGTAATGGCCGAGCCAACCGTTACCGTAAGGTTTCCGATTTTTCCATCAGCAGGGGCGGTCACCGTCCCGAGCGTAGCCTGGTAGGATAGCCATGCGGAGTCGACATCCGCTTGAGCCTTTTCTATTGTGCTTCCCGTGTTTTTATATGCCTGGTTTGCTATAGATACGCCGAGCTTGGCGTTATCAATCGCCGCATCGGCATTGTCATATCTCTGCTGGGCAAGGGTTACGGCATCCTGTGCCGCCTGAAGCGCAAGCGCCTTTTGCTGCCGGTCTAAGTCGTCCGAAGGCTTGTCCTGCACCGCGTTAAACGCATTCTGAGCGCCGGCCAAATTAGCCTGGGCCTGTTCTAATGCCTGCTGCAAAGAAAGCTTGTTTTGCTGTGCTGTGGTAAGGTCAATCTTGGCCTGTTTTATGCTCTTATTCGAAGTGGACTTGTTTTGCTTAGCGGAATCGAGCGCGCTTTTTGCGCTTAAGTACGACGACCACGCCTTGGCTTTTGCGAGTTGCCCGTTTTGATCAAGATCGATTACAAGAAGCTTATCACCGGCCTTTACGGTGTCTCCTTCTTTAACATATATCTCTTTTACAACTCCTGTGGCTTGCGTGGTAACGCTCACGCTGTTAGTAAGGGTAACCTGCCCCGAGGCGGTTACCGATGAAACAATCATCCCGCGCTCAACCTTGGCGGTCCTATAGGTGGGCTGGCTGTTTGACCCAAGTGCCCGGTATACTAGAGATCCGACGATTAAAACAGGGATGGCGATAAGAACTACCGCTTTTCTCTTGGCAAGTTTAATACTCATATATTCTCTCCCATTAAAATATTAAAATGCGCCCATGGGCGCATTGGTTTACGCTTGCGTCCTTTGCCTGTTTAACTGCCTGTTATATAGTACAGCCCTAAATCGCGAAAAGTTGGGCAAAGCATAAGCATTTATTAAAAAAAGTGGGAGGGGCATGCCCTCCCACCGATCGGCTGTAAGCCGGTAGATAATCTAACTATGGACTAATATTCCAGCTCGATGCACTGACCCAACTCCACTTTTATCTCATCAATTTTCATTGTAATATCTATTAATTCTTCTCTAAGGTGGTCAACATCGGACGTCATACAACCTGTCTCGGGCCCGTGCATCATATTTTCAACTTCATGAGCCTGACTTTCCAGCGTGTCTAATTCTCTAGCAAGCTCCTGTGCCTTCATTTAACTCGCCCCCTTTACATATATCTATTTACCCTGGTCAGAGCCATTTTAAACTTCATAAACGCTAAGCTAAAAGTTACGGTTCGATTGCTTAAGAGATGTGGATAGTTTAAAGTAATGTTGCTGTGTCGATTAAGAATAAGGTAAGAAAACTTCTAGATGAAAAAGAGTTCGGCAGGATAGCCGAGCTTGCTGAGAGCGAAAAAGGTGTTGTCAGATATTTGTTCTCCTTTCTATACTCCACCGACGACCTTTTGCACTGGCAGGCAGCCGAGGCGTTAGGCGCAGTTGCGGCCCGTCAGGCGGGGCAAAAGGGCCCGGCGGCTGAGGGCGGGCGCAATATCCCTCGCCGCTTGATCTGGTCGCTGGCCGAAGAATCGGGCGCTACAGCCTTCCCCGCCACCGAGGCGCTCGGTGCGGTCGCATCGGCAAGCCCAAATAATTTCCCGGACTTTGGCCGCATCGTTTTGTCTTTCATGGATGACCCGACCCTTCGCCGGGGTGTCCTCTGGTCTGCACGAAAAATCGCTGAGAAAAGGCCCGACCTGGTTTGGGACTCCGTACCTAAAATAATCGAGCTTTTAGCAGACCCGGACCCGACTATACGCGGGCACGCCGCCTGGGTGCTTGGGGCAACCCAAGATGAGACCGTTATCGACAAGCTCAAGGCACTTGAAAACGATGAAGGCCCGCTTTATATCTATGAGAACGAGGAGCTGCACGAGACAACAGTCGGTCAACTTGCTAAAAGATCTATAGAAGAGCTCAGGAGGAAATTCAAAATTAATTGATAACTCGATTCACTTGAGGTAAATTAATATTTCAGGAATATATTACCAGCTAAATTAGATTAATAAGGAGAAAATCATTTGTCCGCAAAAGATCAGATAAAAGAGCTTTTAGGGAATAAGGATTTCGATGGGGTGGTTGAGCTTGCGCGGCGCGACCGAGGCGTCGCCAGGCACCTAACCTCCCTTCTTTATAATGAGGATAACCTCTTGCACTGGAGAGCCGCAGATGCCCTGGGGAAACTCACGGCGCACCAGGATGTCTTAAGTGAAGATAAGGCCCGCATAATCATCGGCCGTCTATTCATCAACCTAGAGGACCAGTCGGGCGGAAACGGCTGGGGCTCGATGGAAGCTATTGGGGCCATGATCGCCGCCCAACCGTACAAACTTAGCAGCTTCGTTCCTAAGATGATCTCAAAGATATCCGATGCGAGGCTTTGGGTCGGTCTTCTCTGGTCGATCCGCCAAATCGGCGAAAAGCAACCCGACTTATTTAAGGACTACATTTTTCATGTAGTGGGTCTCCTGCGAAACCCCCGCAGAACAACGCGCGGGCATGCCGCTTGGGCGCTCGGAGCTATCGGGGATGCAGATGTAAGAGTACTTGAGGGGTTAATCCTTGATGTAAGAGAAACTCTTGGTGGACTGCTTAACGATAAAAACCTCATCCCCATTTACATCGATGGCGATATACATGAGCGGGTAATTGGTGACATAGCTAAGGAGGCCCTTGCGGCCCTACGGGTCAGAGAGTAGAAGCTAGAGCTATTTCTGCTCGGTCTAATTTATAATCTCTACTTTCTAAATCCTTTATTTGGCACTATCTATAATCTCAATAACGTCATTTTCAACTGCTGCGGCTTCGTTTGGATCTACCTTCGGGAAGAACTGCGACATAACCGACGGCCTCATCGAGCCGATCTTAATCTTGCCATCCTCTTCTATGACATTAATCCTGCACGGCATAAAGAGAGAAACGTATCTATCCTTGTTAAGGAAATGGTTGGCGTGTTTGCCGTTACAAATCTCAATTAGTTTGATAGGCTTCTGGTTGAATCCCTTAGCCGCCAGCCTCTCGCTGATGCCGATAACATTAAATACCGCCCATCCTTTTTTCTCAACTTCCCTTAAAACCGATACCACGGCATCGTCAAAGCTTTTTTGGGTATCAACAACATAGGTGAAATCTTCCAAGTTCATCGGTTTACCAACCCCTTATATATCAGCTATTTTAAACGAAAGTATACCCCCTAGGGGTATACATTGTCAAATAATAATGTTAAATAAATTGAGCTAACTCAACCGCCTTATACAACTAAAAGCAATCTATCGGTCCACCAAGAACCCAATGGATTGGGGTTGATAATATGTGGGTATATATACAATGTAAGGGGGTGGAGATAATGGCAGCGAGGTCGAATGCTCCGTTATGGACCATTATCTATGCGGTACTCCTCGTAGCCGCTGTTCTGGCATTATTGCAGATGCTGGGCATACTAGCCTTCACACCTACCATCGTAAGCGTTATTAATATATTACTTATCTTTACGGTGATAGCAGTAGTCATACACCTGGCCAGGCTGGCATAAATCAGGGAGTAAGCATGTGAGAGGCAGAAGGGGAGCTTAGCTCCCTTTCTGCCGTCCCTGGTTAATTAAAGGAAAGTTAAAGGGGGTTAGCTTGATTTTGGCGGTTCCAGCCTTGAGATGATCCAATCGTAAATGAGTTCTCTTACCTTATCTGCGGACTTATCCAGGCTGTGACCGTTTCCCTGAAGGATTATGAGTTTCTTGGGCTCGTGTGCTACGCCGTAGACAACGCGCGATGAGTCGGGAGGTAGTACCTTGTCTTTTTCCCCATGGATAAGAAGGATCGAGCAGTCGGGTGAAAGCTCAGAGACAAGGTCTGCACCTTGGCTTTGAGTGGATAAAGTTATAACAGTTTTTACTGCTTCGGAGCGGGCGGCAGATTGTATCGCAACCGCTCCACCAAATGAGTGCCCGATAAGAGCCATCTTAGCTATACCCTCCATCTCAAGAAAGGAGACGCCGGCCATCACATCGTAGACCGCTTCATCAAGAGCAGTCGGATATCTAAAACGCACTCTTAAAGAAGCGATGCCGTCGTTTATAAGCTCCTCACAGAGTCTCGGGTAGAGATCGCTTGCAGGCGTATCCCAATCGCCACCGACACCGCCCACCCAGATCGCACCGATGTAGGCACCGGATACGGGATAATACCGGCAGGCGATCTCTCCACGCCCGACAATTAGCGTAACCTCCTCATACCCATCAACCTCGCCCTCCCATCTGACTTCGCGGATAAGCGGGGCTTTCGGTGGGATTTCTGGTCTTGGCTCTTCCATGTTTCTTGCCTTCTTTTAGTTTTGAAAATCCCTGTTCTTTTATTTTCTTTAAGGAGGTCTTGACGATATCCCAGGTCAAGACCTCCTTTTTATTAGATACGAGATATGCTCTCTTGGCCCGCTATGCGGCTTTCATGACCGGTTGATCAGGGTCTGCGGTACCGCCATGCGGCACTTCAAACTGCAAGCTCTCAGTATACGGTGCCGATTGTCCTATCATATGGGCCATTGCCTGCTTACCATATTCCATTCTTGCATCCTCAATATTTCTTTTTCCTGTGACAATATCGTTTGCAAGGTTTAGAGCCAGCATATTCATAGCTTCACTTTCACAACGAGCCCACATTTCACCTGCAGTGCGATCAAAGATTACGCTGCCATCAAACATATCAAGATCGGATGCTTTCACTGGTGGCACTTGATAATCGATGACATTCTCAAGCTTGTCGTTATGCGGCTTTGGGAATTTATGCGGTAGTTCTTCGTTATGAAGAATGGTGCGCTTCCATGGCCCATTGTTGTACCAGATAAGCATATTGGCACTCACTTCATTTGGTTGGCCATACTTCTCGATTAAGCGACTTGCTAACTCCTTTGGCTCTGGCAGCCAATTGCTGATAACTTCATCCACCGATGGGTTCTGCATCATATCTGTTACCCCCTTCCGTGTCGGGATTTTTATTTCTCTATACCCAGCTATTCGAGAATGTCTAGTAATTTACAAAAATCACTACGGTAGAAGAAATAATCCTGTAGTTGCCCCATTTATAGAGCAACAACACCGAATAAGGGTATATGACTTGATGGGGTTGTAGATATACATACTATAGGCCGGTTCTCGATGGGTATTAGGACAAACTATCCAGATATAATTCGAATATTTGTATCTTTATGTTTTTACATGGTAGCCACATATATGTTCATCGGCTGGAAGTATACTTCCTATTTCAAAGTGGCCAGGGTGTTCAGACCGCTTCTTGTCTTCGCTCACTTCTTCATCGTTATAAGCAACATAGCGGCATTTGTTGTGTTTATTTGGCTTGACAGACACGAGCCGCTATCTATTGTTTTATCCTGGATGGGGCTGGTCGTAGCTATTGCAGGGTCCATATTAATTATTTGGGCAATCCTCGCACTTAAAATCCCTACATTTATGCCGCCCTCTGATGGCCAACTTATTACATCGGGACCTTATAAGATTACCGCACATCCCATTTATCTTGGGGGAGCTACGGCCGCATTTGGCCTTGCTATATGGAGCGCGTCAATGCTTGCCCTAATCTATGCACTGGTCATTACTCTTATGCTTTTTATCGTGTCCAGAGCTGAGGAGAAAGACTTGGTTAAGGAATTTGGTGATAGGTATTTGGAATATAAGAAAAAGACCTGGTTGGGAGGCGTAATTTCACGCTTCCCATCTGCATGAGTAGTTATGGTCCCTGCATATCTTAAAACCCCTCGAGGCTGTGAGAATTTTCCTTCTCTGAAAGCTCGTACCGACACCGAGTGATAAACTCAGTCACCCGCCGGTCGGTCCAGATATCCGATTTCTTTATCTCTCTCTTCAAGAAAATGCCCTCAAGACTTCTACAGCGAGAAATCGCCACATATAATTGACCGGATGCGAAGGCCCCCCTGCCAAGATCAATAGCTACATTATCAAACGTTTTCCCCTGGCTTTTATGAATAGTTATTGCCCAGGCAAGCTTTATGGGATACTGCTTGAAAGAGCCAACTATTTCAGACTCAACGGACCGCGTCTTCTCGTTCCAGAAGAATCGGCCTATTTTCCATTTAAACGGCGTTACCTCCTCGACGTCCCCATCCTGAATCCTGACTTCCAGATAGTCTTGCTCGATCTTGCTTACCGTGCCGATGGTCCCGTTGATCCACCGCCCTGCCGGATCGTTGTTTAGAAGCATCACCTGCGCCTTTTTCTTTACTCGAAGCACCCTGTCGGCCGGGAAGTATTTTTCATCCATGCCGCCATCGACTTCGGCCTTAAAAACACGGGTTTTTCCCGGCAGCTTGGCAAGCTCTGTCTCGTTTCTTTCATCAGCCATTGCGTTGGTGGTGGTTAAATAGATAATGTCTTTCGGCAGCTCATCCTCATTACCGATAACCCTGCGGTTGACCAGCTCTATATCTTCATCGCAGGCGGTTTTGTTGCGGATTTTATTTAAAAGCTCTATGAAGGTTTGGTCGGTTTGGCGATAGATCTTTTCAAGCTCCAGGTATTCAATCTCAATCTCAGCATAAACTTTAGCACCGAAGAAGTACTCGCTTTCATAGTGCTCTCTAAAAATATTGCGGTCGTGGCCGGTGACAACCGGCGGAATCTGATACAGGTCGCCGATAAAAATCATCTGGGTGCCCCCAAATGGAAATCCGGGAGCTTTACCGTTTATTCTCAAGAACGCATCAACGCAGTCCAAAAGATCGGCCCGCACCATAGAAATCTCATCGATTACAATAGCATCAATGTTTTTGTAGATTGGAGATGCTTTTTTCTTAGCTTCTTTCTTAACTTTCTCAACCGTCACATCAGGCCGAAAGCCGAAAAACGAGTGGATGGTCTGGCCGGAGATATTTACCGCCGCTACTCCGGTTGGCGCCAAAACTACAATCTCTTTTTTGGTATTCGATCGGAAATACTCAAGAAGGGTTGATTTCCCGGTTCCGGCCCGGCCGGTAATAAAGACGTGGCGCCCGCCGTCCTCCATCAGACGGAGTGCTTTTTTAAACAGTGGATTTACCTCGATGTTTTTTATAAACATCATGCGCTCTGTTTCATGCTTTTCGCTTTGTACTCCTCTAAATCTTTTAAACGCCATATCCTTCCAGAGGCTAGCTCAGCTACCGGCCTGGGGAAATCTTCCTTGCCGGCGTAATCTCTTAAAAAGTTTGGTTTTTTAACCCCAAAAAGCTTAGCCGCTTCTGCAACCCCCGCATTGAATCAGGAATGCCACGGTAAAAAGGACCGTGGCCGAGATCGAAAGCGAGCTAAGCTACACCAGATTTTTCATAGCTTCTCTAAGTTCGCGCTGGAAGGCGATATGGCGGTTATATTTTCGTTGGTATTTTTCTATTAAGGTTGCGCCATCTGCTTTCAT
>CADDYS010000062.1 GCA_902810715.1 bacterium | reverse complement strand
TTGTTTTAAGCCCGTTAAGTTTAAAATATACGCCCAGTCTGTCTATCCTGCCTTCTAAAGGTATTAACAGTAAGATTAAAGAGAGGGATTGTAATGAAAAGAGCAATTAATATCGCGTTAATCATGGCTTTAGTCGTGCTAGTTTCAGTGGTAGGGGTTGGCTGTAAAGGACAGGACTCAAAGTCTACTAACACTGCATCAGATAACAACAAACAACAAACAGCAAAAGGGGATACAAATAAGATTAAAAATAACGAAAAGGCACCTAGCGCCAAGACTATGACCGAGACAAAAACAACCACAGCTACGACCACAATTAAGATAACGCTGTATTTCAGCGATGACCAGGCGCGCTATTTGGTGCCGGAGACCCGCGAGGTGGCGGTGAGTCAAGATATCGCAAAGGTTGCCATGGAGGAGTTGGCTAAAGGGCCGAAGGAGCAAGGCCATTATCAAACAATACCATCCACCGCTAAGGTTAATAAAGTTACGGTAAATGACAGCGGTATCGCGTTTGTGGACTTCTCTAAAGAGTTTGTTAGCGATAACCCGGGAGGAAGCACCGGGGAAATAATGGCGGTGTACTCGGTTGTTGATACACTTACCGAACTGCCTGGCACTAGCATTAAGAGCGTTAAGTTTTTAGTCGATGGTAAACAGATCGATACCATTGCCGGGCATTTGGATCTAAGTGATCCGGCAACTAGATACGATAAGATGATTAAGAAGTAAAGTAGGCATATAACTCTAAATTTTCTTCAAAACCGCTTTTTCTAAAACCGCTTTTGTTATAAAATGCTTGTAGTATAAAGCTACGCCATAAAGACCTTCCGTTCTACCAGGTATAGTCTGGTGGATGGATACAGAATTAGAAGCAGGAATATTTTTAGGATTTAAACAGTAACCGGTAGCAGCAAATAATTACGCCACGGAGGGGACTTTCAAAGTGTCTGCTCTTAAAAATCTCGATGTTTTAACTATGAACGCGAGGCAGCTCAACGAGGACGCGCTTCTCACGCTTTATGATAACTACCTCCCGCATGTTTTCCGCTTCATTTTTTACCATGTAGATAACAGGCCTGTGGCTGAGAATCTAACCACTGAGACTTTCCTTAAAATGCTCATGGCGATTCCTGAATTTAGGGGTGATAGCAGGTCGTTTTATCCATGGCTGCTTAAAATAGCAAGCGAAACAACTCTGGAATACCTGGAATCTAAAACGGATGGGTCGCAGATATTACTTGGTGGCGAAATAGAAGACCTTTTCTTTGACTTGAAAGACAAAACCGGTCGCAAGCGAAAAGACATCACAACGTTGGATGCTGCAGAGGTAAGAAGGGCTGTCGGCAAACTTGCTGATGAACAAAAACAGGTTCTCGTGTTAAAGCTTGCCATGGGCCTCTCAAACACCGAGATTGCTGAAGTCTTGGATAAGTCTGAAGGCTCCATCAAGTCGCTTCAGGTAAAATCGCTTATTGCCTTAAGAAAAATTCTTGAGGGGCAGGATGAGGAAGGCCAAATGGTAGAGCCTACGCTTGGCTTAAAGGGCAGGACAGCAAAGAATGGCTAAGCAGAGCGTGCATAATAAAAAACTAGATAATGCACTTGACTACTGCATAAAGCTTATAAGCACAGGCGCTACGGTTGAAGAGTGCCTGAGGTTGTATCCGAACCTGCGCAAAGAATTAAGGGAACTGCTCTCAGTCGTAGTTGGCGTGAAGCATGCCTATCCGGAATATCCTGAGCTTAGGCCATCAAAGTTATATACTAAGACCGGTAGGGAGAAGTTTCTGGCCATGATAGAGGGAGGCATACTCGCGATAGAGCGCGAGCTGTTTAAGCCAAAAGTCTCCCATGTACCGACTCCGTTTAGCTTAAGAGAATTATTTAGGAAATATGTTGGGGTCGGCGTTGCCGCTGCTATGCTGGTTGTCGCCTTGGGCGGCCTTTTGTATGCATCCGGTGGCAGCCTGCCGGGAAGCCCGCTCTATGGGCTAAAGAGAACCATAGAGGGAGTTGAGCTTGCCTTGACGTTTGATAAAGCAGGCAAGGACAGGCTACTCCATGAGTTCTCAAAGAGAAGGTTGGATGAGGCCAATTTGCTGGCAAGGCTTAGTAAAGGAAAAACAGCGGTCCTCGGATACAAGATCTCAAGAGACACTACAAAGGATAATAGCAACAACCTTAAGCTCGATGATTTAACAGATAAGAATAATGCGGCCAACCCCACACAAACAAAACCCAAAACCACCAATAAAACTAGGAAGAAGCACAAGAAGAAAAAAGCCGTGAGCGTTGCCGCAACGACTACTACAACCAACCCACCTCCCGTGGTGACTCCTCTTGCCGTCAATCTAAGGTTGCCGGCTAATGAAACTACTGTTACAGGCAGCGAGCTTCAGTTTAGCTGGGATGATGTAAGTGGTGCGACCTACTCACTGCGTTTGGAACCTACTAGGGACACTACAGGCACGTCAATAACTGTAAATAATGTTAGCAATCCGTATAAACCTGCCGATAATATATTGACTCAGCTAGGGGATGGCGGCACAATTAAGTGGTGGAAGTGGTGGGTTGTAGCAACCACCGATGATGGGAAGGTCGTTACCTCAGATCGCCGAAGCTTCGGAATTGTCGGCAACTCCTAACCATATCTTCTGGATATGCGATAAATTCCTGTGTAAATATCTTTCCGTAAGGACCGCCGTCAATAACCCCGATACCGACGCGCGTGTATTTTGGCTCAAGTATGTTTGCCTTATGCGACGGACTTTCCATAAGCCCCTGGAATGCTGCCTCAACCGTGGGGGCACCGGCCAGGTTCTCGCCGGCCAATGTCCATCCATCCGGGATGGACGCCTTCGTTATCCTGTTCAAGAGTTCGCCGGAGACCGGCGACGTATGGCTGAAGAAGCTGTAGGTTATCATCTCCTGGGAATACTGCCTGGCCATAAGTTCAAGCTTGGGGTCGATCTCAAGAGAGGGAAGCCTGTTTATACTTCGCTCCTTGTTAAGCAGCTTTAACATATATTGCTCATCCGCACTTAGCGATATGCCATCCTGGGCTGTTGCATGAACCGGCAGGATTAGGATAAAAAGTATTGTGACCACTGCTAGGGCAAGTGCGGCCGGGTGTATCTTGGAACTCAACTTAGAGATCATCCTTTCTGCTGTAAGAAATATCGACAAACAGAATTGGCAACTTTAGTAGGGGTATAATGGGGAATATTTAAATGGTAAAATATATAAGGCATTTTAATAGTGCTAACTAAGCACCGGCCGCACAGTTTCTAAGCTATCAATTTAGGAGACAAATATGGATTTAATCGAGCAGGTAAGGCTAAATATAAAAGACACGCTTAAGTTCTTAACCGACCGGATTGCCGGTGGGGCCGATATCGGTATTATCCTCGGCTCCGGGCTTGGCGGGTTGGTAGATTCGGTTGAACGCCCTAAGGTGTTTGCGTATAATGAGATACCGCACTTCCCGCAATCAACGACCGTGGGTCATGCCGGGAATCTGGTGATCGGAACGATCGCCGATAAAAAAGTCGCCATCATGCAGGGGCGTTTTCATTACTACGAGGGGTATACTTCGACAGGGGTCTCTTTTCCTGTAAGGGTCCTGGGGAGCTTGGGAGTTAGAACACTTATCGTTACCTGTGCGGCGGGCAGCCTGCGCCCCGACCTCAAGGCGGGCGATATCATGGCAATAACGGATCACGTTAACCTGATGGGTGTAAACCCGCTTATAGGACCAAACGACGACGAAGTCGGCCCGAGATTCGTCGACATGTCTGAGGCGTATGATAGGGGGCTTCTAAAGATTGCCGAGGATTCGGCTAAAGGGGAAGGCGTCGATCTAAAAGAAGGAGTCTATGTCGCTCTGACGGGACCCACCTATGAAACGCCGGCTGAGGTGAGGTTTCTCTCAACGATTAGCGATGCAGTCGGTATGTCTACCGTCCCCGAAGTCATAATGGCAAATTACTTGGGGATGAGGGTTTTAGGTCTTGCAGTCATCACAAACACACCGGAGGCAAAGCACAAGTTAAGCCACGACGAGGTTCTTGTCGAGGCGCAGAAATCCTCCGAGAAGCTGATAAAGCTTATAATTAGTATTTTACAAAAGGTTTAAGTCTTAAAGAAGGAGTGGATTAGATGGACTATGATGTAAAAGATCTCGGCCTTGCCGAGGACGGCAAAAAGAGAATTGAGTGGGCCGAGAAGGACATGCCGGTATTGGGTCTTATAAAAGAGCGGTTTGCAAATGAAAAGCCGCTTAAAGACGTAAAGCTAGCTGCATGTCTGCATGTTACCTCCGAGACGGCAAATCTTATGAGGACATTGAAAGCAGGCGGCGCGGATGTTGTTCTTTGTGCCTCAAACCCCTTAAGTACGCAGGACGATGTGGCAGCATCTCTGGTAAAGGATTATGGGATCCCCGTTTTTGCTATCAAGGGTGAGGACGAAACGACTTACTACAACCATATTAAAGCCGCGCTTGATCATCGCCCCAAGATAACGATGGACGATGGCGCCGACCTGGTTTCCGTCCTTCATACCGAGAGGGCCGATGAGCTGGCCGATGTTATCGGGGGCACCGAGGAGACGACCACCGGTGTTATCAGGCTTAAAAGCATGGCCGAGCAAGGGGTCTTAAAGTACCCGATTGTTGCGGTCAACGATGCGCAAACCAAGCATTTTTTTGATAACCGTTACGGGACAGGGCAGAGCACAATCGACGGTATCCTGAGGGCGACTAATGTCCTTCTTGCGGGTAAGACCTTTGTTATATCCGGCTATGGCTGGTGTGGTAGGGGAGTTGCCATGCGTGCGCGGGGTATGGGTGCAAATGTTATAATTACCGAGATCGACCCGCTAAAAGCTCTTGAGGCGGTAATGGACGGTTTTCGCGTTCTACCGTCAATTGAGGCAGCGATGGTCGCAGACGTATGGGTTACCGTTAGCGGGGACCTTCATGTCATCGATGAGCGGCATTTTAAAGTAATGAAGAACGGCGCGATTATCTGCAATAGCGGCCACTTCAATGTTGAGATAAACATCCCTGCTTTAGAACAGATGGCGATATCGCATAAGCCCGTGCGACCATTTGTTGAGGAGTACCTGATGGATGGTGGAAGAAGAATTTATCTACTAGCCGACGGTCGTCTGGTAAATCTAGCGGCGGCAGAGGGTCATCCGGCAAGCGTTATGGATATGAGCTTTGCAAACCAATCGCTATCGGCTGAGTATATGCTGGCAAATGCAGAGAGGCTGGAGAATAAAGTCTACGGGGTGCCGGGCGAGATAGACTCGTCTATTGCAAGGCTTAAGCTCGACTCGATGGGTATAAAAATAGACCAGCTAACCCAAGAGCAGGACAAGTACCTGCACTCGTGGGAGATGGGGACCTAGAAACTAGAAACTAGAAACTAGATACTAGATACTAGATACTAGATTATGTGGGTCTAGAACGTAAGGTAAAAACTGCAGAGATGTAGTTGCCCGATTTATCGGGCCAAACCCGTAACGGTTGAAAGAAGCTCCATAAATGGAGCAACTACAGTAACCCCCAAAAGTATGCTTGATGAAGTACTAGGGTTGAAGGTTTAGAATATGGAGATTGTTGTGAGGACTATTTGGTGGAAGAGGGGCAAGGTAGTCTTAATTGATCAGACCAAGCTGCCCTTAAAGGAAGAATATATAGAGACGGATGATTACCGTAGGGTGGCCGAGGCTATAAAGGTTTTAAGTATACGCGGAGCCCCGGCTATCGGGGTTGCTGGAGCCTATGGGATGGCGCTTGCCGCAGCAAAATCGAGCGCGAAAAGCACCCCCGATTTTCTAAAGGAGCTTGATAAGGCCGCCAAGGTGCTTGGAACCACCAGACCCACAGCGGTAAATCTCTTCTGGGCGATTGACCGCATGAGGATGAAAGCCAGCGCAAACCCACATCTTGCAGTCAGCAGACTGAAGAGGGTTTTAAGAGAAGAGGCTGAGGCTATAGCTGAAGAAGAGCTTGAGATGAGCCGCAGGATGGGCAAGCACGGCTCAAGGTTGGTTAAAAGCGGCGACAACATCCTTCACCACTGAAACGCCGGTGCGCTTGCAACCGTAGGATACGGCACCGCGCTTGCCGTGGTTCGTGCCGCGCATGAGCAGGGCAAAAAAGTCCATGTATATATTGGCGAGACCAGACCGCTTCTTCAGGGGGCCCGCCTTACCACCTGGGAGCTGATGAAGGACAAAATCCCCGTTACCCTTATCACGGATAGCATGATCGGGCACCTTATGGGTCTCGGCAAGATCGATAAGGTGTTTGTTGGGGCAGACAGAATAACCGCAAACGGTGATTTTGCCAACAAGATCGGAACCTACACCATTGCCGTTCTTGCCAATGTACATAATATCCCGTTTTATACGGTCGCCCCGATATCGACCATCGATATATCGCTGAGCGATGGAAGCAAAATACCGATCGAGGAAAGACCGTCCAAAGAAATAGTTGAGTTTGGCGGGGTAAAGGTCGCACCCGAGGGAGTAAAAGTTGAGAGCCCGGCATTTGATGTCACACCCAACCGGCTGGTTACCGCAATAGTTACAGACCGTGGGGTACTGAAGCCTCCTTTTAAGGATGCAATCGCAAAGATATTTTCACGTGCGCGGGCTCGATAGGTGGTAAGTTAAATAGGCGAGCTGATCAACATAATCCTGTCAATCTTAATACTCATCTCGGTAGGGTTTCTCACCAAGCAGTTTGGACTTCTTAAAAAAGAGCACACCACTATTCTCAACAACATAATCATCTATCTGGCTATGCCGGCGCTTATCTTCCGCGCTGTCTATGAATCTAAAATATCGCTAGCGCTTCTTAAAATACCGGTTCTGGCGATTGCAATCGGTACGGTAAGTTTGGCAATTGCTTATCTTATTGGGAGGTCGCTTCGCCTAAAGGGCCCCACGCTGGGCGCGTTTATTTTAGTTGCGGCAATTGGAAATACCGGCTATCTTGGTTATCCACTAACCCTTCAGCTTTTTGGCATCCATAATCTCGTCAAGGCGGTATTCTACGATCTAGCCGGAACTGTCATTTTTACATTTACCGTTGGTCTTGTTGTTGCGCAGAAATATGGGGAGAGTAGGGGGAAGGTAAATATCCTTAAAGAGATTCTGTTGTTTCCGCCGCTACTTGGATTATTTGCCTCACTCATCCCGGCCTTTGTTTTAAAAGGCGTTATACTTCCTAAATTTTTAAACGATACCATTGGGTTTTTAGCCGAAGCTACAATTCCTCTTGTGATGCTTACTATCGGCCTTTCTCTTGAGATTGCCAAGGTGAAAAATTATCTATTACCGATCGCTGCAGTTGTTTTAATTAAGCTCATTTTCACACCGCTCATTGCGCTCTTTGGAGGCAGTGCGGTTGGCATGGCCGGCGTGGACCTCGGCGTGGTAATTCTTGAGGCGTCGATGCCGTCGTTTTTACTCTCATTAGTTATTGGACTGAAATACGGTCTGGATACCGATTTCTTACCGGCGGCGATTGTGGTGACAACGAGCTTAAGTATGCTCACCATACCGGTGTGGCAGTATATATTGAAAGCAGTCATATAAAAAAGCTTCTGTTTAGCTGACCTGGTCTTTGACCCCACACTCGCCTGCCGGGAGCTTCGCAACTCCTTTAGAGTCACTGGAACCCCTCTCGTCCTCTTGGAACGGCAGGTCTTACTCCTAAGATACACCATGCTCAGCCCGCACTGTAAACCAAAAGTTTGAAGCCCGCGTGCCTTACGTGGATCCTTTTGCCTGCATCTAGCATGGACTACCCGGCACGGTTAGATGCCGGGGCAACCACAGACCTAAACAGAAGCCTTCAAATTTTATTGTACCTGCATTTTCGACCGGCAACAACAAAGCAAAGCAGCCAAATTATCCGCCCACGAGCGGAGTTCTGGCCACGGTTAGCACGAACACATCCGACGCACCGCTCTTCTTTAACTGCCGTGCGCATTCGTTTACAGTGCTTCCCGTTGTATAGACATCGTCGATTAGAAGGACTTTTCCCCTAGCGGACGAGCTAACCGTAAAGGCCCCCTTAACGTTATGGGTTCTCTTATCAAGCCCAAGTTTGTTTTGCTCAGGGATTTCTTTTATCTTTACTAAGCTGGTAAAGAGCGGCTTACCGCTGTCTAGACATAGCTCTTCCGCAATCAACCTCGACTGGTTGTAACCGCGTCTTGCTTCTTTAAGCTTGGTAAGGGGAACGAACGCAATATAGTCGACGGCATCAATAATATCTGAGGCGTCGCTTGATATAAACTTGGCGAGATAGGGCGCAAGCCTCTTGCCGTTTTTGTATTTTAACTCATGGATAGCGGTTTTTAGGGTCCCGGTGTAGCTCCCGCCGGAGCGGGCGAGGGAGAAGTAAAGTCTTCTCCCTGCGCACTCCCTGCATTCGCCGACGTCTCTTAAAGTCGGCTTTCCGCATCTTTTGCAAACGCTGCCGCTTATCCTTGGCAGACTCGCAAGACAATCGGCACAGATGGTATCTGCAGACGGCTTTTTACATATTCTGCATCTCGGTGGAAATACCAAGTCAAAGATGTCCTTAAGTAAAGAAAACATGACCTAACCCTCCAATTAGCTCATAGTTCACAGCTCACAGCTGACAGGAAGAAAGCAAGTAATGAGGGTAAATGATTTTTGATTATATTATTGAGATCCCTCGACTCCGCCTTCGGCTACGCTTGGGATGAATTTCCTGTTCACCGGTTTACCTGCTCACCCGTTCACCGATTAATTCATTCAATGATTATAATTCGGCTGATCCTATTTTAAGCGAAAAATTAATTAGTAAATAATTTTATTTCAGTATAAATCGGCCATATTTATGTTAGGAGGGCTTTGATTAGGGGAAATATAGTTAGAAAGTTATCGCCCGACATGGCATTTGTTGACGATATGACAAATTTTACCTGGTCAATAAATTAACAAGGTGGTATGTATAGGCTAGAGGTACCGCCATGATGGCTTTTTAGCAAGCCTATGCGGTTTCTTCTTAGTTGTTGGTTTGCAGGTTTTAGGAGGTGCACGTGCTTCAGGGAACGGTCAAATGGTTTAGTGCGGAAAAAGGTTACGGATTCATCGAGCAAGAAAGCGGAGATGACGTATTCGTGCACTTTTCTGCCATTCAAGAGGACGGTTACAGGGCTCTAAACGAAGGACAAAAGGTTGTATTTGAAATCGTTCAAGGCGAACGCGGTCCTCAGGCTGCGAATGTTCAAAAAATGGTTTAGCAATAGTAAGTAGCCAAGGCCAACAACACCCCATGTATTAAATACATGGGGTTTTACATTAAGCACTAAATTATGACTCAAATTAGTGATTATTAAGGAATAAACGCTACATTAACTTAGAATTTGCGGTAAACTATCTATATGGGGAAATTTTTGCTGACCGTTCACTCTTTTAAGCGCGCTTTCCCGTTCCTCAAATAATGCCGACGTAGGCAACAAATTCACTAGATTGTCGATAGGGGTGTGCTACATGGAAATTATTATCAAAGGCCGACACATTGAAGTCACAGATGCACTTCGTGCGTATGCCGAAGATAAGGTGGGAAAGATTACAAAATATTTTGACCAAATACAGAAGATCGAAATCGAGTTTACCGATGAGAAAAACCCCAGCATTGTAAATTCAAAGACAGTCGAGGTGACGGTTTTCCCAAAGGGCCCTATATTAAGAGCAAAAGAGTCTTCGGGTGATATGTACGCCTCGATAGACATGGTTGTCGACAAGCTTGACAGGCAAGTAAAGCGGTTTAAAAATAAGACTTATAAATCCACGAAAAATGTCCCGGGTTTGGGTGAGTTGGCCAAATCAAGGCTCGCCGTAGAGGATGAGGAATCCAGGGGACCGAGAATCGTCAAAGTTAAGCAAATAGCGGTTAAGCCAATGGTCCCGGAAGAGGCTACCATGCAGATGGAACTGTTGGGGCATGACTTCTTCGTCTTTACCAATGCCGAGACGGAAGAGATAAATGTTGTCTACAAGAGAAAAGACAGCAACTACGGGTTAATCGAGCCTATCCATGGAAAAGCGTAGCGAGTTTTTCGGTAACTACATAGGTTTCTCAGGACCGGCGTCAAAACTTAATTTAAAGGGACTTACAAATTTCATGTTACTCAAGCAAGCGGAGTGGTAGCCATCTTTCCAGCAACTAGCGGAGCAGGAAAGAAAACCTAAAGAGGAGGTTTCTTTCAGTGAAAGCACGTGTTTTATTAATACTTGCCGCCATCGCAAGCCTAATACTTGCCGGCGGTGCCGGCGGAAGACTGGGTTAATGTCGGTTTTGATGTCGGTCCGGCTTTTCTAAATCTGAAAGATTTAGAAAAGCCGGAGAATCGAAAATAGAAAATAGATTGAATTATTGAGGGATAAGTTTGAAGGGTGAGGGTTTTATTAGCTTAGGCTATTTTTGATTCGGTCTATTCTCTATTTTCTTTAAATAACTTAAGTAAACATACTTCATTACCTAAACAGTGCACTAGAAGTAGCATTAATGTACGAGCACTTAACAACCGTGGCTAATGTCCCAGCAAGAGCGAAGGTATTTTTTTATAGCATATATGCAGCGGCATTTTTAGCTCTGGTAGTCAGTCTAATCATAAAACCGGTGCTACCCTGGTTAGAAGTCGCTTTCTTCGCGCTGCTTATTTTTATCGCCGACTCATTTGCCATCCGGCTTCCCAAAAAGGCGTCCATCTCGGTTAGCTTTGCGATAATTTTTGCAACGACTATTTTGTTTGGGCCATGGGTTGCTTCTTTGGCCAGCCTAATTACCGTTATCAACTTCAGCGACCTTAGGAACAAAATACCCTGGTATAAGATGCTTTTTAGTGCGTGCAACTATATCGTCTCGGCGTTCGTATCCGGCTATATCTACATGCTGGCCGGAGGAGCAATAGGCAAGATCACCGCCGCTAATTTCCCATATATCATCATGCCGCTCTCTCTTTCATGCACGATCTTTTTTATAACCAACACCTCGCTTATCACGCTGGCGATAGCTTATCTTTATGACGAGTCGATTTTTAACACCTGGCGATACAACTTTCAGTGGCTTATCCCAAACTACTATGCGCTTGGAGTGCTTGGCTTTATCCTGGCCCAGATATATGCATCATCGGGCCCGGCAAGCGTCATCCTTCTCGTCGTTCCGCTTCTTATCGCGCGCCAGACATTCAGCGTCTACATGAATTTAAAGGGGGCCTATGTTGATACAGTGAGCGCGCTGGTGCAGGCCCTAGAGGCAAAAGATCCTTACACGCGCGGCCACTCAGAGCGTGTTGCAAAGTATGCTGAGATGGCGGCAAAAGAATTAAGAATTCCTGATGAAAAAGTAGAGACACTTCGTTACGCCGCACTCCTGCACGACATCGGAAAAATCGGAATCGCGCGCCGGATATTAAATAAACCCGGTCGGCTTACCAACGACGAGTTTAAGAGAATTCAAACGCACCCGGGTCTTGGGGCGGAAATCATAGGGGACATCGACTTTTTAAAAGAAGCAATTCCGGCGGTTTACTATCACCACGAGCGACTAAACGGTACCGGCTATGCAGAGGGGCTATCGGGGGAGAGAATCCCGCTTCTTGCGCGCATTATGACTGTCGCGGATAGCTTTGATGCCATGACGTCTACACGCTCTTACCGTCCTGCGCTAAGTGACGAGGAGGCGGCCGAGGAACTTATGGCGTGTCGTGGAAGCCAGTTTGATCCGAAAATCGTCGAGGCCTTTGTTAAGGCCTCCGGCATCTCGCTTGAGGACAGAAAACCTGATATGGAGGAGCTGCAGCTTAAAATTGCAATCGAGGATACGGTTTAAGGTCGCACTACTTCAGATAATAACTATATTGCTTGCCCTTACGACACTTGCACTGTCACTACCGGGGTTCTCGGTCGCGCACCTGCTTACCGTGTTTCTTTTTGCGATTGCCGTAACCGTGAGCAGGCTTCTTGATATTCAACTTCCGCAGGGGGGTAAATTGCATATCGACGCCGCGGTTATTATCGCAAGCATACTTCTTTTCCCGCTCCCCGACACGCTGGTTATTATCATAAGCGGTATCTTAGTCTCAGCAGTTATAAAGCAATTTAAGCTGAATATGGGGCGAACGATATATCCACTTGCGCTAAAAATTATCACCGCCTATTTATCGACATATGTCTTCTATGCGGTGGGTGGAAAAGCGGGCAAGCTGGAGCCCTTCTACGGCATAGTCTCGATTCTGATTCTCTGCGCCGCCCACTTTGCAATCGACCTTGGCTTTGACCAGTTGATGATAGCTTTCAGGCGGGGAACTCCATATATACCGGCGTTTATCTCAGCCGCCAGGTTTCTTGGGCCGATTTATCTCTCGCTCTCGTCAATCGGTGTGCTTCTTGCAATCATGTATAAAGGGATGGGCTACTGGAGTCTAATCATATTTTTTCTACCGCTCTTAGTAGCAAGGCTTTCTTTCAAGTCATTCTTAGGTATTAGAAACGTATACCGCAAAACTATCGAGGCCCTTGCCAATGCTATCGAGGCGCAAAACCCAAACCGGCATGGGCACGGTCGCCGGGTGGCTAATTACTCGGTCGATATCGCAAAAGAGATAGGGATACATGGCCGCGAGCTTGAGCTTATTGGCTATGCCGCACTTCTTCACGATATCGGCATGTTGGGTGTGGACGAGGACTCGCTTGATCACTTGCTTGAGCAGGCAAGCACGCAAAGCGGAGAAGCACCGCACGCACTGATCGGTGCGGAAGTTATCGAGCAGGTGGATTTCTTAAAAGATGCCGCAGATATGGTGCGCAAGCACCATTACCCTATTGATCGGTTAAAATCACCCGACGAAATCCCCATCGGCGCGAGAATTATCAATGTGGCAAGCAATTTTGATAAACTCACGCAATCCGACCTACTGGAGGAAAAACTCACCGCTTACCAGGCTATAAGCCGGATGAAGAAAGATCAGGGCATGAAGTTTGACCCAAAAGTCATGAGAGCCTTGATAAATATTCTCCGCAAGCAGGGTAGGCTTATGGAATATGTGAGTTAGGTGTCAGGCACCGCACACTTTTTCTACCAGCGCAAATAAGAGGTATAAACAAAGAAAGTGTGCAATTGTGAAAAGTATATGGATTGCATAGTAATAAAGATAAGTGTGTCTAGGCCGCTTCAAATGTTCTGATCCACGGGTATATCGAGACTGGCATCGAAAGGGTATACTGTTACCTAAAGAAAGTGCCTGAAGATTTCGATGGTACAGATAATTAACCATGATTAAATTTGAGAAATTGCCTGAGAATATTATATCGAGAATTTCTAGAGCCGCAGAAGTTCTGGCCAAAGAAGAGAATGTTTTGTTTGCATATCTCTTTGGAGGGCTTGCAAGAGGAGATGCCACACCGCTTTCTGATGTGGATATCGCTGTTTATCTAAGGAATACACAAAGTCTTGCCGATTATAAGCTAAATCTTTTTGATAAGCTAACTGATGCTCTTGGCACAAGTGAGCTTGATCTGGTAATTCTTAATACAGCACCGATAAGTCTTGCCGGTAGAATTTTGCAAAACAAGCGAGTTCTTGTAGATAAAGAGCCGTTTAAACGCCATAAATACGAGTCGGTAACTTTAAGAGAATTCTTTGATTTTAAAATCAAAGAAGAATCGATCTTATTGTCGAGGTACGGAATTGGTTGATAGGGCCCTGATTTTAAGAAAATTGGCAGAACTTGAGGTTTACGAAAACCAGTTAACGGAGTTTTCTGAAATAACAATTATCTCATACTTAAAAAGACTGTAACTATTTAACTGTATTCATTCTTAAACGATATAAAAAAGTTCGGCTGCTTTTATAATGCCTATACCTTCATATGCTTTAAGATCCAATAGATGCTTGTCTCCGGTGACAATAAGATTGGCTTTTGCTACTGCACACTCTAAACCCCGTATCCATAATCACCATATTACGAAATAGCAACACTATCTCCAACAACCACTAACTACATCAAATAAATTTTTCATTCTACTATTGACATCCGTATTTTTTTTTTGCTAGCTTTGTAAGCAATGGGTAGCAAACCGGAACACCAGTATGCGATATCAATATTTACCGTCAGGATGCTGGCCCATCAAAAGGATGGCAAATAACTAATTGCCTGATTATCTGGTACTAATTTATCTTTAAGGGGGTGGTTAAATTGAGAGTCGATAGCTATATCGTTAACGATTCAATAAATTGAAAACCACCCCCTGGAGGCTGAGCTTATAGCTCAGATGAAGACCAGAAGGTGGTAAGAAGAATTTACCACATGCTAATCTGTAATAAAAGGAGAAGGCAATGATAAGAAAAGGCAAGTTGCTGCTTGTATTTTGCTTATTGTTAGTGGCTATAGGAAACTTTGGCCTTACATCTAGTGCTTTTGCTTCATATAATGCTGGTGGAGCTGCATCGTATGCTGAGCGCTATGCCACAAGCCCAAATTCAAACTGGCCATATTTTAGTAGTGATTGCACCAACTTTACTTCTCAAGCCTTATATAGTGGTGGCGGATGGCCGATGAAGTATGGCTCAACTGAAGATACGAAGTGGTATATGGAACATCATTGGTATGGATGGTCCTGGAGCAACTCTTGGACGGTTGCAAGCTATTTCTATAATTTCTTAAGGGCAAACAGTTCTAATTATCTTGGCAGCTGGAAAGCTCCTACCAACAACTCAAATTCAAGTATCACTACAGGTGATATGCTCGCCTATGATTGGGATAGCAACGGAAGCAAAGATCACAGCGGCATAGCCACTGCTTATGGGACTGACCCTAACTCAGGTTATTATGGAGATTTGCAGTGTCAACACACAACCAATAGATACCGGGCTATATGGCACCTATGGCCTTATAATCCTAACAGGGCAACAACAACTATTTATGCAAGAAGGCCCTATTAAAGGAGGTTCACCCAATGACAAATAATCATACTTTGTCTAAAACAACAAAAATTGTGCTTAGCATAATCGCAGTAGCCATAGCGACCTCAGGTTTTCTAGGCTTTATAAGTCTAGATAATGCAAAAGATATGGCAGAGATTGAGAAGGTAATGAAAGAATCTGTAATCGCTGACCATATATTGCCTATATTACCTGAACCCTATCGCTCAGACCCAAAAATAAAAATACCCGCGAATGTTAAGCAGATGATGTTTGATAAGATTACCGCTAAATACAATGAGCTATACACTTCTGATTCTGCAATTAAGAAAAGCCGGATAGAATGCCTTAAAAATGCTGTATCGGGGCAGGAATCAGATAACGTAAGAGAACTGGGTGGAGGCATAAAAAAGTTTGACAATTTAATCATTAATTTAAATGGGGACAAGGCAACAGCTGAGGCTGATATTAGAACCTATGCAAGAGGCAAAGGGCCAGACGTTAGGATATCTGAGCCTGAAGGCACTTGCCATTATAGGTTTACTTTTGCAAAAGAGGACGGCCGATGGAAAATCTCTTACGTAGAATTTAAT